>CAZGWV010000161.1:0-5511 GCA_964529555.1 uncultured Rhizobium sp.
CGGACGCCGCGCTGCGCGCGGCTGCTCACCATGAGGCGGTGGGTGTGTCGTTCAAAATCGCCAGAAGCCAGCTAGGCCTCATCCTGAGGGATCGCGAAGCGATCGTCTCGAAGGACGAGGCCGTGCTCACCGCCCGCTCCACCCGCGCCCAACCAGGAGCGCCACCCCTCTTCGATGTCCCCCATCACCCGCAACCCGCCTCAGAAGCCCTGCTTCTGAGATCGCGCCCGCTTGCCTCCTTGCAGGCAATCCCTCTAACTCCTCCCGAATCCATGAGGGCACGACCATGACCTGGCTCGACGGTGGAGCGCTGGCCTTCTTCCTCCTTGCCTGGGGTTTTCTGGGCTGGCTCATCGACTCCTCGCCCTGGCACAACCGCACCCTGTCCGCCGCCATGAAAGCGCAACGCCGCGAATGGATGCGCCAGATGGCCAGGCGCGAGGTCCGTCTCGTCGACGCCAACATCATAACGGGCCTGCAACAGGCCACCTCCTTCTTCGCCTCTACGGCCCTGCTGGCCGTCGGCGCGGGCTTCGGCCTGCTCACGGCGGCCGACACCATCATCGGCGCCTTCGAACAGAGCGCCATGCAGGTCGAGATCGACCGCCCCGGCTTCTATGTGAAGACCGCCGTGGTCATGGCGCTTTACGCCTACGCCTTCTTCAAATTCGGCTGGGCCTATCGCGTGTTCAACTATTCGGCCGTCATGCTGGCCGCGACGCCCGAAGCCGGTGAGCCCGGCGCGGAGGAGGCGGCCGCCAGCGTCGCCGAAATGAACATTGCGGCTGCGGGACAGTTCACCCACGGCCTGCGCGCCTTCTTCCTCGCCATCGCGGTGCTCGCCTGGTTTGTCGCGTGGTGGGCCTTTGTGGCCGCGACGTTGGTGATCTTCGCAGCCCTTGCAAACCGCCAGTTCGGCTCCCGCCCGCGCGAGGTGGCCAAGGCCGCCGCAGCCCGCCTTGGGGCCGGCCGGTAACGCGGCGCCTCCGATTCCGCTTGAATCCTGAAACCGCTCCGGCTCAACTCACACCGAAAAGACGGGGCGCCCGGATGGACGGAACGAATCCTCCAGCAAACGAAACGGTTCGGCTGCTGGCCCTGCAGCGCGAGGCGCAGCGCCGTGACGGCCCGCCCAATGCCCGCCTGCGCATCGAGCGCCTGCAGGAACTCGAAGACATGGTGCGCAAGCGCGCCGACGCTTTCGCCGACGCCATCTCAGCGGACTTCGGCAACCGCTCGCGCTTCGAAACCTCGCTGCTCGAAGTCGCCGTCCTCGTCTCGGGCATCCGCCACGCGCGCAAACACGTCAAATGGTGGATGGAACCCAGCCACCGCGAAGTCGACATGAATTTCTGGCCCGGCTCAGCCTGGGTCCGCCCCGAGCCTCTGGGCGTGATCGGCATCGTCTCGCCGTGGAACTATCCGCTGCAACTCGCGATCGCCCCGCTGGCCGATGCGCTGGCCGGCGGCAACCGCGTCATCATCAAGCCGTCCGAGCATACGGTGAACTTCTCCGACCTGCTCAAGCGCGCCATCCGCGAGACGTTCAGGGAAGACGTGGTCGCCGTCGTCCTCGGCGGGCCCGATGTCGCCGCAGACTTCACGCGCCAGCCCTTCGACCACATCGTCTTCACCGGCTCCACCTCGGTCGGCCGTAAGGTCGCCGTCGCTGCGGCTGAGAACCTCACCCCCACCACGCTCGAACTCGGCGGCAAGTCTCCGGCGCTGATCTGTCCTTCGGGCTCGCTGAAGAAGGCCGTGAAGGGCATCGCGCTCGGCAAATTCCTCAACGCCGGCCAGACCTGCATCGCGCCCGACTACGTCCTCGCCCCGCGCGAGCGCGCGATGGAGTTCGCCGAACTGGCGATGGCCGAAGCCCGCCGCCTCTATCCCGATCTCGGCCCCGACTTCTCCAGCCTCATCAGCGTCAGCGCGTTCGACCGCATGACGGCGGCGGTCAACGAAGCCGAACTTGGCGGCGCCAAGGTCATGCGCCACCCCGCGCCTTCCGATCGCGAGCGCCGCGTGCTGCCGCCAGTCGTGGTGGTGAATCCGCCGCAATCCAGCATGCTGATCCGCGAGGAGATCTTCGCGCCCGTCCTGCCGATCATCGGCTATGACTCGCTGGAAGACGCGCTGCACTGGATCAACGCGCATCCCCATCCGCTCGCGCTCTACATTTTCGCGGAGGATCGCCGCGAACAGAACATGGTGATGGACCAAACGCATTCCGGCGGCGTCTCCATCAACGCCACGCTGCTGCATGTCGCGCAGGAAGGGCTGCCCTTCGGCGGCGTCGGCGCCAGCGGCTGGGGCGCCTATCACGGCAAGGCGGGCTTCGACCGCTTCACCCACCAGCGCGCCGTCTTCCGCACCGGCTTCATCAACCCCGCCAACTGGCTCGCGCCCCCCTACGGCAAACGCGCAAGGAGGCTGATCCGCTTCCTGATGCGCTGAGGCCGCTCAATCGCCTGCTGCAACGCCCGCCAGAGCGGGGCAGGCGGTGAAGGCGCGAACGAGATCCTGCTGTCCTGCCGCCGACAGATGGATACCGTCCGAGTAGGTCTTCGCGCTGACGAAGTCACGGCCATAGAACACGGCCAGCCCCGCGCCCAGCGCCGTAGCTTCCAGCCGCTGCTCATCCGCCGTCGCGGTCGGCGATTTCAGCTCGTCCTTCGTCGGATGCACGATCAGGCAGCCGCCCGCCGGCGCCGCCGCCACGCGCCGCATCAGGACCGGCAGCGCCGCCTGCGCATCGCCCTCGGAGCGCGGATCGTCCGGCGCGCTGTTCGCAGGGTCAGGCGTCAATCGTCGCCACAGCCAGTCCACCAGCAGCGAGACAGGCTGCGCCTGCGGATAGGCATCCCGGCTCGGCGGCTTGAACGTACGATCATCGGAAAGATCGTGCGTGGACAGCACCAGCACGATCGCATCCGCATTCAGCGCGCCGAACCGATCGAGCCACGCCAGCATATTCCCCGGCCCCCACGAGGTCGCGGATACGTTCAGCACCTCGATCGCCCGCCCGTCTCCTGTCTTCATCTGCGAGAGCCGCGTCGTCGCAAGACTGGCGTGCGCGATATTGGTGTGGCCGAACACAATGCTGTCGCCCAGCACGAGCACACGCAACGTACCGGCGGGCTTCATCTCCTGCACCGGATCGCTACGCATCCCCCAGGCATTGGTGCGCATGTCGATAGCGTTCTGGAACACGGCTTGGTTGGGCAAGGGCAGATATTCGATCTCGGGATCAGCCCGATAAATCAGCCGCTCACTGCCCAACGTGCGCAGCGCGACCTCGGCGGCGATGAGGATGGATATGAGAGTCAGCGCGGCAAGCAGAAGCCAGTTGCGCGTCACTTCGCGGTCGCGACCGACAAGCGCAATTTCAGCGCGCGCAGCACGGCCAGCACTGTCGCAAACTCCGGGTTTCCTTCAGCGCTCAGCGCCTTGTAGAGGCTTTCGCGCGACAGGCCGGTTTCGCGGGCGATGTCGCTCATGCCCTTGGCGCGCGCGACGACGCCCAGCGCCTTGGCGATGAATCTCGGGTCGCTCTCTTCCAGCGCCGCTTCGATGTATTCGGCGACGGCTTCATCATCGTCGAGGAAGTCGGCGGAGTCGTAAGGCTCTGTCTTAAGCGCCATCTTCTCGATCCTCTTCGCTTGCCATTTCTCTCGCGCGGCGAATGTCTGTGTTCTGGCTATCCTTGTCGCCGCCGCACAGAAGGACGATCAGCTGATCTCCTTTCTGCATGTAATAGACCCGGTATCCCGGACCGTAATCGATCCTCAATTCGCTGATGCCGCCGCCAACCGGCCGAACGTCGCCGGGATTTCCCTCCGCCAGACGATCGATGCGGATCGCGATACGCGCGCGAGCCCTGCTGTCGCGGAGCTTGCGCATCCATGCGGTGAACGTCGCTGTGCGGCGAATTTCGATCACGGCGACTGTATCCTATGGAATACAGTCGCGCAAGGCCCCCAACTCATCCCCCAACCCCTCGGATCTACTGGTGATCCCTCAGCCCCAGCACGCGCTTGGCGACCACGTTGAGGTTCACCTCGCTCGTGCCGCCTTCGATGGAGTTGCCCTTCGCGCGCAGCATCGCGCGGGTGGAGAGGATTTCGCCCGGCTTGAAGCCTTCGCCTTCCCAGCCGAGACCCTGATGGCCCATCGCCTCGACCTGAAGCTCGGTCTTGGTCTGGTTCATCTTCGCGGCGGCGTATTTGATGATCGAGGTGGCCGGGCCAACGTCCGCGCCGGCTTTCGCCATCTCGGTGTTGCGCTGGATCGTCAGCATGAAGGCCTGCTCGTACATCATCGATTTGGTGATGCGCGCGCGCAGATCGGCGTCAGCAATCGCGCCGTCCTTCGTGCCCGTGTACTTCTTCGCGATATCGGCCAGCGACGGCCCGGCATTGCGATCCGCGCCGAAGCCGGTGGCGGAAATGTTCTGGCGCTCATACTGCAGCAGGCGCTTGGCGATGTCCCAGCCCTTGCCCGGCGTGCCGACCAGCTGGTCCTTGGGAACCTTCACGTCGGTGAAGAACGTCTCGCAGAAGGGCGACGATCCCGAGATCAGCAGGATCGGCCGCGTCTCGACGCCCGGCGTCGTCATGTCGAACAGCACGAACGAGATGCCCTCGTGCTTCTTCGTGAAGTCGGTGCGGACCAGGCAGAAGATCCAGTCCGCATGGTTGGCGTAGCTGGTCCAGATCTTCGATCCGTTGATCAGCCAGTGATCGCCCTTGTCCTCGCACTTGGTCTGCAGCGAGGCGAGGTCCGAGCCTGCGCCCGGTTCCGAATAGCCCTGGCACCAGCGCGTCTTGCCCGCACAGATATCCGGCAGGAATTTCTTCTTCTGTTCCTCGTTGGCGTATTCCAGCAGCACCGGGCCCAGCATCCAGATGCCGAACGAGGCCAGCGGCGAGCGCGCATTGATGCGCTTCATTTCCTGATCGAGTACGATGGCCTCGCCTTTGGAAAGCCCGCCGCCGCCGTATTCCTTCGGCCAGGCCGGCGCGGTCCAGCCCTTGGCGACCATGCGGTCGAGCCAGACTTTCGAATCCGGGTTCACGAATGTCTGGTTGCGGCCGCCCCAGACGACTTCTTCCTCCACCATCGGCGTGCGCATCGAGGCGGGGCAGTTGGCCTCCAGCCATGCGCGGGTTTCAGTACGGAAGGCGTCGAGGTCGGCCATGATGTTCCCCGGTCTTTTTACGGTGGAACACGGCTAGCCACCGGCTCGCGCAGGGTCAAGCGCCGCCGCGCCCGGCAAACGTCAAAGACCAAGCCGGTTGAGAGTTCCCTGGCCGGTCTGGAAGCCCATCAGGTTCATCGCGTGGATCAGGGCAAAGAGCAGCAGGGTCCCGCCCAGCACGGTCACAAACGGCCACGATATCCATTGCGGCCGGATGCTGTCCTTGCGCGGACGGCCCGATTTCCAGCCGGCGAACATGGTCGTTCCCAGCAGGAGGGCAATGATGGTCCCGGTGATGATCCAATCCATGG
>CAZGWV010000162.1:0-5431 GCA_964529555.1 uncultured Rhizobium sp.
CTGCGCACGCTCAACCGGCTGACGACGAAGCCGCCGTGCGCGCCGTGATCGCCGACTGGTATGAGCGCGTCAGCCATTCCAAGGCGGATGCGCCCTGGGTGCTGATGGCGCCCGGCGGCGTCGATAGCGGGCCGGGCTATGCCGTCCCCGCCGACCTGCACAGCGGCGCGGCCGTTATCCGCGGCCCGTATATCAACAACGAACTCGCGGCGAAGGCGCTGCAGTTCAGCTACGAGATCGACGTACTGAAAGTGGACCCGCGCTTCGCAAAGGCCATCGTCTGGGAGCGGGGATATTTCTACGCCTCCGCCGCCCAGAGGACCTACGAGATGGGCGTCTCGACGCTCTTCGTCTTCGAGAAGCAGGCCGACGGCTCATGGAAGATCCTCCTCCACGAAGCCTCCAGCCGGGGCATCCCGCCCCACAAGATCACCGCCCCCATGCCCGACCTCAGAGACCTCTACTACCAAGGCTGCGGCGCCGCCTGCGACCCCGACAAGGACGCCGCCGAGGCGAAGAAGGGCTGGTAGGCATAGCAAGATATTGACAAAGCAAGATTTATCCCACATTTTCTGATTTATGAATTTTGTGGGATAAACGGTCTTGGCGATACAGCCCTTCAGCGAAGAGCAGGCTCGAAATCTCGTGAACCTGCGCCAGCGCTATGAAGTCTGGATGGAAGCCGAGCAGGCGCTCGCAGCGCTTCCCTATGATCTCCGCCGCAAGGAGGTGGGCGGCCGCTCGTACCTCTACGAAATCGTCGACCGTGGCGGGAACGGCAAGAGCCTCGGCGCATGGTCGCCCGAGCACGCGGCGCGCTTCCACGCCTATCGTCAGAAGAAAGCGGACGCGAAAGCCCGCATTGATGTCAGCCGCGGGCCGCTGGAAGAAACCGGACGCCTCTGCCGCGCCCTGCGCACACCCATGCTAGCCAATCGCGCCGGAGAAATTCTCCGCGAGTGCGACCGGCAGCGATTGCTGGGCGACAGCCTCCTCGTCGTGGGGACCAACGCCATGCCCGCCTACGCGCTGGAAGCCGCCGGCTTCATTCGCGGAGCCCCGGACGAAACCGACGACTTCGATCTTGCCTGGTCATCGCCAGCGCCCGCCGACGGAACGCCGGTGTGGAGCATGCTGAAGACCATCGATCCGACCTTTACGGTCAATACCGAAAGACCCTTTCAGGCGCGCAACGCCAGCGCCTACGAGGTCGAACTGCTCATCGCGCCTTCCCGAATGGCAACCTACCAGAACCAAGACCAGCCGCGTCCCATCCCGTTGCCGGAGCAGGAGTGGCTGCTGCTCGGCCGCCCCGTGGACCAGATTGTGATCTGCCGCGACGGATCGGCGGCGCGGATCGTGGCGCCGGACCCCAGATGGTTTGCGCTCCAGAAGCTCTGGCTGTCGGAGCTTGACCGCCGCGCCCCACTCAAACGCCCGAAGGACCGCCAACAGGGCATCATCCTGCTCGACGCCATCGCCGAAGCCATGCCGCAATATCCACTCGACGCCGCGTTCGAGCGCGAAATCCCGCCCGAGTTGTCGCCGCACTACGCGGCGTGGCGTGCGTCCAGACCCGGCGCCCGCAAACCGCGATGAACCGCGCCGCGACGCGAAACCGCTTTTGCGGCCGGACCGAACCGGGCTATCGCGGGCCTGCATGACACGCCTGAAACAGCTCTATGGACAGCGCCTCGCGTCGGGCCAGGTGAAGGCCGACCTCGCACAGGCCGAGGCCGTCGAACGGCTCGATGCGCTGGTGAAGGCGCTGGCGGCCTCGCGCGGCTGGTTCGGCCGCGGCAAGGCTCCGCGCGGCCTCTACATCTGGGGCGCAGTCGGTCGCGGCAAGTCCATGCTGATGGACCTGTTCTTCGAGGCGGCGCCCCGCAAGGACAAGCGCCGCGTTCACTTCCACGACTTCATGCTGGAAATCCACGCCTTCATCTTCGAATGGCGCAAGCTCTCCCCATCGGAACGCAAGCGTCATCCCGCCCATGTGCGCGAAGCAGGCGACGATCCCATCGCGCCCGCCGCACGCCACATCGCCAACACAGCCGGCCTGCTGTGCTTCGACGAATTCCACGTCACCCAGATCGCCGACGCCATGATCCTCGGCCGCCTGTTCGGACAATTGTTCGACCTCGGCGTCACCATCGTCGCCACGTCGAACCGCAGGCCATCCGATCTCTACAAGGACGGCATCAACCGCCAGCTCTTCCTGCCTTTCATCAAGCGCCTCGAAGACGAACTCGACGTGATCGAGCTGAAATCCGTGCGCGACTACCGCCTCGAACGCCTGACTGCAGCGCCCGTGTACTACTCCCCCCTCGGCCCCGAAGCCGACGCCTCGATGGATGCCGCCTTCGCGCGCCTCGCCGGCGGCGCGCCTCCGCTGCCTGAAACTCTCGATGTGCAAGGCCGCAAACTCACCGTCCCCGAGCAGGCGACAGGCGTCGCCCGCTTCACTTTCGACCGGCTCTGCAAACAACCGCTGGGCGCCGCCGACTATCTCGCTATCGCGCGCCGCTATCCCACCGTGCTGATCGACCGCGTGCCGAAGATGGGCAAGGACGAGCGCACATGGGCCGCCCGCTTCGTCACACTGATCGATGCGCTCTACGAATCGAAAACCAAGCTCGTGATATCCGCCGACGCACAGCCGGACGACATCTACATCGCGGGCGACGGCGCCTTCGAATTCCAGCGTACGGCCAGCCGCCTGCACGAAATGCGCTCGGCCGATTATCTCGCCGCAGAACGCGAACAGGCTGCGGGATAAACCGCCTCAGCGCGCCGTCCCCGCTGCGCCGCCAGCGTGATCCGCGCCTTTCAGCCACCAGTCGAACGCCTCCGCGCGCAGATTCTCCGGCATCACATGGCCGCCATTGAACAGGCGCAGCTCGACATCGAAGCCCAGATCCTCAAGCACCGGCGCAAAGATATCCCGCGTCGGCTTCATCGGCAGAACGTCGTCACGCTGGCCATGCACCAGCATCACGCGGCCCCGGTCCTCGCCATTGACCTTCATCAGCAGCCCCGGCGCGAACGCGATCACGGTCTGGAACAGGTCCGCATTGTTCGCGCCCAGCGACAGACCGTATCCCGCGCCATCGGAAAACCCGATCAGCGAGATGCGGTTCGGATCGACAGCATAGGCCGCGAACGCGGCTTCGAGCGCGCTGTCGATGCGATCGACATCGGGGCCCCAGTCCGGCACGCGCGTCACACCGCGCAGGCGCGCGCCCGCCACCATGATGTCCCAACTATAGTCGAGCGCATCGGGCGCCAGCAGGATCACGCCATGCGCCTCGGCCAGCGCCTCGAACGCGCGGATCATCGTGTGCCCGCGATCTCCCGATCCATGCAGCAGCAACGCCATCGGCGCCGGCTTTGCCGGGTCATACGATTTGGGAATGTAGACCTTCGCCCAGTCCAGCCCCGGCAGCGATTCCAACCCCGCGACAGGCTCCGGGTCGAGATGTGCGGGCTGGGCGTCCGGCCTGGCCTGGATATCCCACGCCGCTCCGCGCGGCGCGCTTTCCGAACCGGCGACGGGAAACGCGGCCATCGCCAACGCGATCGCCAGGCAAGCTGAAACACGGCGCCAGCGCATGTCGGTTTCTCCGGCGCTGGGTTGGGAGGATTCCCCAGCGTTTCCGGGATGTATTTAGCATTGTTAGGAAGCGACCTAACTTCACGGCACATAACGTTGACGTGAAGGTCATAACTGCGAATGTGCAGTTATTTCAAGACCGTACGGGCTGTTGAGTCCAGCCGGCGTCAAGACAGCCGAAAATGGCTGCAACCGGCGGATTCCGCCGCCGGATCCCCGCCCCGCGTGCTGCTGCGCGTCCAGATTGACGCTTCAATGCCGCAGGATCATTTTCCCGCCTGGGACGACAGGGACATACACTGTGAAAACGAGAATGATGGCGGCGAGCATCGCCGCGCTGGTTGCCGCCGGCGCCGCCGCCGCGCAGGACTACACGATCAACGATCAGGTGCGCGACCTGGTCGCCGGCATGGCCGCCGATGGCGAAACACTGGTCGGCCGGATCGTTCTCGATGAGATCGAGGAAGGCGAGTCGGCCACTCACACCTTCGTCCTCGACCCCGGCAAGGCGTACATGGTCTACGCCGCCTGCGATGACGATTGCTCGGACATCGACATGCTGGGCGAGGATGCCGGCGGCGCGTGGGTGGATGAGGACGTGGAAGACGACGACATGCCGATTCTCATCATCCTGCCGGGGGAGTCGGGCGACTCGCTGACGGTCACGCTCGACATGACCGCATGCGACGCCGACGTCTGCGTGTTCGGCATCGGCCTCTACGAGACGGAGTTCTAGCATGCGGGTTTCCAGACTGGCCGTTGGCCTCGCGTTCGCCGCCTGGGCCGCCTTCTCCGCGCCGGCGCTCGCGGGCAAGGATAGCCCGGCCTCGCGCGCGCGCATCCAGGAGCGCGTCGATCTGTTCGACTATGGCAAGGATGTCGGCGAGCTGCAGTATTTCGAGATGAAATCCGGCGAGACCATCACCATTCCGCTCGCTGCCGACGCCACCACGGAATACTATGTCAACGGCTTCTGCGACGAGGACTGCGTCAATCTCGACCTCGTCGCCCGCGATGCGGACGGAACAGAGGCCGGCATCGACGATGCGGACGACAACGGCCCGATCCTCAACTTCCAGGCCACCGAATACAGATCCGCAGCCGAGCAACCCAGGAACATTCCGCGCCCGATGACCATCGAAATCCGCATGGTGGCGTGCAAGACGGAGATCTGCACCGCCGCCCTGCGCATCGAGCAGGTCGTCCCCGAGCGCACGGGCGCAAGCGTGGACGACAAGCGGCAAAACGAATTCTACAAATCCGCCGAGGAATATCTGCGCGAGCGCACCGGGCGGCTGGCCATCACGCCGGTGAGCGATATGGCGTTCGCGGAACTGGTCGAGGGCGAGACGGCGCGTGTCGAACTGGCGCTCGACAATTCGAAGCCCACCTTCCTCATCGCCGCCTGCGACGACGACTGCCTCAAGGGCGTGACGCTGCGCGCCTTCAACGCGGCCGGCGCGGAGGTGGCCTCCTATCTCGCCCAGGACGGCAAGGCTTTCCTGCAGATACCGGCCGGCTCGGGCAACAGGATCACGGTGGAGATCGGCATGCTGATGTGCTTCGAAACCCCGTGCGGCGCGGCGGTTCAGCCTTTCGTGGCCAGGCCGCAGGAATAGACGCGCCGGCGCGCCCGCGCCGCATTGCCCCCCTGCTCCCGTTGCGCTAACCGTCCCGGCGTCGAATCCGGGCGGTTCCGCGCCCGCCGCACCTGTCAGGAGAACTCCCCATGGCCCGCAAGAAGATCGCCCTTATCGGCGCCGGCATGATCGGCGGCACGCTCGCCCACATCTGCTCGCGCGAGGAACTGGGCGACGT
>CAZGWV010000163.1:0-5336 GCA_964529555.1 uncultured Rhizobium sp.
GATGCTTGGCGCATCGCTACTGCTCACCATGAGGGCTCTAGCTTCAGCTGGATTGGAAGCGAGAGGACCCTCATGGTGAGCAGTTCGGCTGACGTGGTCAGCCGAACGTCCGTCGAACCACGAGGGGCCGGGCTCAGATTTCCTGATTGTAGTGGCCGACTTCGGGGAATTTGCCGAGGCGGGGTTTCACTTCGTCGCGGAAGAGGGCGCGCATGTCGTCTTCGCCCTGCATCGACTCAACGACCACGACGAGTTCGGGCTTGTTGGACGAGGCGCGGACGAGGACCCAGGAGCCGTCTTCCAGCGTGACGCGGGCGCCGTTGACGGTGTTCACGTCGATGATCCTGCGGCCGAGGATTTCGCCGCCGGACTTGGCGAGCGCGGCGTAGTCGGCGACGACCTGATCGACGACGCCGTACTTCTTCTCGTCGTCGCAATGCGGCGACATGGTGAGCGAGGTCCATGCATCGCCGAGGTCGGATTTGAGATCGGAGAGCGAGCGGCCGGGGTTGCGGTCCAGCATCTGCAGCACGGCGGCGGCGGCGACGAGGGCGTCGTCATATCCGTAGCCATAGGGTTTGCGGAAGAACATGTGGCCCGATTTCTCGAAACCCGCGATGGCGTCGAGTTCGGTGGTGCGGCGCTTGATGTAGGAGTGGCCGGTCTTGAAGTAGTCGACCGTGACGCCGTTGGCTTTCAGGATCGGGTCGGTCTTGTAGAGGCCGGTGGATTTCACGTCGACCACGAAGGTTGCGTTGGGGTGCAGCTTCGAGAGATCGCGCGCGAGCAGCAGGCCGATCTTGTCGGCGAAGATTTCCTCGCCCTTGTCGTCGACGACGCCGCAGCGGTCGCCATCGCCATCGAAGCCGACGCAGAGATCGGCCCCGTGTTCCTTCACGGCCTTGCCCATCGAGACCAGCATTTCGTGGTCTTCCGGGTTCGGGTTGTATTTGGGGAAGGTGTAATCGAGGTTGGTGTCCATCTCGATCACCTCGGCGCCCATCGCGCGCAGGGCGTCGGGCGCAAACGCGCCGGCCGCGCCATTGCCGCAGGCGCAGACGACTTTCAGCTTGCGCGTCAGTTTCACGCCTTTGGTGACGTCGGCGATGTAGCGCTCGCGCATGCCGTCGACGCGGATCAGCTTGCCGCCGGGCTGCGGGTTGAAGCGGCCGTTGAGGACGATGTCGCGCAGGCGGCCCATCTCTTCGGGGCCGAAGGTGAGCGGCTTGTTCGCGCCCATCTTCACGCCGGTCCAGCCATTCTCGTTGTGGCTGGCGGTGACCATGGCGACGCACGGAATGTCGAGGTCGAACTGGGCGAAGTAGGCGACGGGCGAGAGCGCCAGGCCGATGTCGTGGACTTCGAGGCCGGCTTCGAGCAGGCCGAGGGTGAGCGCCTGTTTGATCGACAGCGAATAGGAGCGGTAGTCGTGGCCCGTGACGATGCGGGGGGCGACGCCCATCTCGCGGATCAGGGTTCCAAGGCCGAGGCCCAGCGCCTGGACGCCGAGGAAGTTGAGCTCAGGAGCTTTCGGATATTGCGGGCCGCCGAACCACCAGCGCGCGTCGTATTCGCGGAACCCGGTCGGCTTCACCAGGGGCGCGTTCTCGAAATCGTAGGTGTTGGCCTGGAGGTCCGAGCGGGGCGTTTTCATCATAATTACCGAGGCGTCCTGTGCCGAAAGATATCAGGAAAGCGCGGGAGGGAGCCCGCGCCAGCCAGTCCCCAACCACAGAGCAAGGGCAGGGCCAATCTATGTCAATTCGCCTATCAGGCGAGTGCGGGAATCAAAAGGCGCGCAGACCGGGAACATCCCGCGGTCTCATGTCGGCGACGCAATATTTCGCGCCGTTACCTGTGCGGCAGGATCAATCGGCCATAGTCCGCCCCCCTGGGACGGGCAAAACAGCGTGCTCAATAACATTCGGGTCCTCCGGGCGGTCGCCGCCCTGGCTGTCGCGGCTCACCACGCGCTGGCGGAGCTGCAGGTGATCGGATTCGGGCGGAGGCGGCTCAACTTGCCCCGCTCATGCCGACGAAAGTCAGCATCCGGGAAACGGTTGCTCAACTCGAACAGGCTTGAAGCGCCAAGCCGGAGCAAGCCTCATCGTCAGCCCTGGGCCCCGATTTTCGTCAGGGCGAGCGGGGATGGAGCATCGATTCCAATCGCGCAATTCGCGCTAGATCGTCAGCTGGGTGCCGAGTTCGACCACGCGCGAATACGGGATGCGGAAGAATTCCGTCGCGTTGGTGGCGTTGCGGTTCAGGAAGATGAAGATGTGATCCTGCCATAGCGGCATGCCGTGCTTGCCATCGGCGAGCAGGGTGCGGCGGCTGAGGAAGAACGACGTCGACATGATGTCGAACGACAGGCCGATCTTCTTCTTCGCGAGCGTCAGGCCGTGCGTGACGTTGGGCGTCTCCATGAAGCCGAACGTCATGGTGAGCTTGGCGAAGTTGGGCGCGATCTCCTCGTACGTCACCTTGTTCTCGTCAGGCTTGTAGGGCACCTGCGCCGTCTTCACGGTGAGGACGACATTGTGCTCGTGGAGCACCTTGTTGTGCTTGAGGTTGTGCAGCAGGGCGGTCGGTGCGCTGTCGGGATCGGCGGTGAGGAAGACGGCGGTGCCCTTCACGACATGCGGCGGCTTTTCCTCCAGCCCCTTGATGACGTCTTCGAGGGAGACATCGTTGCGCGTGCGCTCGGCGAGCAGCCTGGCGCCGCGCACCCAGGTCCATACGGCAAGCCCGACCACGGCGGCGGTCAGCAGCGGGACGTGGCCCCCTTGCGGGATCTTCAGAAGGTTGGAGGCGAGGAACACGCTCTCGACCAGCAGGAAGGGCGCGGCGATCGCGATCGCGAGCCACATGGGCTTGTTCCACACGCGGCGCACAGCGATGAAGGTGAGGACCGAGGCGGTGATCATCGCGCCGATGACCGAGACGCCATAGGCCGCAGCGAGCGCGGACGCCGATTTGAAGCCGAGCACGAGAATGACGACGCCGGCGAGCAGGATGTAGTTCACCTGCGGCATGTAGATCTGGCCGTGCGCCTTGGCGGAGGTGTTGACGATCTGCAGGCGGGGCAGGAGGCCGAGCTGCACGGCCTGTTGCGCCAGCGAGAATGCGCCGGTGATGACGGCCTGGCTGGCGATGATGGTCGCCATGGTGGCGAGGATGACCAGCGGGGCCTGGAAACCGTTCGGCGCCATCAGGAAGAACGGGTTCGACATGGTCTCCGGGTGCGCCAGCACCATGGCGCCCTGGCCGAGATAGTTGAGCGTGAGGCACGGCAGCACCAGCCACGTCCATGTCACTGCAATCGGCTTGCGGCCGAAATGGCCCATGTCGGCGTAGACGGCTTCGGCGCCCGTGACGGCAAGGAAGACGGAGCCCAGCACGATGAAGCCGAGCAGCTGGTGGGTCAGCAGGAACATCACCGCATGGTGCGGGCTGATCGCGGCGAAGATGGCCGCGCCGTCAAGCGCGATGTGATAGACGCCAAGCCCGCCGAGGGTAAGGAACCAGAACGTACAGATCGGGCCGAACAGCGCCCCGACCAGCGCCGTGCCGCGCTTCTGGATCAGGAAGAGGCCGGTCAGCAGCACCAGCGCAATCGGGATGATGAATGGATCGATCTTGCCGGCAAGCTCGGGAATGATCGCAAGGCCCTCGACCGCCGACAGCACCGACACTGCCGGCGTCAGGAGGATGTCGCCGAAGAACAGCCCCGCGCCGCAGACCGCCACGATGAAGAGCAATGGCGTGCGCCTGCCGATCGTGCGCTGGATCAGCGCCATCAGCGACAGCGTGCCGCCTTCGCCGCGATTGTCGAGCCGCGTGAGGATGAAGACGTATTTGATGGTCACGATGAGGATCAGCGACCACAGCATCAGCGAGATGACGCCGAGCACATCGTCGCGCAACACGGTTCCATCGAGCGGATCGCGCATGTGCTTGATGGATTCGCGGAAGGCGTAGAGCGGGCTGGTGCCGATATCGCCGAACACGACGCCGACCGAGGCGAGCGCGAGCGCCCAGAAGCGCCCTTTGCCGGTCGGGTTAGCAGTCGATAGAGCCGGACCGCCCTTGGGCGAAGCGTCGCTCATCTGGTGTTTGGCCTCTGCCGCGAGCCGCATGCGACCCGAACGGGGGCGGCTCGTACGCCTGCCGGCAGATGGGTGGAAGAGGGAAAATTTCGACCCGCTGCTATGGACAATCGCGAGGATGGCGGGAACAGCCGCGCGCGTCCGGGTGGAAATCCCAAGCCAAACAAGGGTTTTCCGGCGAAGGGCGCGATTGTTGCGGCGCGGCCTGCGACGTCATGGCGGTATTTGCGTGGCCGCGCCAGCCGAACGGAAAAGCGGGCGACCTTGGAGAGATCGCCCGCTTCCTGAATCGCTGTCACAGCCAGCTCCCTTGGGGGGTCGGGGGGGGACGGATAAGGGACCCGGCCGTGACAGGGCATGAACGTCGAGACCCGGAAGCGGTTCCCGAGGTTTCCAGATTTCTTTCCGCCGGGGCTGAATGGGCGGCTGGAGATGCAGCACCGGATCGATGCGGGCATCGGCGCCGGGCCCTTCCGTGTCTCTGAATTCCGCCGATCCTAGTAGCGGTAGTGCTCCGGCTTGTACGGGCCTTCGGGCGCGACGCCGATATAGGCGGCTTGCTCGTTCGAGAGCTTGGTGAGATTGGCGCCGAGCTTGTTGAGGTGGAGCGCCGCGACTTTCTCGTCGAGCTTCTTGGGCAGCGTGTAGACCTTGTTCTCGTAGGCCTTGCCGTTGGTCCAGAGTTCGATCTGGGCCAGCGTCTGGTTGGTGAACGAGGCCGACATCACGAAGCTGGGGTGGCCCGTGGCGTTGCCGAGGTTGAGCAGGCGGCCTTCCGACAGCAGGATCATGCGGTTGCCGGACGGGAATGTGACCATGTCCACCTGCGGCTTGATGTTGTCCCACTGGAAGTTCTTGAGGCCGGCGACCTGAATCTCGTTGTCGAAGTGGCCGATATTGCCGACGATGGCCATGTCCTTCATCTCGCGCATGTGGTCGACGCGGATGATGTCCTTGTTGCCGGTCGTGGTGATGAAGATGTCGGCAGTCTTCACGACGTCTTCGAGCGTCACGACTTCATAGCCGTCCATGCAGGCCTGCAGCGCGCAGATCGGATCGACTTCCGTGACCTTCACGCGGGCGCCGGCGCCTTGCAGCGAGGCGGCCGAGCCCTTGCCCACGTCGCCATAGCCGCAGACCACGGCGACCTTGCCGGCCATCATCGTGTCGGTGGCGCGGCGGATGCCGTCCACCAGCGATTCCTTGCAGCCGTATTTGTTGTCGAAC
>CAZGWV010000164.1:0-1972 GCA_964529555.1 uncultured Rhizobium sp.
ACCGCGCAAGGGGACACCCACATGCCCAAATTCAGGATCACTCTCCGCAAGGCCGAGGCGATGGACGCGATGGGGATCGCAGTCCCTCCGGCGGTGGTGGAAGGCTTCGGGCAGGGCAAGCGCCCGAAAGTCACCGTCACGCTAAACGGCTACACCTACCGCTCCACTGTGGCCGTCATGGGCGGCAAGTTCCTGCTGCCCCTCGCCAAGGTCCACCGCGAAGCCTCCGGCGTCAAGGACGGCCAGAAGGTCGAGGTCACACTGGAACTCGACACCGCCCCGCGCGAGGTCGAGGTCCCCAGGGACTTCGCCGCCGCCCTGAAGAAAGCCGGCCTCCGCGCCGCCTTCGACGCGCTCGCCTTCACCCATCGCAAGGAACACGTCCGCGCCATCGAGGAAGCCAAAGCTCCCGAAACCCGCCTGCGCCGCATCGAGAAAGCCGTCGCGATGGTGGCCGCGAAGGCGAAGAAATAGGGCACACCCTCAGGTTGCAGCGCGTTTCTACAGCGCTTGTCCTGCAACGCTTCACAGCTTGTCATCCCCGAAGCGCGCAGCGCTATCCGGGACCCATTTCACGACCCCGACAGCCTCACGATGGGTCCCGGCTCTCCGCTTCGCTGCGGCCGGGATGACAACCGTAGGTAGATCGCCGCCATCGTTTCGCGCCGCCGCTCTCCACCGATCACGACAACATTTGTGATCGCGCTTCGCCGCATGAGAGAGTCGACTCGTCTTCCCGCTCATGCTTCCTATTTCTTCAGAATGCGCGAACAGGAAACACGCACTCAGACCCTCACCATGCTCCGCGAGCGTCGCGAGCGGCTGGCGACTGAACTCGCCTCGCTCGAGCCCGTACCCCCAGCCCAGGGCGGCCTGTCCGCCCGCGAGCTGGTGATCTGGCGCAACCGCCTCGCCGAACTCGACGCCCGCATCGAGCAGTACCGCGAAGCTGGCTGAGGACGTCTAGACCCGCGCTAAGCGGCGCAGCGCCTGAGGCGGCTGCCCGAACGCGCGCACGAAAGCCCGTCGCATCCGCTCGGGATCGCCAAAGCCAACCGCCCGCGCGATGCCTTCCACCGGCTCGGCCGAATGCTCCACGCGCTCGCGCGCCGCCTCCAGCCGCATCCGCTCCACCGCCTTGGCGGGCGTGACCCCGGTTTCCGCCGTGAAAGCGCGGGCAAAGTTCCGTGGGCTCATATTCGCCCGCGCCGCCAGCGCCTCGACCGTCAGCTCCTCCTCCAGCCGCTCCCGCGCCCAGCCGAGCAGGTGGGTGAACCGCCCCTCCGTCCGCTCGATGTCCAGCAGCGCCGAGAACTGCGACTGCCCGCCCGGCCGCCGGTGATACACCACCAGTTCCTGCGCCGATTTCCGGGCCACGTCCTCGCCCAGATCGTCGGCGATCAGCGCCAGCGCCAGATCGATCCCCGCCGTGATCCCCGCCGACGTCCAGATCTTCCCGTCGCGCGTATAGATGCGGTCCGGCTCCAGAAGGGCCTGCGGATAACGTTGGCGGAAATCGGGCGTCCGGCCCCAGTGCGTGGTGCAGCGCTTGCCGTCCAGCACCCCCGCCTGCGCCAGCACATAGGCGCCCGAGCAAACCGAAGCCACCCGCCGCGCCGACTTCACCGCCGCCCGCACAAACGCCTGCACCCGGCTGTCGCGCATCACAGTCCGCGCGCCATTGCCGCCCGCGATCACCAGCGTGTCATAGGCGGGCTTCGCCGGCATCGTCCCCGCCATCATCACAACGCCCGAGGAGGCGCGCACAGGCCCCGCAACCGGCGCGATCACCTCCAGCGAATACGGCGCCGGGTTCATCCCCCGCATCGGCATCTCGAAAGCAGAGATCGGCCCCGCCGCATCCAGCAGCTGGAAATCCTCGAAGATCATCACGCCGATGGTGCGTGGCTTCAGCCGGCGCGGCATGGGATGGCCTCTGGCAGAAAAGGCGGGAACATTGTCATTCCCGCCA
>CAZGWV010000164.1:2072-5164 GCA_964529555.1 uncultured Rhizobium sp.
CACCGTCTTCGCCATCTGGCCGGGCATGACCCATCTCGACTTCACCGGCCCGCATCAGGTGCTCAGCCGCCTCCCCGGCGCGCAAACCATCGTCGCCAGCCCAGCAGGCGGCAACGTCCCCGGCGATGGCCTGGTCTTCGCCGGCACGGTGCGCATCGCGGACGTGGAGCGTTGCGACCTCATCTGCGTTCCCGGCGGCATCGGCGCGACGCAAGTGGCGCAGGACCTGGAGTTCATCGCCAACATCCGCCGCCTGGCGCTCGGTTCGCGCTACATCACGTCAGTCTGCACCGGCTCGCTCATCCTCGGCGCCGCCGGTCTGCTGAAGGGCAGGCGCGCCGCGTGCCACTGGGCATGGGCGCACCTCCTCGAACTCTTCGGCGCCACTCACGATCCCGCCCGCGTCGCGCGCGATGGAAACATCATCACCGGCGGCGGCGTCACCGCCGGCATCGATTTCGCCTTCACCGTGCTGGCGGAAATCGCCGGCGAGGATTTCGCGCGAACCGTCCAGCTGGGCCTCGAATACGCCCCCGCGCCGCCCTTCGACAGCGGCCACCCCGCGACAGCCCCGAGCGAAATCCGGGAACGCTTCGACGCCGTCCGCGCGAAGATGATGGAGCAGCGCACGGAAGAGGCCCGCAAGGCGGCGGCGATGATGCCGGGCTAATTCCCGCGCCTCGCGCCTAGTTCGTCGCGGTCGCGGTTGAGCCTGCCGCCCCGCCCGGCTTGAGGAATTTCACCAGCACGCGCTGGCCCACCAGCACCGGGGCGGCTTCGGCGTTGACCACGACTTCGACCACGCGCTCGTCGGCGCGTTCGCTGGGGTCGTCGGAGCGGAGTTTGCGGGCGCCCATGACGCCGGCGATGCGGATGACTTCGCCCGAATAGGTCGAGGCCTGATCGGACTCCGGCACGATCTCGACTTTCTGGCCGACCGCGACCTGCGTGATCGAGCGTTCCTCGACCTCGGCGCGGACGATGCGCATGGCGTCGGGCTGGAGCTGGAACATGGCCGTGACGCTGAAGGTGGAGGCGCCCGAGCCGGGGTTGGCGTAGCGGCGGACGATGGTGCCGTCCGCAGGGGCGCGGATCACATGCAGCTCGACCTGGTAGTTCGCCTCGGCCAGCTGGGCGCGGACGAGGGAGATCGACGTGCGCTGGGCGGCGACCTGGGCTTCGAGTTGTTTAGTGCGGTCCTGCGCCTGTTCGTAGGCCTGCGTGGAGGCGGCGTCTTCGGAGGTCAGGCGCTTGAGGCGGGCTTCCTCGCGGATGGCGGCTTCGAGCTGGACTTCGAGGATGGGAAGCTGGGCTTCGGCCTGTTGAAGCTGGGCGGCGACGCGGTTGCGCGAGAGGCGGCTGTCGTCGTCTTCCTGGCGGGCCAGCACCTGGCCTTCGGTGACCTTGTCGCCTTCCTGCACCAGCACTTCCTTGACGATGCCGGGCGCGCGGGCGGCGACATCGACGAGGCCGCCCTCGATGTCCACCTTGCCGGCGGAAATGGCCGAATAGGGCGTGTTGATCGACTTGGGGTCGATGCCCGCGCCTGGCGCACCGGGGCCGCCGGGACCGCCCGGACCGCCCGGCGCGGGGCCGCCGCAGGCCGTGAGCGCGAGCAGGCTGGACAGGACGAACAGCGAGATGGGGAGGCGTTTCATGACGGTTTTCCGTTCTCTCAATGATGTACGAACAGGGCGGGATCGGCGTCGGTCGACGTGATCACTCCGTCTTCGATCGTGATGATGCGGTCGGCGAAGGTGGCGAGGCGCGCGTCGTGCGTGACGCAGAGCACGGTTGCGCCCTGCTCCTTCGCCATCTTGCGCAGGAGCGTCATCACCACATTGCCGTTCTCCCCGTCGAGCGCGGAGGTCGGCTCGTCGGCGAAGATGAGCTTCGGCTTCTTGGCGAGCGCGCGGGCGATGGCGACGCGCTGCTTCTCGCCGCCGGACATGCGGTCGGGACGGTTGCGCAGGCGGTGGCCGAGATTGACGTCCGTGAGAGCGGCTTCGGCGGCGGCTTTGCGCTCGGCCTTTTTCTTCTTCATAAATTTGAGGACGATCTGCACCTGCTGGCTGGCGGTGAGCGCCGGGAACAGGTTGAAGCCCTGGAAGATGAAGCCGCAATTGGCGAGGCGGAAGCGGTCGATCTTGCGGCGCGGCAGTTTCCAGATGTTGGTGTCGAGCGCGACGACGCTGCCCGAGTCCGGCTTCATCAGGCCGGAGACGGCGGCGAGCAGCGTGGACTTGCCCGAGCCCGAGGGGCCCATGACGAGCACGATCTCGCCGGGCTCGATCAGGAGGTCTATGCCCTTGAGGACGTCGACCATCATCTGCCCGGCCTTGAAGCTCTTGCGGATGCCGCGCGCTTCGATGGCCCAGCGCTTGCCGGCCTCCTCGGGGCGCGGCGCCGAGACGGGGGCATCCTCGATCTCGGGTTTCTTCCTGCGGAGTGCGTTGATCATTTGAGCAGGTCCGCCGGTTCGCCCTTCTTGAGAGCGCCAAGGGTGAGCGCGCCGGAACCGATCGCGATGAGCAGGAGCAACAGGCCGGTCTGCACCAGGCTGTCGATCTGGTAGCCCATCGGGATGTTGAACGCGCCCGCGAGCGCCGTGATGCCGATCATCAGGACGGCGGATGCGGCGATGCCGAGGACGCCGACCCAGAAGGAAAGCTCCATCACAACGCCGCGCAACTGGCCGATGGAGACGCCCAATGCGCGCAGGCTGGCGAATTCCTTGATGTTGGCGAGGATGGCGCCGCGCAGCGTCTGCCAGGTGATGACGACGCCGATGATGAAGCCGATCACGCTCATAAACATGAGGATCATGGCGAGGAAGCCGGTCTTGGTCATCTCGTTGATGGTGGCGGCGGAAAGCTCGTCCTTCGTCCAGGCGCGGTACTGACCGTCCGAGAGCGCGTTCAGCTCGTCGCGGATCCGATCCAGGTCCTTTGTCTTTTCCGCGTTGCGGACGCGCACCATGAGCAGGCCGAGCCGCTCGTCATTCGCCATTCCCATCAGGCGCTGGGTCTGGCGCGACATGACGAGGTTGGGGAACTGGCTGTTGGCGTAGCCTTCCATGATGAGTGCGACTG
>CAZGWV010000165.1:0-2006 GCA_964529555.1 uncultured Rhizobium sp.
AGGCTGCGCGCGGCGAGGCGCCGGGCGTGTTGGTCGTCGTGTTGGGGTGGGCTGGGTTTAGGCCAGCGCAACCGGTTGGCGCGGTGCGCCAGCCATCTGATGATGTCCATGATGTCCTGAAGCTGTGAGGTTGAGGCGATGAGCGTGATGCATGATCGTCTCCTCTGCAGGCTTCAGGTCGCGCGCTGGATTGCGCGGGACGGAATGGCGGGCTTGTAGCCGGGATTGGGTGAGGACGCCAGAGCTGCGTCTTATCGAGAGACCCCCTCCGTCTCGCTCGCAAGGGCGAGCGATCCGCCTCCCCCGATCGCGTGGCGATCGAGGGAGGAAAGAGTCTACCGCGACGCCAGCAGCGCCTCTGTCGGGTCGATGTCGCCATCGTAGAGGGCGCGGCCGAGGATGGCGCCTTCGACGGGCGTGCCGGGGCGGTTTTTCAGGGCGGTGATGTCGGCGATGTTTTTCAGGCCGCCGGAAGCGATGACGGGGATGGAGACGGCGTCGGCGAGCTGGCCGGTGAGGGCGACATTGACGCCCGTCTTGAGACCGTCGCGGGAGATGTCGGTGACGATGATGGCGGCGACGCCGCAGCCTTCGAAGGCTTTCGCGAGTTCGACGGCTTCCATGTCGGTGCTCTCGGCCCAGCCCTGCACGGCGACCTTGCCATCGCGCGCGTCTATGCCGACGGCGACGTGGCCGGGGAAGGCGCGGGCGGCTTCCCTGACGAAGGCGGGGTTGCGCACGGCGGCCGTGCCGAGGATGACGCGCGCGATGCCGGCGTCGAGCCAGCGCTCGACGCCGCCCATGTCGCGGATGCCGCCGCCGAGCTGAACGGGCGCGCGCATGACGTCGAGGATGGAGGCGACGGCGTTGTGGTTGACCGAATGGCCCTCGAACGCGCCGTTGAGATCGACGACGTGCAGCGCCTCGAAGCCCATGGCGGAGAAGCGCAGCGCCTGGTCGGCGGGATCGTCGTTGAAGGAGGTCGCGGTCGTCATCTCGCCGCGGAGGAGACGGACACACACGCCGTCCTTGAGGTCGATGGCCGGGTAGAGGTTCATCTGGATCGCCTTCTGGTGGGCGTTGTGGAGGGCGTGCTTCTTGGACGCGGGGCGAGGGCGGCTGTCAATGTATTTGGGTGAGAGGGGTCACAACAGGGGTCATTCTCGGCCAAGCGCGAAGCGCGCGTGCCGGGAATCCCGGTTGGAAGCTTCGGTGGGAATCGGAGTTGTTCCCGCAGTCGATGGAACCGGGATTCCCGGGATGCGGCCTGCGGCCTTACCCGGGAATGACTCCATCTCTTGCTGTGAGTGCTCGCTTGTCGGAGCCTACGGCTTCCAGCGCAGGAAGTTGGCCAGCAGTTGCTGCCCCGCTTTCTGGCTTTTCTCGGGATGGAATTGCGCGCCGAAGAGGTTGTCGCGGGCGATGGCGGCGGTGAACTTGCCGCCATAGTCGCAGCGGGCGGCGACGTGGTCGCGGTGCTCGGCTTTCAGGGCGTAAGAGTGCACAAAGTAGACGTGCGGCTCGGGGCCGAGGCCGTGGAAGAGCGGGTGGTCGCGCATGTCGGTGAGCGTGTTCCAGCCCATGTGCGGCACGGGGAGATTTGGGTCGGCGGGCGCGATGCGCTCGACCGCGCCGGGTATCCAGCCGAGGCCGCGTGTTTCGACATCCTCGCGGCCGACGTCCGCCATCAGCTGCATGCCGACGCAGATGCCGAGGAAGGGGCGGCGCGCGCGGAACACGGCTTCGTTGAGCGCTTCGGTGACGCCCTGGCGCGCGGCGAGGCCGGCGGCGCAATCGGCATAGTGGCCGACGCCGGGGAGGACGATGCGGTCGGCCTGGCGGATGCGGCCGGGGTCGTCGGTGAGCGTGACGTCGAGGCGGATTTCATGCGCGTTCGCCGCCGCTTCAAGCGCACGCTGGACGGAGCGGACATTGCCCGATCCATAGTCGATGATGGCGAGGCGGGTCATGGGTGGGGGATAGCGCGGGGCGGATGGCATGTCATC
>CAZGWV010000165.1:2106-5118 GCA_964529555.1 uncultured Rhizobium sp.
GCAAATAGCAGCTGACTGCTTTTCCCGGACGCGGAGGGGCGCCAGTCTGGGCGTTACCGGCATGTGGAGATGAGCATGAAACGGTCTGTCCTGGCGTCCGCGCCGTTTCTTGCCGGATTGGTCGCGGTGGCGCAGCCGGGGTCGTTTCCGGTTCCGATCAAACCGGCGGGGGCGGGCAGGCTGCAATGCCATCAGCCCGACCGGGAGGCGAAGACCTGCCAGTCGCTGGCGAGCTATCGCGCGCTGGGGGACGGGGTGTTCGAGAATACGGCGCGTGTGGGGCTGCCGACGTTTCCGGTCACGGTCATGGAGATCGTCTCGCGGGTGACGGTCCGGGACGAAAAGATATGCGGGCAGATCCTCGAGGCGGACATAGATGCGGCGCACTTCATCGTGGACGGGGCCGAGGTCGATGCCGAAACGGCTGCGGCGTACCGCAAGCGGGTCGCGGTGATCTATGCGGCCATGATCGGCCGCGAACTCTGCACGTCCTACGAGGTGGACGGCGAGGAGCTGATCACGCATCCGGCCATCGATGGCGCGATCGCGCCGGAGCTGTCGCGCCGCGTGATCTGGGTGGCGCCGGAGGAGGGGTATCGGGTCGGGTAGGGGCGAAGGACGAGGCGCGGGCCTGGGGCGCCGCTAGAGGCTGCCCTTGGTGCTGGCGACCTGGCCCTTGAGGCGGTCGTCGCGGACGGCGGCCATGCGCAGGGCGCGGGCGAGGGATTTGAAGCTGGCTTCGGCGATGTGGTGGGAGTTCTCGCCATAGAGCAGTTCGAGGTGGAGGCAGACGCCGGCATTCATGGCGAAGGCCTGGAAGAATTCCTTGAACAGCTCGGTATCGACGGTTCCGACCTTGTCGCGCGTGAAGGCGACTTTCCAGATCAGATAGGGCCGGTTGCACAGGTCGACCGAGGCGCGGGCGAGGGTTTCGTCCATCGGCACATAGGCGTGGCCGAAGCGGACGACGCTGGAATATCCGCCGACCGCGTCCCTGAACGCCTGGCCCAGCACGATGCCCACATCTTCCATGGTGTGGTGCTGGTCGATGTGAAGGTCGCCCTTCGCGTCGACCTCAATGTCCATGGCGGAGTGCTTGGCGAAGCTTTCCAGCATGTGGTCGAAGAAGCCGATGCCGGTGGAAATCGTCGATTTTCCAGAGCCATCGACATCGACGGAAACCTTGATGGAGGTTTCCTTCGTCTTGCGGACGACCTCTGCCTTGCGCGCTTTTTCCGCCATGTCTTTTCCCGCCCCAAGGGTGCGGGCCTTTGCATTAACCGTGCGTTCGCTAACGAAACCTAGCTTAACCCGCGAACGGTCGAGGAATCCTGAATGTGGGACGCATTTAGGGGCTGGCCGCCTGGAATGCCACCGGATTCGCGCTGATGACCGCAGGGACACCCAAGGACAGGCGCCGGGCCAAGCGGATGGGGCTTGCGGGCAGGGTGGCGATGATCGCCGTCGCCGCCGCCTTTTTTGCCGCGCTCGCCCAATGGGTGGTGACGCCGATCCTTGCCCAGGGCGAGATCGGGTATCAGCGCCAGACGGCCGTGTTCGCCGGGGCGAACCTGCTGGCGGATGTGACCCGTATCCATGCCGAGGCGGGCCACTGGGACGAGATCGGGAAGCTGGTGGATGCGCTGTCGGTTGGAATGCCGGAGGGGCAGTCCGCGGTGTTCGACACGGACTGGCGGTTGCTGGCGAAGGACGGCGCTGCCGAGCATCTGCCGCCGCAAAGACAGCTGGCGGCGCTGGCGGCGGACAGGACCGCCGTGATGGTCGAGGGCGAGCGCTATTATGCGGCGCGGCCGATCGAGGCGAATGGCGTGCTGTATGGCTATGCGGTGTATTCGTTCCAGCCGCGCCCGTTTGCGAACGTCTGGCTGTGGGTGGTGGCGCTGAACGCGATCGTGCTGTCGCTGGTGCTGCTGGCGATCGCGCCGCTGATCTACCGGCTGGCGCGTCATGCGCTGAAGCCGGTGACGGTTCTCGAAACGCAGATCCGCAGCCGCGATCCGAGGGACAAGTCGAAGCTGGCGGATTCTTCCGACGACCGGCTGCTGAAGCCGTTGCTGACGGCGATCGATGGCGTGCATGACCGCTCCGAGGCGGCGATGCGGCGGGCGCTGGCGATGGCGTACACCGATCCGGTGACGCGCCTGCCGAACCGGCTGCGCTTCATGTCGAAGCTGGACATGACGGTCGCGGCAGCGGGCGGCGAGGCCGGCGAAGTCTTCCTCGTGATCTGCGATCTCGACAGGTTCAGGCAGGTGAACGTCACCTACGGCCCGCGCGCGGCGGATCTTGCGCTGGCGGCAACGGCCGAGCGGTTGCGCGCGGCGGCTTCGCAGACGCTGACCTTGCCGTTCTTCTTCGGACGCCTTGGCGCGGACCAGTTCGGCGTCATCCTTCCCGGCGCCGGGCGCGAGGCTGTGGCGCAACTGATCGCGGCGATGGCGGCGGCGATCTCGGACGTGATGATGATCGAGAACCAGGCTGTGCGCGTCACGGCCTGTTTCGGCGCGGCGTCGTCGCCCGCCGATGCGGCGAGCGGGGGAGACCTGCTGAAGCAGGCGGAAGTCGCCCTCAAGGAAGCCAAGCGGCACGGGGCGGCGCAGCACGCTTTCTTCGACCGCAAGCTGCTGGACAAGGCGCGGTTGCAATCGAAGCTCGAAGACGAAGTGCGCGAGGGGCTGGAGCGCGGCGAGTTCGTGGCGGTGTTCCAGCCGAAAGTGAAGCTGGAGACGGGCGAGCTGGTGGGGGCGGAGGCGCTGGCGCGCTGGCGCAGGGCCGATGGCATGGCGGTATCGCCGGGCGTGTTCATTCCGATCGCCGAGGAGCTTGGGCTGATCGCGAAGCTGGGCAAGCAGGTGATGCGGGACGCCTGTTTTGCGGCTGCCGGGTGGAACCGGAAAGGCATCGTGTCGTCGGTGGCGGTCAACGTGTCGCCGCACCAGTTCGACGATCCTGACTTCGTGAATTCGGTTTACCAGGCGCTGGATGAATCCG
>CAZGWV010000166.1:0-5103 GCA_964529555.1 uncultured Rhizobium sp.
CCTAGGCGGCGGCGCCGGTTGCCTTGGCGCGGCGGACGTCGAGCTTGTTGAGGGCGTGGACGTAGGCGCGGGCGCTGGCGACGAGGGTGTCGGGGTCGCTGGCCTTGCCGGTGGCGACGAGGCCTTGTTCGGCGAGGCGCACCGAGACCGTGGCTTGCGCGTCGGTGCCTTCGGTGACGGCGCTGACCTGGTAGAGTTCGAGAACAGCGGTGTGCGGGCAGAGCTGGCGGATGCCGTTGAAGACGGCGTCGACCGGGCCGTTGCCTGTGGCGTTGGCGGAGCGTGGTTCGCCATCGACGGTCAGTTCGAGTTCGGCCGATTGCGGGCCGTCGGTTCCGGCGACGACTTTCAGGCGCTTCAGCGTGATGCGCTCCTGCTTGCCGGACATCTGTTCGTCGACGAGGGCGATGATGTCTTCGTCGAAGACGTGCTTCTTCCTGTCGGCGAGATCCTTGAAGCGCCTGAACGCATCGTTGAGGACGGCCGCTTCGAGGACATAGCCCAGCGATTCCAGCTTGTCGCGGAAGGCGTTGCGGCCCGAGAGCTTGCCCATGATGAGCGAGGTGGAGGGCACGCCCACATCCTCGGGCTTCATAATCTCGTAGGTCTCGCGGTTCTTCAGCATGCCGTCCTGGTGGATGCCGCTTTCGTGCGCGAAGGCGTTCTTGCCGACGATGGCCTTGTTGAACTGCACCGGGAAGCCGGTGATGGACGACACCATCTTGGAGGCGCGGGAGAGTTTCTGGGTCACGACGTCGGTGTAGTATGGCAGCGAGTCGCCGCGGACTTTCAGCGCCATCACCGCTTCTTCCAGCGCGGCGTTGCCGGCGCGTTCGCCGATGCCGTTGACGGTGCATTCGATCTGGCGCGCGCCGTTCATCACGCCGGCCAGCGAATTGGCGACGGCGAGGCCGAGATCGTTGTGGCAGTGGGTGGACCAGATCACCTTGTCGGAGTCCGGGATGTTCTCGATCAGGCGGCGGATCAGGTCGCCGTATTCGACGGGGTGCGAATAGCCGACCGTGTCGGGCACGTTGATGACGGTGGCGCCGGACTGGATGGCGACGTCGATGCACTTGCAGAGGAAGTCGAACTCGGTGCGGGTTGCGTCTTCGGCGGACCATTCGACGTCGCCGGCGAATTTGCGGCTGTGCGTGACGGACGCGCCGACGGCTTCGAGCACGGCGTTGGGGCCCATCTTCAGCTTGTGCTTCATGTGGACGGGGCTGGTGGAGATGAAGGTGTGGATGCGGGGGTTCTTCGCCTTGCGCAGCGCCTCCCCCGCCCTGTCGATGTCGGTGAGCGTCGAGCGGGCGAGCGTGCAGATCGACATGTCTTTCGCCATCTCGGCGATCTGGGACACGGAGGTGAAGTCGCCTTCGGACGAGGCGGCGAAGCCCGCTTCGCAGATGTCGACCTTCATCTCCTGCAGGAGTTCGGCGAGCTCGAGCTTTTCGCGGACGGTCATCGAGGCGCCGGGCGATTGCTCGCCGTCGCGCATGGTGGTGTCGAAAATGATGACGCGGTCTTTGGTCTTGCCGTCGGGGCCGGATACGGTGGGGCCAGCGGGCTTCATTACGGGGGCGGTCATTTGGCTAGTCCTGTGAGGTCTTTGTCGGGGGTGCTTGGCTTGGGGACCCCTGGACGCGCGACCCGCGGACCTATGCCCGGATCACGAACGCGCCCAGGGGCTGCTAAGCAGCCCCTGCAGGGAAAGAAGAAGGGTGAGCCCCTGATTGCGCATGCAACTTCTATCGTTCCGGTTGCCCGTCAGGTCAAGTGACAGGAAATCCTGCTCCGGGAAAAAGCGGCGGAGGCAGGATTGTGCTTCCGGGCGCAGCAGCGTGGATTATTCCTGCGGAGCCGGTTCTTCAGTCTTCTGCAGGTCGGGGGTCTTCTGCAGGTCGGGCTCGCCGCGGACGGCGCGGCGGGCGGCCAGGGCGACCGAAATCCAGATCGCGACCACGGTGACGCCAAGGCCGATGGCGAGCATGAGGCCGCCGCCCATCGCGGACATGACCGACTGGCCCAGCAGGGCGACGATCAGGATTTTCGGGATCGAGCCGATGATCACGCCAGCGGTGTAGCGCCAGAAATTGGCCTGGCTGGCGCCGAAGGCCATGTTGACGACGACAGCCGGGGCGGTCGGCACGGAGCGCACGATGAGGCTGGCGAGGAAGTCGTTGCGGCCGATGAAGCGGGACAGGCGGTTGACCGTATTGCCGCCATAGCGCTCGACCAGCCTGGCGCCGCCGAGGCGGCCGATGACGAAATGGATCCAGGCCGACACCACCGTGCCGATCATGGCATAGAGGCAGCCCAGCCACGGCCCGAAGGCGACCACGCAGACGCCGAACAGCGCGAACTGCGGCGCGCCGAGAAAGCTGGTGATCATAAAAAGCAGGATGACCATGGGAAGCGCCCAGGGGCCCGAGCGCAGGGCCATCAGGTCTTCGTCCATGTGATCGGCAAAGCCCGTCACCGTCGCGATCACGACAATCGCGATGACGCCGGCCAGCAGGGCCAGCGACACCCAGATGGTCCGCCAGGCGGCGGCGTCCATGTTGTTGATGAAGGCGAAGAGCTTCTTCATAAGGGGGCGAGACATGCGACGCCGGTCCCGCCCCGTCAAGAATCCGTGACGGTTGGCGCTGTATGCCCTCTCGACAGCCGGAACGGGTGTGGCCAAGGTCGCGCCAGCACGCCGCCGGGGCCTGGAACCACCGCAGGGACAGTCGATTCAGATGATGAAACACGCACGGATTCTCGCCGCTTTTGCTCTCGCGCCGGTGCTGGCGCTGTCGGCCTGTGACACCTTGGCGCCCGCCGGATCGACCGATGCCGCCGGCGGAACGAGCCCAGGCGGGGGGTGGGTGTATCCCAGCCTGGGCCGGGAACGCCCGCTGGTGATCGGGCACAGGGGCGCTTCGGGCGATGTGCCGGAGCATACGCTGGAGAGCTATCAGCGGGCGCTGAATGACGGGGCGGACTGCATCGAGCCCGACCTCGCGATGACCAAGGACAATGTGCTGGTCGCGCGGCACGACCTTTATCTGTCGACGACCACCAATGTCGCCTCGAAGCCGGAGTTCGCCGATCGGAAGCGCAAGACCGGCGATGCGGCCTATGAGGGACGCGACGACTGGTGGGTCGAGGACTTCACGCTGGCCGAGATCAAGAGCCTGCGCGCCGTGCAGGCCTTCCCCGGACGCACGAAGGTGTTCGACGGGCTCTATCAGATACCGACGTTCGACGAGGTGCTGATGCTGGCGAAGTCGCGGGTGACGGTGGCGAGCGAGCCGGTGTGCGTCTACCCGGAAGCGAAGGCGCCGGGGCATCATGCGCGGCTCGGAAAACCGGACATGGGAGACGCGATCCTCGCCGCCCTCGCCCGTCACGACATGGCGGGCAAGGATGCGCGCGTGTTCATCCAGGCGTTCGAGCCGGACTTCGTGCAGGCGATGAACGCCAGGACCGACATTCCGGTTGTGATGCTGATCGGCGACAAGGCGACCTACGACTCGATCATGGCGCGGCCCGACGCGCCGTTCTGGGACGGGCTGGGGCCGAATATCGGCCTGCTGTTCGGCGCCGACGGCAGATCGAGCGGCGTGGTGGAAGCGAGCCACGCAAAGGGCATTCCGGTGCATCCGTGGACGTTCCGCGACGATCAGCCGGTGAATGGCGAGGCGATCGAGGTGACGATGCGCCGTTTCCTCGCGCTGGGGATCGACGGGTTCTTCACGGACTTCCCGATCACCGGCTATCGCGTGAGGAATGCGGTTCAGTTCGCTCCGTAACAGGTAGGCTCATGGTCCGCAGGATCGACACCCGCTGCTGCATCGCCGGGGGCGGGCCCGCGGGGATGATGCTGGGCTTCCTGCTGGCGCGAGCGGGGCTGGATGTCGTCGTGCTGGAGAAGCACGCGGACTTCCTGCGCGACTTTCGCGGGGACACGATCCATCCATCGACACTGGAACTGTTTCACGAGCTTGGGCTGCTGGACGAGTTCCTCCAGCTGCCGCTGGCGCGGACGGAGCGGATCGGCGTCCATATCGGCGGCGAATTCATCCGCATGGTGGACCTGACGCGGCTCAGGGTGAAAGCGCCGTTCATGGCGATGGCGCCGCAATGGGAATTCCTGAACTTCCTGGAACGCAAGGCGCGGGCCTATCGCGGCTTTCACCTGATGATGGAGACGGAGGCGAGCGATCTCATCATTGAGAACGGTCGCGTGACGGGCGTGCGGGCGCGGAAGGAGGCGGGCGAGATCGAGATTGCGGCGCACCTGACAGTGGCGTGCGATGGGCGGGGATCGACGCTGCGCGCGGCGGCGGGGATGAAGGTGAAGGATCTTGGCGCGCCGCTGGACGTGCTGTGGTTCCGCCTGCCGCACCGGCCCGGCGATGGCGAAGAGACGGGCGGCTGGGTGGATGCGGGCGGACTGCTGGTGAGCATCTATCGCGGCAGCTACTGGCAATGCGCGCATGTGATCCCCAAGGGCGGCGCGGACGCCATTCGGGCGGACGGGATGCCGGCGTGGCGGGCGCGCGTGGCGAAGCTGGCGCCGGTGTTCGCGGATCGCATGGAGGCGGTGGCGGGCTGGGGCGACGTGAAGCTGCTGAACGTGCAGGTGGACCGGCTCGAGCGCTGGTATCGCGAGGGGCTGTTGTGCATCGGGGACGCGGCGCATGCGATGTCGCCGGTGGGCGGGGTTGGCGTGAACCTCGCGGTGGCGGATGCGGTGGCGGCGGCGAACCTGCTGTGGCGGCCGCTGGCCAATCGCGATGTGCAGGCGGCGGATCTTGCGCGCGTTCAGAAACGGCGGACATGGCCGACATGGGCGATCCAGTCGGCGCAGGTGTTTGCGCAGGACAACTTCATTGCGCCGACGTTGAACGCAAAGGGCGAAGTGCGGGCGCCGTGGATCATGCGGCATCTGCAGTCGATTCCGGTTGTGCGGGATATTCCGGCGCGGCTGTTTGCGATGGGGTTGAGGCCGGAGCGCGTTGAGTCGCCGGATGCGGGGTGGTGAGGTTCGGGCATCGGTGAGCACGCCCTCGTGGTTCGACGGACGTTCGCCAGACTGCGTCAGGCGAACTG
>CAZGWV010000167.1:0-2746 GCA_964529555.1 uncultured Rhizobium sp.
TCGCACCCGTCGCAGGTTGTGGAAGTCGGCCAGGAAGTCGAAGTCCAGATCATCAAGATCAACCCGGACACGCAGCGTATCTCGCTTGGCATGAAACAGCTGATGACCGATCCGTGGGATGGCGTCTCCGCCAAATACCCGGTCGGCGCCAAGCTGACGGGCCGCGTCACCAACATCACCGACTACGGCGCGTTCGTTGAACTGGAAGATGGCGTCGAAGGCCTGATCCACGTCTCCGAAATGTCGTGGACGAAGAAGAACGTTCACCCCGGCAAGATCATCTCGTCCAGCCAGGAAGTGGACGTGATGGTGCTGGACGTCGACGCCGAGAAGCGCCGCATCTCGCTCGGCCTCAAGCAGGTGATGAACAACCCGTGGGAAGCCTTCCAGGCTGAACATCCGATCGGCACGAACATCGACGGCGAAGTGCGCGGCATCACCGAGTTCGGCCTCTTCGTCGGCCTCGGCCCCGATCTCGACGGCATGGTCCACATCAACGACATCGACTGGAACGTCGCTGGTGAGGAAGCCATCAAGAAGTACAACAAGGGCGACGCCGTTCAGGCGCGCGTTCTCGACATCGACGTCGAGAAAGAGCGCATCTCGCTGGGCATCAAGCAACTCAGCCAGGACCCGACCGAAACGATCGACCTGCGCAAGAACTCGATCGTCACCACGACTGTCACCGAGGTCACCTCGGGCGGTATCGAAGTGTCGATCGCCGACGGCGCCATGAAGGCCTTCATCCGCAAGGCCGACCTGTCGCGCGATCGCGGCGACCAGCGCCCGGAGCGTTTCGCTGTGGGCGACAAGGTCGATGCGCTGGTCACGGCGTTCGACAAGGCGGGCCGCAAGGTCTCGCTCTCCGTCAAGGCGATGGAGATCAAGGACGAGAAGGAAGCCGTGGAACAGTACGGTTCGGCCGACTCGGGCGCCTCGCTGGGCGATATCCTCGGCGCGGCCCTGAAACAGGCGAAGAAGGAAGACTAAGGCCTTCGCTTCCAGCTGGAATGTGGAACGCCCTCGCGAAAGCGGGGGCGTTCTGCGTTTGGGCGCGGCGGCTGGGATAACCCCGGAATCGGTCCCGGCTGGCCCGGAATGGAACGGCCGGCCTGAGACTGTTGGCGGGATACAGCGAAAATCTCTTGCCTTCCTCGGCGCTTAGCGCAAGTTTGCGGCCATGCTGCGCTCCGAACTGATTACCAAGCTCTCGGAAGAGAACCCCAATCTGAAGGCCCGCGAGGTCGAACGGATTGTCGATGTCATATTCGACGAAATCGCCGCCGCGCTGGAACGGGGGGATCGGGTCGAGCTTCGCGGCTTTGGCGCGTTCTCCGTGCGCAAGCGTGATGCGCGCACCGGGCGCAATCCGCGCACGGGCAATTCGGTGTCGGTGGAGGCCAAGCATGTGCCTTTCTTCAAGGCTGGCAAGGAATTGCGTTCGCGCCTGAACAATGGCCAGGACCCGGAAGACCGGACCTGACGCTGCTGCCCCTGCGGCGGCGGGCCATCGCCGGGCGGAATAGCCGGCCTTCCTGATTCGGGCTGGACGCATGGCCGCCACATTGCGAGACTGTAACCGGCGCATTGCACGCGCCATACGGCAGGAGGGGAGATATCTTGCTCAAGGAATTCCGGGACTTTGCCCTGCGCGGGAATGTGGTCGACCTCGCGGTCGGTATCATCATCGGCACGGCGTTCGGGGCGATTGTGAAATCGCTGGTCGACGACATCCTGATGCCGATCATCGGCGTGATGGTGAAGGTCGACTTCTCCGAACTCAAATATGTCCTGCAGGTGGCGCACACCACGCCTGCCGGAGAAGAGCTGCCCGAGGTGGCGATTCGCTACGGGGCCTTCATCAACTTCGTCATTACTTTCACCATCGTTGCCTTCGCGATGTTCATGGTGGTCAAGGCGATGAACAATCTCCTGAAGAAAAAGGCGGAAGCGCCGACCCCGCCGGAGCCGACAACGCAGGAGAAACTGCTGACGGACATCCGGGACTTGCTTGCAAAAGGCCGCTGAGGTATTTGGGCGACCTTGGTAGAGTTATGTAGAGTGCGGAAGGGGCGGCCTCCACGGCCGCCCTTTCTGTTTCTGGATTTGGCCCGGCTGTTTCTCACCTTGGGCTTTGTTTGGTTGCGGAGGCGGGCATGGTCAGCGTGAAGATCTGCGGGCTGACCCGCGAGGCCGATGTCGAGATGGCCGTCGAGGCCGGCGCCGACATGATCGGCGTGGTGGTGGTCGAGACCAGCCCCCGCTTCGTTCCCTTCGAGAAGGCGCAGGCCCTGATCCGCCGCGCAGCCGAACTTGGCGCCGAGCCGTGGGTGGTCGCGACCATGGCTGTGCCCTTTCTCGACAAGCTGGTCAGCGAGACGCCCGAGATCGGCGCGGTGCAACTGCATGGCAAGGAGACGCCGGGGCAGGTGGCGGCGTTTGCGCGCAAGCATCCGCTGGTTCCGGCGATCAAGGCGATGGGCGTCATGCGCCCACGCGATCTCGACGAGGCGGCGGAGTTCGAGGCGGCGGATGCTTTCCTGTTCGACGCCAAGCCGCCCAAAGGCGCCGACCGCGAAGGCGGGCATGGCAAGAGCTTCGACTGGTCGATCCTCAAGGGTTTCCGCGTTCACGACCACGAGGACTGGACGCTGTCCGGCGGCCTCACGCCCGAGAACGTCGCCGAGGCGATCCGCAAATCCGGTGCAGGCGCGGTCGATGTCTCATCCGGCGTCGAGGCCAGCCC
>CAZGWV010000167.1:2846-5047 GCA_964529555.1 uncultured Rhizobium sp.
GCAGATACGCCAACCGGCCTCATCCTGAGGGATTGGCGCAAAGCGCCAATCGTCTCGAAGGATGTGTTGGCGGGCGAGGCGCGCCCGCAGATCAGTCCCCAAACCCGACGAAAACCGCCGCTTCCTCGATCGGCTTGCGCTCCGAGACGACGGCGTTGGCCGGAAACGTGTCGTCTGGCCAGCCGAGTGCGATGCTCTTCATAATGACCTGGTCTTCCGCGATCCCCGCATGCTCGCGCACCACTGGCGACTGCATGATGCCCTGGCTGTTGATGACCGTGCCGAGGCCGCGCGACCACGCCGCATTCACCAGCGCATTGGCAATGCCGCCGCAATCGAAAGGCGTGTCGTCGCTGCCGTCGAGTTCGCGGTCATAGGTGATGATCACACACACGGGCGCATCGAACTGACGGAAGCCGCGCAACACCCAATCCTGCCGCGCGTCCTTGTCGTCGCGGGCGATGCCCATCGCGCTGAACAATTGCTTGGCGACGCCGATCTGGCGCTCGCGATGCTTGCCGGCGAACGCAGGGCCAGTGCGGAATTCGCGCGATTGCGGCACGCCCGCTATCATGCGCTCGGTATTGCCCGCGCGGATGCGGTTCAGCGGTTCGCCGGTGATGACGTAGAAATGCCACGGCTGGGTATTCATCGAGGTCGGCGCGCGCATGGCGAGCGCGAGCACCTCTTCGATGACTTTGCGGGGGACGGGATCGGGCTTGTAGCCGCGAATGCTGCGGCGGCCGAAGATCACTTCGTCATACTGCATGGAGGAGCCTTCGTGGATCGAGCTGTCAGCGCCTCGTACTGGCCTGCGGCGACAGCCTCCGCAAGTTGAACTTCGAGATCGCGTCTTCAGGCGTCGTCGGCGCGGCCCGCGCCCATGCCGAGCCCCATGCCGCCCCCCGTTCCTCCGCCGCCACCCATGCCGCCTCCACCCCCGCCGCCGCGTCCGCCTCCACCTCCACCTTTGCCGCCATCCCTGCCGCGTCCGCCGCCTTGCTGCCGCGTTGGGCCCTGGCGGGGGATTTCGATTTCGGCCGGCACAGGCGTGAGATCGAGCGCCTGGCGGATGAAGTTGCGGAGCGAGGCGACGAGTTCGGCGGTATGGATCGGGCGGCCAGCCGCCATATCGGCCGCCGCCTGCGCGGCCAGACGGACGTGCTCGTCCGTGCCGAGCAGGACGATGTCGGCGAGCGCTGCTTCGACGGCGTCGCGGATGCGGCGCGGGCGTTCGGATGGTTCTTGCGCGGCCTCGCCCTCTTCCCTTGCGCGCTGCTGGATATCGCGCAGGTGGGCGGGATCGACGGTGAGTTCGCCGGTGAAGGAGCCGCCGAGCACCTTGTAGGCGGCGATCAGAGTGCGCAGCCGCTCGTTGATCTGGCGGTTCATGCGCTGCTGGCGCTGCTGGATGGTCAGCATCATCAGGACGCGAATACCAACCCCGACCAGCGCAAACAGCGCAAGGCCAAAGATCGTGAGCAGGACGCCCTGCCAGGAGCTGAAATCGAAAAACCGCATGCATGTCTGTCCAGGTTGCGCGGGCCCATCCTAGTGAAAGTACGGAGCGCATGGGAAGTTGATTGAGTCGCAAACCGGGCTTGGAACTTGGCGTCCGGCGGTTTATCGGAACGCCATGACAAACGCCGCCGGAACCCGCCCTGATACCGCCCTTTCAAATGCGTGGAGCCAGTGGCCCGACGCCGATGGCCGGTTCGGCGACTTCGGCGGGCGCTATGTCGCCGAAACACTGATGCCGCTGGTGCTCGACCTTGAGCAGGAATATGCGCGCGCCAAGGCGGACCCCAGCTTCCAGGCCGAGTTCGACTGGCTGCTGGAGCATTATGTCGGGCGGCCGAGTCCGATGTATTTCGCCGAGCGCCTGACGCAACATTTCGCCAAAATTGCCGAGGCCGAAGGCCTCGGAGGGGCGGCGAAAATCTACTTCAAGCGCGATGAGCTGAACCACACGGGCGCGCACAAGATCAACAATTGCATCGGGCAGGTCCTGCTTGCGCGGCGCATGGGCAAGACGCGCATCATTGCGGAGACGGGCGCGGGGCAGCACGGTGTTGCGACCGCCACCATCTGCGCGCGCTTTGGCCTGCCGTGCGTGATATTCATGGGCGAGACGGATGTCGAGCGCCAGAAGCCGAACGTGTTCCGCATGCGCCTGCTCGGCGCCGAGATCGTGCCGGTGT
>CAZGWV010000168.1:0-5022 GCA_964529555.1 uncultured Rhizobium sp.
GGGCCGCGTCCATCGCTGTCACGCGAGGGCATCTTCAGGTCCGTGCGGCGCGGGCGCGGCGGCGACTGCATGGAGAACAGCAGGCCGCCGGTGACGGGCGTTGCTTCCATCAGCTTCACCTGAACGGTCATGCCCATCTCGTAGCGCTGGCCCGAACGCTGCGCGACCATGGCGGCGCTGACGTCGTCGTGGATCCAGTATTCGTCCGACAGGCGCGAGGCGGGGATGAAGCCATCCGCGCCATTTTCGGCGAGGCGCACGAACAAGCCTGCGCGGTTCACGCCGGCGATGCGGGCATCGAACACAGCGCCCACGCGGTCAGCCATGTAGATGGCGAGATAACGGTCGGTGGCTTCGCGCTCGGCCGCCATCGAACGGCGCTCCGTCATGGTGACGTGCTCAGCCATCTCTTCCATGCGCACGGCGTCCTGGTCGTTCATGCCATCGGGGCCGAGGCCAAGCGCGCGGATCAGCGCGCGGTGAACGATGAGATCCGAATAGCGGCGGATGGGCGAAGTGAAGTGCGCGTACTTCGCGAGGTTGAGGCCGAAATGGCCGAGATTCTCGTCGGCATAGCGCGCTTGCGCCTGTGTGCGCAGCACCATCTCGTTGACCAGCGGCTCGTTCTCGGAGCCCTTCACGTCAGCCAGCAGCTTGTTGAAGCGTGCGCCCGTGATCGTCTCGCCGCGTGTCCATTTGAGGCCGATGGTCGGCAGGAAGTTCGAGAGGTTGTTGACCTTCTCCTCGCTCGGCTCCTCGTGGACGCGATAGACCAGCGGCGTGCGCTTGGCCTCCAGCGTCTCGGCGGCGCAGACATTGGCCTGAATCATAAACTCCTCGATCAGGCGGTGAGCGTCGAAACGCTCGCGCAGGCTGATCGAGGCGATCTTGCCGTCCTGTCCGATGCGCACGCGGCGCTCCGGCAGGTCGAGGTCGAGCGGATGGCGCTGGTCGCGCGCCCTGGAGACGGCGGCGTAGGCGGCCCAGAGCGGTTTGAGAACCTGCTCCAGAAGCGGCTGGGTCTTGTCGTCGGGATCGCCGTCGATGGCGTTCTGCGCCTGGCCGTAAGACAGCTTGGCGGCGGAGCGCATCTTGCCGCGAATGAAGCGATGCTTCGTCTTGTGGCCGCCAGCGTTGAAGAAGATCTCCACCGCAAACGTTTCGCGCAGCTCGCCTTCGCGCAGCGAACAGAGGTCCGCCGAGAGGTGTTCGGGCAGCATGGGCGAGACGCGATCCGGGAAGTAGGTCGAGTTCCCGCGCCGATACGCTTCGCGATCCAGCGCAGTGCCGACGCGGACATAGGCCGCCACATCGGCGATGGCGATGATGACGCGCCATCCGCCATGACCGTCGGGCTCGGCATAGACGGCGTCGTCATGGTCGCGTGCGTCTTCGGGGTCGATGGTGATGAGCGGGATGCGGGTGAGATCTTCGCGCGGCGCCGGGGCTGGTTTCGCCTTGTTCGCTTCCTCGATCACGGCTTCGGGGAATTCATCCGGCACGCCATGCGTGTGCATCGCGATCAGGGATGCTGCGCGCGGGTCGTCGATGTGGCCGAGGATGTCGGTGATGCTGGCGCGGCGCGGGCCATAGCCGCGCGCGGGGCGGGCCTGGATGCGCACGAGATCGCCATCGCGGGCATCGCGCGTGTCGCCGCGCTCGATGATGAAGTCGGATTTCTCCTTGCGGGAGGTCGGCTCCACCGTGCCGCCATAGCGATTGGCGCGGTAGACGCCGATGAGCGATGTTTCGGGCGCCGCGTCGATCTTCTTGATCGCGCGCGCGCGCCAGACGCCATCGCGTCCCTTCTCGACGCGGCAGAGCGCACGCTCGCCAACGCCCAGCGCCAGCTGCGGCCCGCCCTTGCGATGATTGGCGCCGGAGGGGCCGGCATAAAGGATGTCGGGTCCGAACGGGCCGCCCTTGCCCATGGCGCGGCCGATCAGGTCGCCGTCGCGATCGATGCGCTCGAAGCGCACGATGCCGGTGGGCGGCGGCATTTCAGCGGGCGAGAAGGCGCGTTTCGCCGTGCGCACCAGGGCGCCTTCGGCTTCGAGTTCGTTCAGGATGCGGCGCAGTTCGGGCTTGTGTTCGGTCGGAACGTCAAGGCCGCGCGCGATGTCGCGCTTGGCGCCGAGGTGCGGGTTCTTTTCGAGATAACCGAGGACCATCTCCCGCGTGGGCGGGCCTTCAGGTCTCGGTTGGCGCGGTGGGCGGCTCATGCCTCTTCTTTTTTGGCCTTCGCGCTCTTGGTTTTTGCCGGCGCCTTTTTGGCGGCGGTTTTCTTGGTCGTCGTTGATTTGGATTCTCCAGTTGATTTGGCGGCAGCCGCTTTCCCGGTTGCTTTCCGGGAGGCCGGCGCCTTCTTCGCCGCCTTCTTGCCTTTCGATTTCGTCGAGGGCGCGGCGGCGGCGCGGGCGTCTACCAGCTCGATTGCCTGCTCAAGCGTGATCGAGGCCGGGTCTGCGCCGCGGGGGATGTTCGCATTGATCGTCCCGTGTTTCAGATAGGGGCCGTAGCGGCCGTTGAAAAGGTTGATGGGCTGACCATCGGGATGATTTCCCAACTCCTTCAGCGGAGCGACAGCCTGGCGGCCACGCCCGCCGCCCTTGCCGGCGCGTTTTTCCGCGATCAGCGTGACGGCGCGGTTGAGGCCGACTTCGAACAATTCGTTCTCGTCGGGCAGGCTGGCGTAGGTGTTGAGGTGTTTCACATACGGGCCAAAGCGGCCGAGATTGGTCACGATCGGCTCGCCGTCGTCGGGGTGTTTGCCCACTTCGCGCGGAAGCGAGAGCAGCTTCAGGCCCTGTTCCAGATCGAGTGTTGCCACCGGCCAGGCGCGTGGGATGGATGAGCGCTTGGGTTTCTCGCCCTTCTCGATCGGGTCCGGTCCGAGTTGGACGTAGGCGCCGAAGCGGCCGGACTTGAGGAACACCGGAATGCCGTCAGGGTCGTTGCCGAGCACCTTGCCGTCCGGCGGGATGTCGGAGTTCTGGTTCTGGTCGCCGCCGAAGGGGCGGGTGAACCGGCACTCGGGATAGTTCGAGCAGCCGACGAACGCGCCGAACTTGCCGAGCTTCAGCGAGAGCTGGCCCGTGCCGCAGGTCGGGCACACGCGCGGATCGACGGGGTTGCCTTCAGCGTCGTTGCGCGGCGGGAAGAGATACGCGCCCAGCACGTCGTTGATCGCATCGATGACGTTCGACACGCGCAGTTCGGCTGTGGCGCCGATGGCGGCGGAGAATTCCGTCCAGAAGTCCCGCAGGAAATCCTTCCATGCCAGCTTGCCGTCGGAGACGAGGTCGAGCTTCTCTTCGAGCGAGGCGGTGAAATCGTATTCCACGTAGCGCGCGAAGAATTTTTCCAGGAAGATGGTGACGAGGCGGCCCTTGTCCTCCGGGATGAAGCGCTTCTGTTCCAGCTTCACATAATCGCGGTCGATCAGCGTCGAGAGCGTGGAAGCGTAAGTGGACGGGCGGCCGATGCCGAGTTCTTCGAGGCGCTTCACCAGCGAGGCTTCCGAGAAGCGCGGCGGCGGTTCGGTGAAGTGCTGGGTGTGAATGGCGTCGGTGAGCTTGGGCGTGTCGCCCGTCGCCATGACCGGTAGGCGTCCGCCGTCCTCGTCGTCCTTCTCGTCCTGGCCCTCTTGATAGAGCGTCAGGAAGCCGTCGAACTTCACGACCTGGCCCGTGGCGCGCAGAGCGACCTTGCCGTCCGTGGACGGGATCTCGACCGTGGTGCGCTCCAGTTGCGCCGCTTCCATCTGCGAGGCGACGGCGCGTTTCCAGATCAGTTCGTAGAGCCGCGCCATGTCGGGCTCCATCGACACGTCGCCGGGGCGGCGGCTGAAGTCGGTGGGGCGCACGGCTTCGTGGGCTTCCTGGGCGTTCTTGGCTTTGGAGGTGTAGCGGCGCGGATGTTCCGGCAGGTATTCCTTGCCATAATTGCGGCCGATGGCGTTCCGCGCGCCGGCATAGCCTTCCTCGGCCATCTGCACGCCGTCGGTACGCATATAGGTGATGAGGCCGGTGTTCTCGCCATTGATCGAGACGCCTTCATAGAGGCGCTGGGCTACCTGCATGGTGCGGCTGGCCGAGAAGCCGAGCTTCCGCGCGGCTTCCTGTTGCAACGTCGATGTCGTGAAGGGCGGCGGCGGATTGCGCTTCAGCGGCTTGGCTTCGACAGACGCCACACGATACGCGCCAGCCTTCACGGCGGCCAGCGCACGAGCGGCGGCCTCGGCGTTCGGCAACGAGAATTTCTGCAGCTTCTGTCCGTCGAGTTCGGTGAGGCGCGCTTCGAACGTTGCGCCGTTTACCGACATGGTCGCGGCGACGTTCCAGTATTCCTGCGAGATGAATTTCTCGATCTCGATCTCGCGATCGACGATGAGGCGCAGCGCCACCGACTGCACGCGACCGGCCGAGCGGGTGCCCGGCAGCTTGCGCCACAGCACGGGCGAAAGAGAGAAGCCCACGAGATAGTCGAGCGCGCGGCGGGCGAGATAGGCGTCCACAAGCTGTTGGTCGATCTGGCGCGGGTTCTGGATCGCCTCGGTCACCGCCTGCTTGGTGATTGCGTTGAACGTCACGCGCTGGATCGTCTTGCCCTTCAGCACCTTGCGGTTGTTGAGCGCTTCCAGCACATGCCACGAGATCGCTTCGCCCTCGCGATCAGGGTCGGTCGCCAGGATCAGGCCATCGGCCTCGCGCACGGCGTCGGCGATTTCCTTGACGTGTTTCACCGACTTTCCGTCGATGTCCCACGACATCGCGAAGTCCTCGTCGGGCTTCACGGAACCGTCCTTGGAAGGCAGGTCCCGGATATGGCCGTACGACGCCAGCACCTTGTACCCAGGGCCCAGGTACTTGTTGATGGATTTGACCTTGCCGGGGGACTCTACGACGACGACCTGCATTTTTCCTCGTATTTTCAGGGCGATTGGGGGGAGGATGCGCCGGGAAACTGGGGGCGACCGTCCCGAATGTCAATTCAGGGGAAAGTGACGCCGCAGCCTCCCCC
>CAZGWV010000169.1:0-2565 GCA_964529555.1 uncultured Rhizobium sp.
ACGCCGGTGTGGCGGCCTTTGATCTCGCCCTTGTGCGGGGCGTAGGCGTGGAACAGGCGGTTCATCACGGCCGTGCCGCGCGTATCCGACAGCAATTCGCCCTGATAACCGATCAGGCCGCGCGTCGGTGCGTGGAACACGAGGCGCGTGCGGCCTGCGCTGGACGGGCGCATTTCGAGCAGGTCGGCGCGGCGCTCGGAGAGCTTCTGCACGACGACGCCGGAATGTTCGTCGTCCACGTCGATCACGACTTCCTCGATCGGTTCGAGTGTTTCGCCGGTCGCCGGGTCTTTCTGCATCACGACTTTCGGACGCGACACGCCAAGCTCGAAGCCTTCGCGGCGCATGCTCTCGATCAGCACGGCAAGCTGGAGTTCGCCACGGCCGGCGACTTCGAATGCGTCCGTGTCGGGCGCGCGCGAGATTTTCAGGGCGACATTGCCTTCGGCTTCACGCTGCAGGCGGTCCCAGATCACGCGGCTGGTGACTTTCTTGCCTTCGGTGCCGGCGAGCGGGCTGTCGTTGACGCGGAACGTCATCGCCAGCGTCGGCGGATCGATGGGCTGCGCTTCCATCGCCTGTTCGACCGAGGGGTCGCAGACGGTGTCGGCGACGGTTGCCTTGGTGAGACCTGCGATCGAGACGATGTCGCCGGCAACGCCTTCATCGATCGGCGCGCGGGTGAGGCCGCGGAAGGCGAGGATTTTCGAGACGCGACCCTGCTCGACGAGCGAACCGTCACGCGCCAGGACTTTCACGGCCTGGTTCGGCTTCACCGACCCGGCGGCGACACGGCCGGTGAGGATACGGCCGAGGAACGGGTCGGAGCCGATCGTCGTGCCGAGCAGGCGGAACGGGCCGGGCTCGACGGTCGGCGCCGGGACGTGGGCGAGAACCGTCTCGAACAGCGCTGTCATGTCCGTGGTCTTGACCGCCGGGTCCTTGCTCATCCAGCCGTTCTTGGCCGAACCGTAGATGATCGGGAAGTCGAGCTGCTCGTCGGTGGCGTCGAGGTTCGCGAAGAGGTCGAACACCTCGTTGATGACTTCGTTGTGGCGCTCTTCCGGCTTGTCGATCTTGTTGACGCAGACGATGGGACGCAGGCCGAGCTTCAGAGCTTTCGACACCACGAATTTGGTCTGCGGCATCGGGCCTTCGGCGGCGTCGACCAGCACGATGGCGCCGTCGACCATGTTGAGGATGCGCTCCACCTCGCCGCCGAAGTCGGCGTGTCCGGGCGTGTCGACGATGTTGATGCGGTAGTCGTTCCACACGACCGAGGTGGCTTTGGCGAGGATGGTGATGCCGCGCTCACGCTCCTGGTCGTTCGAGTCCATCATCCGTTCGGACGTCTTCTCGTTCTCCCGGAAGAGGCCGGATTGCTTGAGCAGGCAGTCCACCAAGGTGGTCTTGCCGTGGTCAACGTGGGCGATGATGGCGATGTTACGTAGCTGCATATGGGCTTTCTGAAGCGGGGAGGCGCTGTTTGTGCGCCGCAATACAGGGGTTTTGCGAAGAAAGCGAGGCCCGGAGCGCCGCAGGCTGTTTTCGGCGCGGGCCCTCCCCAAAAAGAAGAAAACAGGACACTTTTCCGGCGACAGGGAGCGGCGGATGAAGATGCATGCGTCCGGGGTGCTGGCGGCGGTCGCCTTGGCCGGCTGCGCGACGGCGCTTCCGGCTGACCCGCCGCGTGTCTGCCAGGTCGGCGCGCCGATGGTCGAGACCATGCTGTTCCTCGGCATGGCGCGGCCGGGCGGGGCGGTTTCGCGTTACGAGTTCCAGCAGTTCGTGGAGCGGGAAGTTGCGCCGCGCTGGAGGGAAGGCTTCACCATTCTCGAAGCCGAGGGCTTCTGGCTGTCGGAGCAGCGCGGGACCACGGAGCGCGAACCAAGTCGTGTGCTCCTGCGCGTTCACGATGGAGGCGCCGACGCCTCGGCCGGCGTCGAGGCGATCCGCGACGCCTACATCAGGCAGTTCGATCAGGATGCCGTGTTGCGCACCGACAGGACGACCTGCGCGGATTTCTGAGCCTTACCCCGCGCGCAGGGGAAGGGTTTGGGCAATCAGCCCGGAAAAAGCTGCAGGCCGATCTCTTCGATCTCGCCATCGCGCAGGGCAAGGCACCGCAGGCTCTCCATGCCTTGCGGGAAGCAATAGGCCGGCGCCTTCTCCGCGCGGAGTGCGTCATAGCTCGCCTTGTCCATCCCGGCGGCGGGCATGAGCGGGAATTCGGCGCGTTGCGGCTGCCCGTCGGTGGTCTCCCACGCCGGCAGGTCGGCGGTCGTCCTTGCGTCGGGCGCCAGCCATTCGGCCAGCGCCGCCGGCATCGCCGCAGGGTCCGTCACCTCGTTGAGATTGAACAGGTACTGCGTCGGCCCGGCCCAGGCATAGATCGGGAAACCGTCGCGCGCCCGGATGACCAGCGTGACCACCGACGCCTCGCAGATCGGGCCGTTGGTGAAAGCCTCGATGCGATAGGAGGGATGATCGCTTGGGCCGGGCGGGCCCCAGGCTGTTTCGGCCTTCGCATTGCAGCCGGCGGCTGCGTCGTCCGCCGGTGCATCG
>CAZGWV010000169.1:2665-4994 GCA_964529555.1 uncultured Rhizobium sp.
GCATCGGCATTCGCCGCCGCATCGACCGGCGGCTTCGCAGCGGCTTCCGGCGCCGGTGCTGTTGCGGGCTGGCATGCCGCGAGCGCCAGGACGCCGATAGCAATGGTGAGCGCAAGTTTCATGGCGAGCTTCCTCGAAGCAAGTGTCCGTCACCGGATAGCGCCCCGGAAACAGACCGGCCAGCAGCGGGGGAGAGGCCGCCGCTGGCCGGCTGTGGCCGGTGTCACCGGCCGGGGGGCGTCCCCACGCCCAAAGGTCAGCGGCGGTTGTTGCCGCTGGTGTTGCGCTGCTTCACGTCGTCTTCCTTCGCGGCGGCGCGGTCTTCATCGTTCCATTCAACGGACGGCGCTGCGCCTGTAGCAAAGTCCTTCGACTTCTGGGCAAGGCGGCCCATCGAGTCGTTCAGCGAGTCCTTCGAGACGGCCATGTTGCGCGACGATGTCTGGCCGACGCCGACGGCATCGTCGAAGTTCGAGAACTCGGCGCCGAGGAAGACGACTTCCCAGCCCTTGGCGCGCACGCGGTCGAGCGCGGCCTTGGCGGAGGCGTTGTTCATCTCGGTCGAGGAGTTTTCCTCGCCATCGGTCATAATCACGATGATCGCCTTTTCCGGGCGGTCCGCCTCCGCCAGCGAAACGATGCGACCGATGGCGTCATAGAGCGGCGTCATCCCGCGCGGGCTCACCTCGTTGGCGGTGACGTCCTTCCAGTCCGTCGCGTCCACGCCCTTGCGCAGCACGTCGAACTGCAGGCCGCGCTGCGCGTCGAACACGGCGAGTGTGATGTCGGCATCGATGCGCGGGCCGCCATCGAGCGAGGCGAGACCGTCGGCATAGGCGTTCACCGAGGAGAGCGCCTCCGACCAGATCGGCTCCATCGAGCCGGTGCGGTCGAGCAGGATGTAGGAGTGGATGGCCGGATTGACCGGCGGCTTGGCAAAGGCGGTCGTCGTGGCCGCGCCTGCTGTTGCGAGGGCGAGAAGGGCGGCGAGAGCTGTGCGGGTCTTCATGGTCTTGTTCCCCTGACCTGCGGGCCCGGCGTTGCGCCGTGGCCCGCAGTGTCAGGTTGTCGCAACCGAATGGGGCCGCGCCGGGGCTGCAATTGGGGCGAAACAGGGATTGGTCAGGTCCAGCTGAGTCAGCCTGTTCATGTTGGGGCGGCGCGTGCGGCTCTCACATGCCCGGCGATGACAGGTTGAGCCACAGCGCCACCGCGAACGCCATGACGAATGTCAGGAAGCGCAGCATAGAACGCATGTCGTCGTCCCCTCCCGTCAGCCCTGGCGTCAGGCGACCTTGATGCGGAGCGTTGGGAGTGAAGGCAGGGGGGAAGTGGCGGGGCGAAGCGAGGCGGGAATTTCGAGCCTCCGTGATTTCAGCCGGTATCCTTGGAGTGGAGCGCCCAGATAGAGGGCGAGGGGACGCGGGATGCCCGCAGGTGGAAGTCCGTGGTTCGTGGTCCGTAGTCCGAAGCGCGGATGGCCCGCGTCCCCGCGAGAAGGATTGCTCCCGCCCGCATCGCCCCAGCGCCCAAGTCAGTGATCGGCTGCCCTCCGTGCGGAGGCGATGGGAGCATAATACGCTCGACTGGGAGGGGCGTGGATTTGGTTCTGACTTTCTTACAGCGGATTTTAGCCAGCCGCTTGAGATCGCTCGCGAAGATTCTTTTCGGGAGGCCGCGAATCCAGCCGAATCCGACAGTGTGCAAGGCGGCTTTCGACGCGCTAGGCTGGCGCAAACAGGGGAGGCAAGAGATGAAGCTCGAAGGCGGATGTTACTGCGGCGCAGCGCGCCGGCCTATCCAGGCGAACTCAATCTGAACGAGGCTTTCCATGGCGTTACTTGTCCTGAGCGTTGCCGGAAGCGACCGGCCCGGCCTCACGAAGGCGCTGGCCGCCGCCGTGCTGACTGCCGGCGGCAACTGGTTGGAGAGCCATCTCTCGCGCCTTGGCGGGCTTTATGTCGGGTCGGTGCTGATCGATCTGGCGGAGAGCAGGGTCGATGCGCTGCGCGCCGCCGTCGCCGCGATCGATGCCGACGGGCTCGACTTCCGCATCGTGACCGCGCTCGCGCGCGACACGGCGCCGGGCGAGACGCTGCAGTTCAGCCTCGTCGGCCAGGACCGCCCCGGCATCGTCAACCAGGTGACCGCAACGGTGAGCAGCCTCGGCGCCAACATCGAGACCTTCGAGACGTGGCTTGTCCCCGAACCCCACTCGGGCGCGCAGCTGTTCAACATGGCCGCGAATTTGAGATTGCCAGAGGGGTTGCCGGCGAACCGCGTGCAAGCCGCGCTGGAAGCGATTTCGGGGGAGATCATGGTGGACTTT
>CAZGWV010000170.1:0-1856 GCA_964529555.1 uncultured Rhizobium sp.
CTTGAAAAGGGGAGGTCGGACTTTCGCGAAGCGAAGTCCGGGTGGGGATCACTTCGTCCCCCGAGCCTCCTTCTCAAGCAATCGCACTTGAATCTGTTCATGGATCGTGCCGATCACGCTCCTGAACCGCGATTTGCCCTCCCCAATCGCCTTCCCCAATCGAAAGCACGATATCGGCTTGCGCTTGCCTGACAAAGTGATCCCCACCCCGATTTCGCATAGCGAAATCGGACCTCCCCTTTTCAAGGGGAGGTGGGCTGCGGCGCCCTAGCCGTGATTGCCGTCTCCAGCTAAGACGCCCCCATGAAAGACACCCTGTTCATCCTCGGCGCGCCTTTCCCCGATGGCGGGTTCGAGTGGTATTGCAACGACTGCGCGACCCTCGAAGGCGCCCTGATCGCCAATCCCCACTGGAACGACCGGATCGACGTGCGCCGCGTCTCCTTCCCGCGCCCGCGTCAGGAGATCGTCGATCTCGTCGGGCCCGACTGGCAGGGCTGCCCCATGCTGGTGATGGACAAGGACCGCGCCCCCGGCGACGCCATCATCGTCGGCGACTACGCCATCCTGCAGGACGTCCGCGCCATCGGCCGCGCGCTCGCCCACCGCCACGGCGGCGCGGGGCCGCATCCGTGACTCTTGTTTCATCACCAATGTCGCTGGCGCTCACCCCTCTCCCCCTTGTGGGGAGAGGGCGGGGTGAGGGGGGCGGCCCGGCATGCGCGCTCTATCGGGCAGCCCGAGCGCTGCGCCGCCCCCCACCTCCTGCCTCCTCCCCACAAGGGGGAGGAGATCTGAACGCTGAGCGTCATCGCGTTGGCGTTGCGCCTCTCGGTGCTCGTCATGCGTGACGGCGGAAAAATCCAGGCGGCCATCGAAGTCCTGCGCGACGTGCTTGAGCGCCGCACGCCCGTGAAGGAAGCGGTCCGCGACTGGGGCAAGCGTTCGCGCTTCGCCGGTTCGCGCGACCGCGCGTGGATTTCCGGCCTCGTCGTCGATGCGCTCCGCCGCAAGAATTCCATCGAGCATGCAATGGAGGCCGCCGGCCCCCGCATCCTCGCGCTCGGTGCGCTGAAGCACGCCTGGGGCTGGGATGTCCGCAAGATCGAGGAAGCGTTGAAGGACGATCACGCCCCGCCGCCGCTGCAAGGCAAGGAGCGCGAGAATCTGCTGATGGCGCCCAACCCTGTCGCCCCGCCGCATGTGCAGGGCGATTTCCCCGAATGGCTGACGCCCAACCTGCTCCGCGCCTTCGGGCCGGATGCCGTGCCCGAAGGCATGGCGATGGCCTCCCGCGCGCCCATCGATCTGCGCGTCAACACCCTGAAGTCCGATCCCGAGAAAGCGGGCCGCGCGCTCGAAGGCGTCAAGGCCAGGGCGATGCCCGAACTCGTCAACGGCTATCGTATTCCCGCCGCTGACTCGGTCGAACGCGGGGAAAGCGTCGAGGCCATCCCCGCCTATTCCAAAGGCTGGGTCGAAGTGCAGGACATGGGCAGCCAGATCGCAGCCGCCGTCTCGTGCGCGGCGCCCGGAGAGCAGGTGCTCGACTATTGCGCCGGCGGCGGCGGCAAGACCATCGCGATGGCGGCCATGATGCAGAACAAGGGCCAGATTTTCAGCCACGACATCGACGGCCGCCGTCTCTCCGCGCTCATCCCGCGTATCGAGCGCGCCGGCATCCGCAACGTACAGCTGCGCCACCCGAAGGAAAACGCCTCGCTCGACGATCTCGACCTCAGGATGGATCTCGTGATGATCGACGCGCCCTGCACCGGCGTCGGCACATGGCGCCGCAAGCCCGACGCGAAATGGCGCGTGCAGCCCAACGCCCTGCAGAAGCGCATCGGCGATCA
>CAZGWV010000170.1:1956-4917 GCA_964529555.1 uncultured Rhizobium sp.
ACGCCGCGCACCGCCGGAACAGACGGCTTCTACATGGCCGTCATGCGCCGCGCGGGATGAGCCGGCTCGCCAGCGCAAAAAGGCGAACCGCTCCCGCCGGCATTGCGCCGGGGGAGCGGCCGCTCTCACGGAATAAACTTCGGTCCCACGCGAGTCACACGCACGGCAACTCGCTCCAGCGCGCCGTTGTCAGAACTTGAACGTGACGCCCGCAGCAATGGAATGAGACGTCAACTCGGGCTCCACGACGCGCCCGCCGAGTCCGATCATTTCCGCATCGTCGACCGTGAAGTAGCGATAGCGCACATGAGCGTCGATATTACTGGTCAGCGGCTTGCGGACGCCGATGAATCCCTGCCATGCGAAGCGCCAGTCGCTGTCCTCGTCGTCCAGCAAGGTCGTGCCGCCGGATAGTCTGATCGAAGCCTTGAGCTTCGCCACGCCTGCGCCACCGCCGGCAAAGAAAGTGAAGTCGTCGAACCCGGCGAAGTCCACCGAGGCGTTCGCCATCAAGGTGCGCGCGCTTATCTCGCCGCTTGCAGACTGCGAGCCGGCCGTCAGGCCGCTTCCCACGCTGAAGCTGCTCGTCACCTTGTCGACGTCTGCGGAAATATGGCCGGCCTCGGCTTCGATGCGGAACGCGCCAAAATCATAACCGACGGATGCGGCGGCGCTGAAACCCAGGTCGTGTTCGGTCGAGATTTTTCCGGTCGAGCCCGCCAGCGTTCCCGGCGTGAACACCTGGTCCGTCTCCGACGAGATCACCGCGCCCAGTTCGCCGCTGATATAGAATCCTCCGTCCTGGGCGAAGGCCGGGAAGGCCAGGATTGAAAGCGCCGACGAGGCGGCTGTTACGAGTGCGACTCTGCGCATGGGGTCCCCTGAAATGCATGATTCCTGTGTACGCCTGCGCCCGGTCAAGATTGACCGGCATCGGAGACGGAAGGGGCGGGTCGATCACAACACGGCCTTTCATCATCTCAAGCGCGGATAATTCGGAAGGCGGCTCACCGCCCCTTCAAATTATGCGGTTGGAAGGCGTGCAGGCCGTCCTGGCGCAACCGGCCTTCGTTTGTGGTAACCATAACCGGGGCGGTCTCCGCCGGCCTTCCTGAAAGCGGGGTCAGGCAAAGGTAAGGGCCGGATACGGAATTGACGTCTCGCCCTGGCCCTCTTTATTTCCGCCATGCCCGTTGGCCGCCTCGTCCTTCGCGAAACGCTGTGGGAGCCCCGCTTCAATCTCGGCTGGGCCAGCCTGCTTGCGCTTGTGCTGGGCGCAAGCATGCTTGTTTCCGCCTCCAGTCAGCAGAATCCCATCCAGAATGTGCTCGTCCTCCTGCTCGGCGGCGTCATCGCCGGCTGCGCCGCCTTCGGCCTGTGGTGCTTCTTCACGACGCGCCTCGAACTGGACAGCAGGGGCTTCACCTATCGGCGCGGCGCGCGGACATGGCGGCGCGAATGGCCGCAATGCAGCTCCATCGCCGCAGTCAGCGGCCGGGGCGGCCCGCATCTCGTCATCACATACACCGCCGATCTTCCGCCCATCTCGCTGTTCCCCTTCCGGCCGGACAGGATGGACATCCTTGCATCGACCTTCGGCTTCGGCGCAGAACGTGTCGCCCTCGCGATGGAGCACTATCGCAAACGCGCGGGGAAACGGCGGCGCCGCGCCCGCAAACCGGGCTGACGCCGCGTGCGGCCTGTGGATGAACGCTCCGCAGGATTGACGCCAGTCCCGAACCCCTTCTATTTCCGCCATGGCGAGCAGCACCCCCCCCATCCCCACCTATGATTCCCCATCTTTGTCTGGCGTGGGGCACGAGCGTGCGCTGGTCATAGATTTCGGCAGCCAGGTCACCCAGCTGATCGCCCGCCGCCTCCGCGAAATGGGCGTCTATTGCGAGGTCCACCCCTACAACCGCGCCGAGGCGGTCATCAAAGCCGGGTTCAACCCCAAGGCGATCATCTTCTCCGGCGGCCCCGACAGCGTCACCCGCGATAAATCCCCCCGCGCCCCGCAGATCGCTTTCGACCTGAAAGTCCCGATCCTCGCCATCTGCTACGGACAGCAGACCCTGGCGGTCCAGCAGGGCGGCGCCGTCGAGGGCGGCCACGCCGCCGAGTTCGGCCGCGCCGATGTCGAGATCAGGCACGCCTCGCCCCTGTTCGACGGCTTCTGGGATGTCGGCCAGCGCTATCCCGTCTGGATGAGCCATGGCGATCGCGTCACGCGGTTGCCCGAAGGCTTCAAGGTCGTCGGCACGTCCGAGAACGCGCCCTTCGCCATCGCGGTGGATGAAAAGCGCCGTTACTACACCACCATGTTCCACCCCGAAGTGGTGCACACGCCCGATGGCGCAAAGCTGCTCTCCAACTTCGTGAAGAAGATCGCGGGCATGAAGGGCGACTGGACGATGGCCGCGCTGCGCGCCGAACAGGTCGCCAAGATCCGCGCGCAGGTCGGCAAGGGCAGGGTGATCTGCGGCCTCTCGGGCGGCGTCGATTCATCCGTCGCCGCCGTGCTGATCCACGAAGCCATCGGCGACCAGCTCACCTGCGTCTTCGTCGACACCGGCCTGATGCGCGCCAACGAAGCCGACGAAGTCGTGAAACTCTTCCGCGGCCACTACAACATCCCGCTCGTCCATGTGGATGCGGGCGAGCAATTCCTCGGCGGCCTCGCCGGCGTCTCCGACCCCGAGACCAAGCGCAAATTCATCGGCAAGACCTTCATCGACATCTTCGAGGCTGAAGCCAAGAAAGTGCAGGGCGCGCAATTCCTCGCCCAGGGCACGCTCTATCCCGACGTGATCGAAAGCGTCTCCTTCGACGGCGGCCCCTCGGTGACGATCAAGTCCCACCACAATGTCGGCGGCCTGCCCGAGAAGATGAATCTCAAACTGGTCGAACCGCTGCGCGAGCTGTTCAAGGATGAAGTCCGCGCCCTTGGCCGTGAACTTG
>CAZGWV010000171.1:0-4838 GCA_964529555.1 uncultured Rhizobium sp.
GCTAGTGGAAAAGTACAGGTCCCTTGCGTTCTGAGCATTGATCTCATTGAATGATCGCTTGCCAATGCAATTGCCGATGAACACGTAGTTGTTAGGTTCGATCAAACCTAGGTGCTTAGGCGTGGCGCGCTTTTCTGGCATGTCAAGCAACAGAAAGAAGTTTGGTATCTGAAGCTCGCTATCCTGATATTCTGTTTCAACAACAGGGGATAGTAGGGCTGGCGGACTGATGCTGACATTACGTTGCCAAACGAGAAAGTCGCGACCATCGACATCACCATCGTTATCGACATCACCTTGTGCAATCTCTGCAATTGGTCGACCATAGTTAGCTTGCCAAATTGCGAGGTCCAGGTTGTCGACTTGATTATCGAAATTGGCATCGCCTGGCCTTAAGGAAGACACAACCGATGCGTAGCTCGTCCCTATGCGAATTTCGTCGAAATAAACCGATTCACCCGATACAAAATTGGCCGTCCGTACTGCAAAAGTATCCAGCGAAGTGAGCATCGACGCGAAATTCGCGACCCGGGTAGCAAGTTGCGGTTCTGTGAGCGATGTCGGATTGATGTAAAGCTCGAGGCGGTCATATTCATCCATTGAAGTACCGCTTGAGCTTTCTTTTGATATTCTTCCCACTACAAAGACCGTTTGACCAGGCGTATAAGGATTTGAATTGGTGTTTCTTCCGCCTGCTGAATTGTAAATGCCTGCTCGAATATAAGTCGGATAGAAGCCCAACTCCATAGAAGGAGTGTTATCAAAGTCTTCTGTATCACTACTGGTGAAATGAAAACCAACAAATTCATCGGTTGCAGTGGTAGGCAGTTTCATCAGCAGCGAAAAGTAGATCACTCCTGTTTGCTCAGGAAAAGATCGGAAAATCTGGGGATTGCCGTTACTATTCGCATGGACTACTGATTTTGTCCCACCATCGATTTGTAATTCTCCAGAGCTATATTGCAATATCTCATCGGCTTGTGCTTGCGTATTCGGCGAGGAAGACCAGTTGCCACTCCACCCCATACCGGACTCGCTATTCGAGATCGAGCCAGAAGCTTTTTCAAAGTTATCCGCTGCAATTACCTTATCAACGAGCAAGGAATCAATGGGAAAGATCGAAAGAATCGCATCTTCTTTTCCTGCGGAATAAACAACGTAAAGTTTCCCAAAATGTTCAATCGCATATGGGTACGACCATTGAGATTTTTTAATGTTGAAATCATCAGGATAAAACGGTTGCGGGGATTCACCGTGGCGAATTTTCCAAACCCGCACAAGTGATTCTTCGTACGGACGGCTTACCGCAATGGTAAGCGTGTCGCGTGGGCCATCGATATTTGAAATGAGATAGCGCTGGCCGTTGCTGAGTGTCCCTGCAAAAGGCTTTGAGGCAGCCATTGGATAATTACTGACGGTTCCTTGATTCCATGTTTCACCATAGTTGTCGCTTGTGGAAACTATCGCATAATTTTGATTGGAATTGCGAGTGATCGCTACAACCTCATTGCCATCAACCCAAACAGTAGATTCAGGAAAAAGTAACGACGGTCCTGAGGGCATGTTCAGCGGGACGACTGTCCAATTCAGAATATTGTTTTCATCGAAGATAGCGACTGAGGCACTCCCGGCAACAATCCATTTTCCGTTGTCCATGCGCTTGGGTTCATCCAACGGAACGAAATTAGGCGCGGCAACACCAGCAAATTCCCAGGTATTTGCCGTTTCGTTCAGTTTAAATGCATCCGCAGGATGGGGGCCATTACTAACGAGACGATTCGCAAAGTACCAAAGCTGTCCGTCGTGCTTGAAGAATGATCCATGCGACCGAGATGATGATCCTGGCAAGTCGGGGGCAATGATTTCAACTTCAGACCATGTTTGACCATTGTCGGTGCTGCGACGGCCTCGCACGGTTTCTTCAGTACTGTTTTCATTGACTGGGCTATTTGCCCAAGCCGTATACAACACACCATTATGCTCGACGATCGCAGCTCCATGTAAGAACTGATATTCGCCCTGCACGGCTTGATAGATCGTTTGATGAGTTACTTCCTCGACGTACTCGATATCGTTGGGAGAAGGAATTGTTCTACCCTCCCAAAGTTCATCTGCTGTTAGATTTGCAAAAGCCGTAAGCTGAACATTGTCATACGAAATATCTTCCGCAGTTTCATGTAAAGGTTCTAGTAAAGACTCCGTTTGAGCCATCATCACGCGACTCTCCAATCGCTCAAAAATAAAGCGACGATTGGCCTGGCTAGGCGTGGTTGATGATTTGGTCGAGAAGCTGTGACGATAGCTCAGAATCGCAGCCAATCCAGCCAAGAATGTCGAAAAAATCATGACTCGGTGCCAATGTTTCTGCTTCATAGGAATACTGGGTTGAAGGCGTCATTAAAAATCACTGGCATACTCGTTTGCGACACAAACATGTCATGGTGATTAAACCGCTAAGCCCCCACATGAAAGAACTGGGTTCTGGAACACCAATCGCTTCGGCGTATGATGTGGCGATACGGAGTTCATCAAAAAGCACCGACTCGCCAATAGCAAAATTTGCCGTGCGAAAGCCAAACGTATTAATTGATTTCAATCCTGCAAACGCAGGCGACACAAGAGCGGTTGAAAAATCAACTGCTCGCGTTGGCGTTGGTTCAGCAATTGTGCTGGGATTGATGAACAATTCGAACTTGTCATACACATCAGGTGAAGCATCGGAGCCTTCGTTTGAAATCCGACCAACGACAAGAATGGTACTACCGCGAGGGTCAAAGACTTCCGTATCCGTGCCAAAGGTGTTATTGGGCCGATAAATTCGTGCTCGCACGTATCCAGAAGCACCCGGAAACAAACCTACTTCGAATGAGGGCAAGTTGGTTAAACCGACCGAACTATCCGTGAAGTGGAAACCGACAAACTCATTCGTGGCATTTGTCGGTAGCTTCATCAGTAGTGAGAAATAAATCGGACCGCTTTGAGGAGTGAATGAGCGCCACAGCGCCGGGTTTCCATTGGAGGCCTGGTGAAGAACTGAACGGGTTCCACCGCTAATGTTCACTTCACCGTTGCTATAGCTAAGAATCTCGGTTGATTGGGCTGAAGTATCCGCTGAAGAAGCGGTCCAGTTGTTTGTCCAACCCTCTCCTCCTGGACCCGCTTGGATGTTCCCGGAATAAGAATCAAAGTTTTCAGTGGCAATTATGTCGGCCAAGCATGAAGGACTTGCAAGAACTAGAAGTAACTGTGTTACTGCGAGACAAACGATATTGGGCTTCATTATTCAACTCACTTTCTAAGAGCAGGTACACAAGTAGCAGGCATATTTCACGGCCAAGATGTAAAACAGTGTTGCTAGGTTAAACTTTATCGAGTCCGTCGTCTCAGGCAGAAAAGCGATGTCACTGCTGACAGTAACATAGTGAACGACGTTGGCTCAGGCACCGACGTGATCGACGACAGCGCGCCGCCCCCGGTATGGTTTCTTTGCCAGACCAGGAAGTCTCGGCCATCAACATCGCCATCTCCGTCGGCGTCACCCTCAGCAATTGACGCTCCTGCCCCCAATCCATAATTATTTTGCCAAATGAGCAGGTCCGCGCCGTTGACGAACGAGTTGCCATCGAAGTCACCAGGAATTAGCGGGGAAGCACCGACGACCGATGCATAACTTGTGCCGATGACAAGCTGATCGATAAGTGCGATCTCACCTTGCCCCGTGGAGAAGTTGGCCGTGCGAACCGCAAATGTATCAATCGAGGTCAGCCCCACCGCCGTCCCTGCATCTGTATCGCGCTCGGCGGACACTGATGGCACTGCGGGTTCAGTGAACGTTGTTGGATTGACCCATAATTCCATCAGATCGTAGATCCCTGGTGTCGTGTTTTCAATTCCTTCGTCTGAAAACTTACCAACAACAAATACTGTTTCACCGACTGCGTAAGGAACCGATGCATCTGTGCGAGAACCCGTGTCACGATAGACAGCAGCACGAACGATCGCATCGGGTGATATCTCTGAACCACCAAACAATCCGACTTCACCCGAGGGAGTATTGTCAAGCCCGCCGTTGCCGCTGTCTGTGAAATGAATACCTAGGAATTGATCTCCTAAGCCAGAGAGTGGCAACTGTGCAAGAAACGAGAAATACACGGGCCCCGTTTGTGGTGTGAATTTGCGATACAAAGTCGGATTGCCATTGTTGTCAGTAATCTGAAGTGAGCGAGTGCCTCCGTTGATATCGATGTCACCAGCAGAATAACTTAAGACCGACGAGGAAATTGCCGTGGTGCTGCCAAACATGGACGACCATCCCATCGTCCAGGCACCACTGCCACCCGTTCCACCATTAATAGCTCCAGTATAGCTATCAAAATTATCCTCAACGACAATCGCTGCCTTAAGCCCACAATTACCCACGAAGTAGAACAGACCAATCAAAAGACAGGCCACAAGTCTTGTAATCATTTTCATCTCCCTCACGAATCAAGCTGTTTGAATGAGAAACTAAAGAATCACTCACGCATGCCGTTAGAACTGGATTCTGTAAAAAGCCTGCCCGTCTAGCTGCCTCATTAGACGGGCGAGTTAAGCGACCAATAGGAGCGAGAGTTGTGAAAAGTTTCAGTACTCATTGACTATAGGCAGCTCCCCGCATCCTCACAACTAAATTCGACCTCGCTATGTTGGTCCGCGCGCGGTTCTATGTGGAATGATGCATTGTCGCTAAATGTTTCCATGAGAAAATCGAAGACGTCTGAATGTCATGATGACAGAAGTTATTCTCAATTACGTCAGAGCACGATGAAGCATATAAACATATGAGCAAGGCTACCGAT
>CAZGWV010000172.1:0-4616 GCA_964529555.1 uncultured Rhizobium sp.
TCGCCCGTGACCTTCAGCCATGATGTGTTCATCTACGGCAGAACCAACGGCATGAAGACGATCTGGTCCTGGGTCTTCCACAGCTTCACAGGCACGACCTACATGGGTGAGGTCGAGCAAGACCGCTGACCACGCGACTTGCCCGCCCCGTTTCTTCGTCTCACCCTGATCGCCTTCGGCCCACGGGCTTCGGCAAACGTCACCGCGCAACGGTCATCCGCTTCTTCGCCTGCTCGCGTTTCAGCTTGTAGCCGACGCGGGCGATGGCCTCGATGGCGGGGATGAGTTCGTAGCCGAGCGGCGTCAGCGCGTATTCGACCGAAGGCGGCGATGTATCGACAACCGTGCGGCTGACGATGCCGGTCGATTCCATTTCCTTGAGGCGCGTGGACAGCATCTTGGCCGAGATCGGCTTTGTGTCCTCGCGCAGTTCGGAGAAGCGCCGCGCGCCGCCGGAAAGATGCCAGATGATGTTCGGCGTCCACGCCCCGCCGATCAGATCCATGCAGGCGCCGATGGGGCACATCTCCGTCTGCGGACGCGCCGCGCTCTTGCGCACCTTCAATGGCACTACCGTGAACTCCCCTCGTTACCTCACGGTTACGGATTTTTCTTTGATAACACGTCGCCACATGGTTTCCAAACGTAATCACCTACACTAACTCGGTGGCAGGACACGGAGGATCATCCATGAAACTGTACTACATGCCCGGCGCCTGCTCGCTCGCCGCCCACATCCTGTTGCGTGAAGCGGGCCTGCCCGTTGAACTCGAGCGCGTTGGCCGCGACAAGAAAACAGAAAGCGGCGAGGACTTCCTCGCCGTGAACCCCAAGGGCTACGTTCCCGCCCTGCGCATGGAAGACGGCGACATCCTGACCGAGAACGTGGTTGTTCACGGTTACATCGCCGACCTGCGGCCCGAAGCGAAACTGGCTCCCGCGCACGGCACGAAAGCCCGCGTGAAGCAGGACGAGCTGGCGGTGTTCGTCTCCACCGAAATTCACAAGTCGCTGGGCGCCCTGTTCAACCCGGCCATCACCGAAGACGCGCGCAAGGCCACGATCGACAAGGCGCTGACCCGCTACAAGCTGATCGAACAGATGCTGGCCGATGGCCGCACCTACATCACGGGCGAACAGTTCTCGACCGTCGACGCCTACCTCTTCACGGTCACCAACTGGGCCGCCCCGCTGAAAGTCGATCTCTCGGCCTTCCCGAACCTGCTGGCCTACCAGCAACGCATCGCGGCGCGCCCTGCCGTTCAGGCGTCGCTGGTTGCCGAAGGCCTGGTCAAGGCCGCCTGACGGACTTGCACGGCTCTGCGGGACGCTATCCGGCGTGAGTGAGCGCTCGCCCCGCGCGGGCGCTCACCGGCTTGGAGGCCGCATGGCGCCAGGCAACGCAACGCCGCCGGCCAACGGCACATGCTACCGGCCTTCCTCGTCGGCGTTCGCCTCGACCGTCACGCCGCCACGCTCCTGCTCGCGCGCACCGGCGAGAATGCCGTACATCGCGTGATTGCCTTCGTGGCAGGCATATTCGTAGGACGGCTCGGGCGACAGGTTGAACGCCATCTCGCCCTTCCACGGCTGGCTGTATTGCGTGGGGTCCTCGACCGTGAATTCGTAGACGATCTCCCCGGCGCTCCAGCGCGTGAAGCGCTCCGTCAGCTTGCCCGCCTTCGAGACATAGCCGCGCTGCTGGGGATGCACGTTGCGCGTCTCCACCACCAGCGTGTCGCCTTCATACCAGCCGACCGAATCTCCCAGCCATTGCTGGATGACGTTCGGACGATGGCCGGCGCGCGCCTGCTCGGCGTTGGCGAAGATCGGAACGATGCGCGCATCATGCACCATCTCGACAAGGATCATCGCGTGCGTCGGCGATTGTACGATCTGGTATGTGTTGTTGTAGAGAACGTTGGTCATCACCGGCCCGCCGGTATTGCCGAAGCCGATGATGCACCGCTCGCCCATCGGGCGGCTTTCAGGATTGTCGTAACTGCCAAAGCCTCCGCCCGCATTGCGGTTGACCGCGCCGGGCCCCTGCACCGTTCCGCTCGAAGCAGCCGCACCCGTGGGACGCGGCGCCGCCTGCGCCTGCGCAGCGCCCGCGGCGCCGATGCGCGGAATGCGGCCGCTGGCCGGCTCCACGATCCACGACGAACGCGGCGTTCCCTTCACACGGGCCACATGGCTGCCCTGATCGACCCAGAACGCATTATAGCCCCCGCCCGAAAGCAGGTCGGTTCCATCCAGAAGTTTCAGGTTGGCGACGTCGGCGGGCTTGGCGTCCTCGCGCGTGCGATTGTTGTAATAGTCCTCGCCCTCCATGCGGGCGACCTCCTCCTCCGACAGCACGAGGTTCGGATAGGCGGCATCCCGCTGCATGTTGGTGATCGAGGCGTTGGACCAGAAGCCCTGCAGGTCGGGCGCGCCCCAGGGCGTCTTTGGCGGCGTGAAGCCAGCCTCGCTCGATTGGGCGTGGGCCGCCCCGGCCAGGGCAAGCGCCGCCGTGGCAAGCATGATCGACTTCAGTCTGGCCAGTTTCATGGGTCTTTCCTCCGCATGGACGAAGCGCGATGTCTTGCCGCAGCGTCTGCCCACGCGCCGTTGTGACCGAGGCCCCGCATCCAATCAAGCTGCAGGAATTAGCGTTTGAGGCGAGATTCTCCTCGAAACACGCTGTTGTGTTAGGCGAACGACATGATCTTTGCTGCAACGCCGCAATCGGCTACGGGAACGTGTCGAAACGGGAGTGGACGTAAATGTCGGACGGCGTGGTGATTTCGGATCTCAGGGCAACGGTTCGCCAGGCCGCGTCCGACGCAGAGGCCTATTTCCTCGATCTGCGGCGCGCGGTGGCCGCCACGGTCGCCCCCGGCGGGAAAGTCGACCGCCGCAAGATCGACGAGGAACAGCGCGCCACCCACGGCCTCGCCTGGGTGCTGACCTATGTCGAGACACTCAAGGAAACCGCCAACTGGGCCGACAGAATTGCCGAGGAAGGCAAGTTCGGCGAGATCGAACAGCTGCTGACGCAGATCCTGTTCGGCGAATATCTCTCCCAACTGATCGGCGGTCTGCCGATGACGCAGGTGGAGATCGTGCGTCCGGCCGACATGACGCACGATCAGGCGATCATGCAGAAGCTGTTCACGCCCGCGATCACCAAGCTCGTCATGGGAGGCAACACGCCGGCCGCGCGCATGGCGGCGGCGAAACACATTCGCGGCTTCCTCGAAAGCCAGAAGGCGACGGTGGAATACACCGGCCTCGAAGACACGTTCGAACAGATCCGCGACCAGTTCCGCGCCTTCGGCAAGCAGGTCGTCGAGCCCTACGCCCACGAATGGCACATGAAGGACGAGCTGATCCCCGACAGCGTCGTCAAGCAGATGGGCGAGATGGGCGTGTTCGGCCTCACCATTCCCGAAGAGTTCGGCGGCCTCGGCCTCGGCAAGACGTCGATGTGCGTCGTCTCGGAGGAACTCAGCCGCGCCTATATCGGCGTCGGCTCGCTCGGCACGCGCTCGGAGATCGCGGCGGAACTGCTGCTCAATGGCGGCACCCGCGCGCAGCAGGAGAAATACCTTCCCGGCATCGCATCCGGTGAAATCCTTCCGACTGCCGTGTTCACAGAACCGAACACCGGCTCCGACCTCGGCTCGCTGCGCACCCGCGCGGCGAAGGACGGCGCCGTGTGGAAGATCACCGGAAACAAGACCTGGATCACCCACGCTGCTCGCGCCGACCTGATGACGGTCCTCGCCCGCTCGATCCCGGACACCAACAATTTCTCCGGCCTCTCCATGTTCATCTGCGAGAAGCCGCGCGGCGTTGAGGGCAACCCCTTCCCCGCCAACGGCATGACCGGCGGCGAGATCGAAGTGCTCGGCTATCGCGGCATGAAGGAATACGAGATCGGCTTCGACGGCTTTGAAGTGCCGCTCGAAAACCTGCTCGGCGAAGTGGAAGGTCAGGGCTTCAAACACCTGATGGCCACCTTCGAAGGCGCCCGCATCCAGACCGCCGCCCGCGCCATCGGCGTCGCGCAATGCGCGCTGGAACTCGGCCTCAAATACACGCTGGAGCGCACGCAGTTCGGCCGCCAGATCTTCGATTTCCCGCGCTCATCCGACAAGCTGGTGATGATGGCCGCCGAACTCGTCGGCGTGCGCCAGCTCACCTACTTCTCCGCGCGCCAGAAGGACCAGGGCAAGCGCTGCGACCTCGAAGCCGGCCTTGCGAAAATGCTCGCCGCCCGCATCGCCTGGGGCGCCGCCGACAACGCGCTGCAGGTCCACGGCGGCAACGGCTTCGCGCTGGAATATCCCATCAGCCGCGTCCTCTGCGACGCCCGCATCCTCAACATCTTCGAAGGCGCCGGAGAGGTGCAGGCGATGGTGATCGCGCGCCGGACGATCGACGAGTTCATCGGGGCGCGGAACTAGGCCGGCATCGTTTTGGTTTGAATCGATCCCTCTGGTGTTTCAGGAAGCGCCGCGCTGCTGGATAGGGGAGCTTTCGGCGCATCCGGAACACTGAACACATCCTTCGAGACGATCGCCACGCGAGGCTTGTGTCGTTGAAGCGCCGTGCCTGCGATCCCTCAG
>CAZGWV010000173.1:0-4561 GCA_964529555.1 uncultured Rhizobium sp.
GAAATCATCTTCGGCGTCACATAGGCCTGCAGCCGCCACGCCGCCCCATCGTCCGCGCGTCCGAACACGGCCCCCGCGCACGTTGGAAACTTCGCGCGCACCGCGCTCTCCAGCGCATTGTTCCGGTGCGCCAGCCGGCTGGCCAGTTCATGCAGCCCCGGATTGTGCGCCACGATCATCACATTGTTGGCGTCCGCTTCCTCCGCCGCGCGCATCAGCCTGTCCGTGTCCGCAAGATAGAGATCGTCCCTGAACGCAACGGTCGCATCGGGAAACCAGCTTGCGATCAGCCCCCACGTCTCGCGCGTCCGCCGCGCCGCCGACACCAGCACCACGTCCGGCTCCGCCCCCGCGCCGGCCAGCGCCTCGCCGATTCCCGGCGCATCCTCGCGCCCACGCCGGGCCAGAGGGCGGTCGAAATCCTCCCCCGTGTCGGAATCTGACGCCGCCTTGGCGTGACGAAGAAGAACAAGCTGGCGCATCGCGACTCTGGAATCTGGCGGGAATCTCAAGCGGCTAGCTCTGCCGCATTCTCCCCTGCATTGCCAAGAGAATAGCGCGCGAAAGCGGCCGCGCTGATGTCGGAATTGCGCAAGCGCTATGCAGGGCAGGCCACAGCGCAGTAAGCCCGGCCCCTCGTGGTTCGACGGGCGCGGTGACGTGCTTGCGCACATCACCGCTGCTCACCATGAGGATCCTCTCTCCTGAATCGTAGCTGCAACTAGAGCCCTCATGGTGAGCAGTACCACCATGCTTTGCATGGCGGTACGTCCGTCGAACCACGAGGGCGGCAAGGGGATTGCCCCAATAACCACCTTGCGATCGCCCAATTTCGTTTCCACTTTCTTCCCATGCCCGCCACCACAATCGCCGCCACACCCCTCAACCAGCGCATCGCCGAACTCGCGCCCGGCGTCGAACTCCTGCTCCCCGAAGGCGAAGGCCCGTTCCCCGTCGCGATCCAGATGCATGGCTGCGGCGGCAAGAAGAAGCTGCAGGCGCGCTGGGCCGCAGTCGCGCGCTCTGCGGGATGGGCTGTCGTCGTGGTGGACAGCTATGCGCATCGCGGCATCTCGCAACTCGCCGCCTACGCCACCGTCTGCACCGGCCTGCAGCTGTGGGGGCGCGAGCGGGCGGGCGATCTCTTCGCGATGCTCGAATGGACACGGCGCCAACCGTGGGCCGACACGCGCCGCATCGTCGTCGCCGGATGGAGCCACGGCGCGTGGACGGCGCTCGACGCGATGTCGATGCAGCCCGGCGCCGCGATGCGGAAGGCCGCGCGCATGTCGGGCATTCCCGACGAACCGTTCGCGGGAATGATCGGCGCCTTCCTGCTGTATCCGTGGCAGGGCGTGGGCGCGCTTGCTCCCCGCGCGGGCCTGCGCATCGACATTCCGATTCGCGCCATCGTCGGCACGAAGGACAGCGTGGTGGGCGGACGGGGCGTCATCCGTACGCTGACCAACATGAAAACTCCGTCACGTCCGATCGCGGTGGAAGTGTTCGAAGGCGCGACTCACGCCTTCGACGAGCTGGAAGCGCAGGATTGGCGCAACCGTTACGATCCCGCACTGACGGAGCGCGCGCACGGACTCTATGCGGATTTTCTCAAGAGCCTCGCCTGACCTGCAGCCGACCTGCGGCGTTTTCGTCCGTATTCGGAACTCACGTCCAGCCGCCGCGTTACGACCCCGGTGCAAACCGCCTTGCTCGCATTGGCGAGCGCGAGGCTTGGGGACGCACATTACAAGAAGCTTAGAGACGGCCGTTCCGGCGTCGTCGCAAAAAGGGAATTCCGAATATGTCCTGGCTGAAGAAACACGCTGTGACCGCTCGCACCGCCGCCGTCGTCGCCCTCAGCGGCCTCGCGCTCGGCGCCTGCGCCTCGAACGGCTATGTCGACGAACAGATCGCTGCGGTGAACAGCCGTATCGACCAGGTCGACGCCCGCGCCCAGCAGGCCGCCCAGCGCGCCGAAGCTGCGAACACCGCCGCCCAGGGCGCCTCGGCTGAAGCCCGCGCCGCCGCAACGGCCGCGAACGCGGCCGCGACCGAAGCGCGCTCGTCCACCCAGCGCATCGACCAGATCGATGGCCGCGTGAACGCGCTGGAATCCGCGCCGGCCCGCACCCCGCGCGGCTAGGTCCCGGCGCGTCCGGCGGGCCACATTTTGGCCTTGGGGCCGGGGTCTGTTAAACAGGCCCCGGCCCGCAAGGACATGAAGCTCAACACGCATCAAGCGCGAGGAAGCCGCCATTCCCACCGATCGCAAATCCGTCATCCGCGCCGCCGCTCTCTCATTCGGGATGGCGCTGGCGAGCGCATCGATGCTGACCGCCACCGCACAGAAGGCGGGCGCGCAGAAGATCGACGAGATCGATCTCGCCCAGCCGGTCGCCAACACCGTGATCGAGTTGGCCGGATGGGTGATCGCGTCCGGCGATCATCGCGGCTATCCCTTCGCCATCGTCGACAAGGCGGCGGCGCAGGTTCTGGTTTTCGGCGCCGATGGGAAGCTCAAGGGCCTCGCGCCCGCGCTCCTCGGCTCCGCCGAGGGCGATCATTCCGCGCCCGGCGTCGGCGATCGCGAACTGAAAGATATTCCGATGGCGGACCGCACGACGCCCGCCGGCCGCTTCATCGCCGGCTACGGCCCCGCCACGGGCGGACAGCGCGTGCTGTGGGTGGACTATGAAACCGCCGTCTCGATCCATCCGATCCCCGCCGGCAACGGCCCGGAGAAGCGCAAGGCGCGGTTGGAATCTCCGAGGCCCGACGACAATCGCATCACGCATGGCTGCCTGAATGTGTCGAACGAATTCTACGACAAGGTCGTGAAGACGACCTTCGCGAAGGGCGGCGTGTTCTACGTGCTGCCCGACGAGATGACGATGGCCGAGGCGTTCCCCGGCTTTGTGATCGAGCACAACCTCGCCACCTCGCTGGTCGGCGCATTCAGCCTGTCGAGCCTCAGCGAGCCGGCCAAGGCGTCGGGCGCGAAGTAGGCTCTCTCTATTCCGCAGCCTGACGTACCGCCGCAGGCTTGTACTGCGCCGCGTCCGTCGTGTGCGCGGCGTGGCCATAGCTTGCGAGCAGGCGCTCGATCTTCCGCACCAGCATCCGGTCGGTCGCCTTGCGCAGGCCGGGGATGCTCGCGCCCAGCGCATAGAAGCCCTTGCGCACGCCGATGAAGGCGCTGCACGCGATGAACGTCGCCCAGTCAGCCACGCCGATCTTCACGCCTATCTCCGCCGCCTTCTTCCTGTCGCCGCCGAGAAAGGCGAGGAGGAAGAAGATCTTCGAGAAGCGCCGCTCGATCCGGTCGAAAATCCTGCTGCCGAGCTTTTCGTCCGGCGGCAGATAGGCCGCCAGCGTCGCGCGCGTGAGTTCGCCGCACGTCGCATCGTCGAAGCCCTTCCGAAGCGTCTGCTCGTAGAGGACCATCATGTCGACCATGTCCTTCGGCGTCGCCGGCGCCAGCTCCTCCGGCAGGCCGAGCAGGAAGCAGCGATAGCGCGACAGCTCCACGCGCGCGCGCTCCACCTCCGTGTATTTGAAGCGTCCCTTGCCGGTGATCTTGAAGGCCAGCAGGAACACGCCGATCAGCCCGGCGGGCATCTGATCCACCTGCGGGATCGGAATGCCGAACGTCTTCACATCCCACGCATTCGACCGCTTCAGCGCATTGAACCGCACCATCGAGTGCATCAGCCGCACCATCGCCGCCGACTTGAACCCCGGCCCGAAGCGTTCGAGCGCGCCGGGCAGCGTGGAGGTCATAAAGAAGCTCGCCGTGTCCTTCACGCGCCGCGCCGCGCTCTCGTTCGACAGCGTGCCGGTGAGCGCCATGGGAAGCGCGGAGTACTTGTTCATAAACGTCGCGATGAAGGCGCCGCGAATGATGAAGGGCGAATAGTTCGCCGAGTCCTCGCGCGATTGCCGCGCCCCTTCTTCTACCAGCTTCATGTCGACCCAGTCGGGCGTGGCTTCCATCGCGCGGATGAAAGTGACCAGTTCAGGCGGCGCATCGGGCACGCTCTCGACGCCGTGGTCGCACGCCTGCTTCAGCATTCCGATCAGGCCGCGAAATCCATATTTCGGCATCAGCGCCGCATAGGCATCCGCCACCGTGTCGCCGAGCATCGTATAGGCGCGCATCCGCGCCACCTTCTCGGCGTCCGCCAGAAGCTGCGGCCGCATGTGATCGAACTTGCTCTGCGACGGCCCCGCGATGACCAGCTCGTCGGCGAAACGCTCTGGCTTGATGGTGAAATCGACATCGCCATAAAGCGCGGGCAGGGCCGTTTTCTGCGAAGCGACTTTCGCCTGGAGCTGTTCGAGCGTAAGCATGACGGGCCCCCTGATCGGATGACGCGAACGGCAAGGTGGAGTAATTCCCGGTTTCCGCAAGTATGCCGTGGCGGAACGCGCCACGACGCAAAAACCACCCGCTCACCGAGAGCCCCCCTTGTATCTGGCGATTGGCGCTGAAGCGTGACGCTTGAGCCAACCCGTAGGGTGCATTGAGCAAAGCGAAATGCACCGCAGGCGGCGCGTG
>CAZGWV010000174.1:0-4560 GCA_964529555.1 uncultured Rhizobium sp.
CGAAGAAGACGCGGCGCAGTTCCTCAAGGACGAAGCCAGGCGCGGCCGCAAGAAGCCGATGGTCGGCTTCATCGCCGGACGTACCGCTCCGAAGGGCCGCACCATGGGCCATGCCGGCGCCATCGTGTCGGGCGGCAAGGGCGATGCGGAATCGAAGATCGAAGCCATGCAGTCGGCCGGGATCGTCGTGTCGGACAGCCCTGCACGCCTCGGCGTGACGCTGTCGCAAGTCCTGAAGGGCTAGTTCGCCCTGAATTCATCCTTCGAGACGATCGGCGCGGTGCGCCGATCCCTCAGGATGAGGTCGGTAGGCGCCGTCACACTCTTTCCAGAACAACCGACCTCATCCTGAGGGATTGGCCCGAAGGGCCGATCGTCTCGAAGGATGAATTCGGCCCGCCTGAAACGCTGGCGTTTCCGCTGCTCGTTCTCTCTATGGAACGAAGTGGTAACCGGTCACGGTCTTATGTGCAGAATGTCTCACCCCAAAAGGTTGAGTCTGGCCGCAAAAAGCAGCATCTGATTGCCACCACGCGCTCGGGGCAGGGGCCCCGATTCCGGCGCAACAGGACGCACAAAATGAACATCGAGGCAAAGCCTGGCGAAGTCCGCGGAATGGACAACGAGGCCATGCTGGACACGGCTTTCCTCTATGGGGCCAACGCGGCCTATATCGAGCAGCTCTATGCGCAATATGCCGAGGATCCCACCTCGGTCGCCGAAAGCTGGCAGCGCTTCTTCAAGGGCATTGGCGGCACGGCCGAGCAGGCGGCCAAGGCCGCGCGCGGGCCCGAGTGGCAGGAGCCGCTGAAGCACCAGAATGGCGAGCTTGTCTCGGCGCTCGACGGCAACTGGGCGCCCGACGCCAAGCCCGCCGCGAAGAAGGCCCCGCAGGTCGGGCCGGCGCTGGCCCCCGCCGATCTTCACCAGCAGGTGCAGGACTCGATACGCGCCCTGATGATGATCCGCGCCTACCGCATCCGCGGCCACCTCGCCGCCAATCTCGATCCGCTCAACATGCAAAAGGGGGAAGAGCAGCCCGAGCTTGATCCCAAGACCTACGGTTTCGGCCCGAAGGACATGGATCGCCGCATCTACATCGACAACGTGCTCGGCCTCGACTACGCGACGCCGCGCCAGATGCTCGACATCCTGCGCCGTACCTATTGCGGCACGTTCGCCGTCGAGTTCATGCACATTTCCGACCCGGACGAGAAATCCTGGCTGCAGCAGCGCATCGAGGGCAAGGACAAGGAGATCGCCTTCACGCCCGAGGGCAAGCGCGCCATCCTCAACAAGCTGGTCGAGGCGGAAGCCTTCGAGCGCTTCCTGCACAAGCGCTATCCGGGCACCAAGCGTTTCGGTCTCGATGGCGGTGAAGCCGCCGTGCCGGCGCTGGAGCAGATCATCAAGCGCGGCGGCGCGCTGGGCGCCGACGAGATCATCATAGGCATGCCGCACCGTGGCCGTCTCAACGTGCTCGCCGCCGTGATGGGCAAGCCGTACCACAAGATTTTCTTCGAGTTCCAGGGCGGCAACACGCAGGGCGGCGACGACTACGGTTCGGGCGACGTGAAATACCACCTCGGCGCCTCGTCGGACCGCGAGTTCGACGGCCACAAGGTCCACCTCTCGCTCACCGCGAATCCGAGCCACCTCGAAATCGTGAACCCGGTCGTGCTCGGCAAGGCGCGCGCCAAGCAGTTCTTCGACGAGGTCGAGGCCGGCGGCGTGCGCGCCACCGATCCGGTCGAGCGCAACCAGCGCCGCACGAAAGTGATGCCGCTGCTGCTGCACGGCGATGCCGCGTTTGCGGGCCAGGGCGTGGTCGCCGAATGCTTCGCGCTGTCGGGCCTTGCTGGATACCGCACGGGCGGAGCGATGCACTTCATCGTCAACAACCAGATCGGCTTCACCACCGCGCCGAGTTTCTCGCGTTCGTCTCCCTATCCGTCGGACATGGCGAAGATGGTGGACGCGCCGGTGTTCCATGTGAACGGGGACGATCCCGAAGCGGTCGTCTACGCCGCCAAGGTCGCCACGGAATACCGCCAGCAGTTCGGCAAGGACGTGGTCATCGACATGTTCTGCTATCGCCGCTTCGGTCACAACGAGGGCGACGACCCGACGATGACCCAGCCGCAGATGTATGCGAGGATCCGCGATCAGTCCTCGACGCGCGAACTCTATTCGCGCCGCCTCGTCGATGAAGGCATTATGACCGAGGACGCTGTCGCGGAGATGATCGCCGAGATGGACGCGCATCTCGATGCGGAGTTCGACAAGGCCAAGACGTTCAAGCCGGGCGCCGCTGACTGGCTCGACGGCAAATGGGCTGGCCTCGGCCTGCCCAAGGACGAGGAAGGCCGCGGCAAGACGGGCGTCGCCGCCGCCAAGCTGAAGGAGATCGGCAAGAAGATCACCACGATCCCCGACGGTTTCAACATTCACAAGACGGTCGCGCGCACCGTCGACTCGCGTCGCAGGATGGCCGAGAGCGGCGAGAATCTCGACTGGGGCATGGCCGAGCACATGGCGTTCGCCACGCTGCTGGAAGAAGGCTTCCCGATCCGCCTGTCGGGCCAGGATTCCTGCCGCGGCACGTTCACCCAGCGCCACTCGCACTTCATCGATCAGGTGACGGAAGAGCGCTACACGCCGCTCAACAACATCTCCGACAGCCAGGCCAATTATGAGGTCATCGACTCGCTGCTCTCGGAAGAGGCGGTGCTGGGCTACGAGTATGGCTACTCGCTGACGGCGCCGCAGACGCTGACCATGTGGGAAGCGCAGTTCGGCGACTTCGCGAACGGCGCGCAGGTCCTGTTCGACCAGTTCATCTCGTCGGGCGAGCGCAAATGGCTGCGCATGTCGGGCCTCGTCTGCCTGCTGCCGCACGGCTATGAGGGGCAGGGGCCGGAGCACTCCTCCGCCCGTCTCGAACGCTTCCTGCAGATGTGCGCGCAGGACAATATGCAGGTCGTCTATCCGACGACGCCGGCGAACTATTTCCACGCGCTGCGCCGCCAGATGCATCGCGATTTCCGCAAGCCGCTGATCGTGATGACGCCGAAATCGCTGCTGCGCCACAAGCGCGCCGTCAGCTACTTCAAGGACATGGGACCGACCACGTCGTTCCACCGCATCCTGCAGGACGGCGCGGAGGTGCCCGAGTGCAGGGCCGAGGTCCAGCTTGCGGCCGACAAGGACATCCGCCGCGTCGTGATGTGCTCGGGCAAGGTCTATTTCGACCTGTTCGAGGAGCGTGAGAAGCGGAAGATCGACGACGTCTATCTCCTGCGCGTCGAACAGCTTTATCCGTTCCCGGTGGCGCCGCTTATGAAGGAGCTGGCGCGCTTCCCGCAGGCCGACATGGTCTGGTGCCAGGAAGAGCCGCGCAATATGGGCGGCTGGAACTTCGTCGAGTGGAATATCGAGAAGACGCTCGAGAAGCTGGACGTGAAGAACAAGCGCGCCCGTTATGTCGGCCGCCCCGCATCGGCTTCGACCGCCGCCGGCACGATGGCGCTGCACAACAAGGAACTCGCCGCGTTCCTGGATGCGGCGTTCGAGAAGTAGATTCTGGATTGCCGGGCAGGCGCCCGGCGGTCCAGAGACTATCGCCCCACATGCGCGGCGGCCCACAGGCCGAGGCGGTCGATCGCTTCGCGGGCCTGGGACAGCATGGCGTAGCGGGCCTGGAAGATGTGGAACATCTCCGGCCAGATTTCGAGCGTGACCGGCGATCCCGCCGCGCCGAGCCTTTCAGCAAGCGCGGTTGAATCCGACATCAGGATCTCGGCTTCCCCCGTCTGGATGTAGGCGGGCGGCAGGCCGCGCATGTCGGCGTCGAGGAGGGAGAGATTGCCTTCGCCCAGATATTCGCGCGCGCGCGTGGCGAGGCCGCTGGACGTGAGAAACGGATCGCGCTGGGCCTTCGCCGCGTGGCTCCACCCGCGATTGGCGAGGTCGACCCAGGGCGACAGCAGCATCAGGCCGGCTGGCTGGGGGATGTTCAGTTCTTTCAGCTTGAGCGCGGCCGCAACCGCGAGGCCGCCGCCGGCGCTGTCGCCTGCGAGGACGATGTGCTGTGGCTCCACGCCCTCGGCCAATACGGCGCGATAGGTGGCGATGCAGTCTTCGAGCGCTGCGGGGTGGCGGTGTTCGGGGGCGAGGCGATAGTCGGGCAGGATCGCCGCCGTCTTCGCGCGTGACGCCACTTGCGAGGCGAGGCCCTTGTGGCTGCGCGAGGAGCCCATTGTGAAGCCGCCGCCATGCACCCAGAGGATCACATGGTCGCCGTTGGCGCCCTTGGGCAGAAGGCCAAGACAGGACACGCCGCCAAGATCGATCTCGGAATGGGTCGACATCTCGGGCATGGGATCGTTCTGCGCGAAGGCGTCGTAGGCGGTGCGCAGGGCGGTAAAATCGGTCGGGTCAACGCCGCGCAAGCGGCCTGCTACGGCCTCGCGCGCCTGCGCCAGTTCACCAACAAGGGTCGCAACGGTGCTCAACCGTTCCCTCCACACGTCTGCCCCGGCAAAAGCCAAGCACAGGCGC
>CAZGWV010000175.1:0-4438 GCA_964529555.1 uncultured Rhizobium sp.
CTGCTTCAGGCGCGGATCGCTCGCCGATGGATCGGCATGGTGATGCGCAATCGCCTCGCGCAGAGTGGCCACTTCACCGTCGTGCATGTAAGGCGCGGACAGCGCCACATTGCGCAGGCCCGGCGTGCGGAAGCGGCCAGCGTCCTCCGGCTTTAGCGTGATGCGCGACAGGCCCGCATCCTTGCCGTCGGCGGGCAGGGCGAGGCGATGGAACGCCTCATCCGGCTTCACGCCGGGCGTGGCCGCGTCCGTGAAATGCGGCCCGGCATGACAGCTCGAACACTGCTTCGCCTCGAACAGCGCGGCGCCGCGCGCCTGTTGCGCCGTCAGCGCGGCCTTGTCGCCCCGCATCCAGCGGTCGTACGGCGCATCGAGCGAGACCAGCGTGCGCTGGAAGGCGCCAAGCGCCAGCGTGATCGTGTGCATGTCGATCTTTCCATCGCGCTCAGGGAAGGCCGCGCGGAACAGTTCGGGATAGCAGGGCTGATCCGCCAGCCGCTGCGCCAGCGCGCCTTCGGGCTTGCCGCCAAAGCCCATCTCTACCGGCACGAAGCCTTCGATGGGAATGAGCGCCTGATGCTCCAGCGTATCCACATGCGGCCCGCCCCATGTCAGCGAGTTGAACCACGCCACATTCGCCAGCGTCTGGATGTTGCGCTCGCCGGGACTGCCATCGAAGCCCGCGCGCGTCCTGTTCGGATCGGCAAAGCCGCGCTTCTGCTCGTGACAGGTGGCGCAGCTCATCGTGCCGTCCCACGAGAGGTCGCCATCATAGAACAGACGCCGCCCCAGCTCGATCTTGATCGGCGTCGGCTGGTTGTCGTCAGGATGAGGCGGCTGCAAGTCCGCCGCCGGCCATGCCGCATCGACAGGCGCCGCCGCGCTCACGCACGCCACCAGCGCCGCAAGCGCAACGCTCGCCACGGCAGCGATGACGGGTCCGCGACGCCCCACGCGCGTCAGGGCTGTTTCGCGACCAGCAGCTTCGCCGTCGCCGCGCCATTGCCCGCGATCTGCAGCAGGTGCCGGCCCGGCTTCATCGGATAGACCACCATCTTGCGGATCGTCGTGCATGCGGGTCCGTGCCCAAAGCTCAGCGGCTCAAGCGCCTTGCCATCCTCCACCACATCGATCCACGCCGCCGTGCTCAAGGCAACGGCGTAGTTGCCTGCCTCGGTCACATCGAAGGCAAAAATGCCGGAGTAGGACACCGACCCGCCGGGCTTCTCGGGCTCGACCGTGAAGGCGACCTCCGCCTTCCGCTTCAGCGCCGCTTCATGGCCCTTGCCAAGCTGCAGGATCGCCGCGCTGTCCGCCGCCGCGCCTGTCGCCAGCGCCGCGCCGCCATTCCAGTCCTCGATGCCCGCAGGCAGGGCTGCGTCCATGGCCGTGCAGGCAGGCGCGGCATGATCGTGCTCCTGCGCCCACGCGGCGGGGGCGGCGGCAAGCGCAAGGGCGGCAAGGATCAGGCGCATGGACGGCTCCGAAATCGTTATGCTCGGGTGTATATAACGATCGCGACAAATGCCCAAGGCCCGTGAGCACGCGCTCGTCCTTCGACGGACGCACGCTTCGCGTGCTGCTCAGGATGAGCGCTACTGGGCGCCGGCAGTAAGGTAGCGCTCATGGTGAGCAGGCCCGAAGGGCCGTCCGTCGAACCACGAGCGCGTGCTTACGGTCAGGCGTTAAGCCACGCCCACGAGCGTCCCCCGCACGCGATCACGATACGCGATGCACGCGGCGATATAGCGCCGGTACATTCCGACATCGACTTCCTCGCTCTCGGTGCAGGGCAGCAGCATGTCGCCATCGTCCTTGAAGTTGCCATCCCACACCATGAGCTCGCGGTCGCTCATGGCGGGGGTGTAGGCCCTCAGCTTCGCATCTGGCATCGCATCGAAATAGGCGCACAGATTTATGCCCGCTTCCGTGCGCGGCTCGAACGGAGGTTCGCCCTCGAAATTCCAGTTGGGTTCGGTCATGTCGATTATGCGTGCTGCACCCAGCCATGATAGTCATTGTCGCGCAGGCCGCCGCGATCCATATAGGCCTGCTTCACGCGCGTCAGCGCGTCGGCGGGCAGGGCGTTGCGCTGGGCGTTCACATCGATGCCATACAGCTTGGCCGCATTGAGCCCGAAAATCTTCGCGCGCACTTCGTCGGTGATCTTGGCGTAACCGTGCTTCTCGCACAGCTCGTCGGAGATCTGGAACCGCTTGAGCGCGTCGATGCCCCATTGCGGCGAGCCCCACCACAGGCAGTCCGTGCCCCACACGACGTGATCGGCGCCATAGGTTTTGATGTTGAGGCCCATGCCGTGCATGCACATCACGGGATCGGCGATCGCCAGCGTGTTGAAGAACGATCCGATCTCCGGGTAGACATTGTTCATCTGCGGATTGCGGCGTTTGATGTCCATCAGGATCTTGTGCCACAGGAAGTCGCCCGTCTCCGGGTTGTACTCGTTCATCTCCTTCCAGTTCTCGCCATCGGTCGAGCCGTGTTTCAGCGCGGAATGGTAGATCACGAAGTTGAAGTCGGGGTTGCGCAGGGCGGCCGCCTCGATGTCCTTCGGATTGGCAAGGTGGCCCAGCGTGCGCGACTGGTAGGAGTAACCCTTGTGGACCGAAACGAGCTTGAGGCCGCGCTTGCGCGATTCATCCATGAACCATTGCGCGTTGTCGTCATCCACCTGGAAGCCATTGCCCGTGCGCGCCGGGTCGGTGTGGCAATACCACTTCCACGAATTGATCTTGTAGGTGTTGATCTCGCGATCCATCTGCTCGAGCGTCGCAACCTTGTCGATCGAGTTGGTCGCCGTGTTCCAGTAGTGGTTCGGCGCAAGGTTGCCCTGGCTCAGCGCGCGCTGTGATCCGGCCATCGCGTTCAGCTCATTGCGCGACTGCGCCATCAGCCACGAGGGCAGGATCGCGCCGCGCGGCGTGCGCTCTGCGCCTTCCAGCACGCGGCCATCGGGCGCGCGCTGCTCTTCCTTGCCCGGCACGCCGGAAATCACCACCATCGCGGTTTCGCTGTCGAGGAACATTTCCTTCGTGAACGTGCGGAACGAATAACTCTCCACATCGTCCTTCAGATTGAAGCCCATGTTCCGCGCCGTCTCGGAGTTGCGGAAGTTGAGCGCGATGCCGTTGGAATAGTGCGCCTGCACGTCGATGATGAAGAACTTGCCCTTCTGGCCGTTCGCCTTCACCTGCTCGACTTCGCGCGGCTCGAACTGCTCGTCCTCGCCGACTTCGAACGTGTCCTGGCCATAGACGCAGTTGGACGCGAGGAAGGCGGTCGCCAGACCCATGGACGAAGCCATGTAGGCCCGCCGGCTCATGTTGATCTTCTTGGCGTTGGCCGCGCCCCATTCCATGATGAGGTCTTCAACCTGCTTCTGCTTCTTGTTCTGCGGACGCGGGATGAACTCCTCGTTGGAGACAACCTGCGTCGGGATGGGGCTGTCGACGCCCAGCAAACGGTCGCGCTCACCCTTGCGGATCCACATGGCAGTTCTCCCTCAGCTTGGCCCTGTTATTTTTGCCGGGCCTGTCGGTCTTTCCGTTGGGGATAGTGTGCATACTTCCGGCGTAAAGGGAATTACGGTGACAGTGTCGTTACTGGTTACGTTACACGGGGCGTTTGCTCTGCAATTCAGAATTCCGGTATCGCGCGCACATCAATGAGTGCGGTCGAAATGGGCAGGACCATGAAGAACGTTACAGTCGTCGATCACCCGCTGGTGCAGCACAAGCTGACACTGATGCGCGACAGGACGACGTCGACGGCTGGCTTCCGCATGTTGCTGCGCGAGATCGCGACGCTGCTCTGCTATGAGGTGACGCGCGATATCGAACTCGAAACCATTGCCATCGAAACGCCGATGGGCCCGATGGATGCGCCGGTGATCAAGGGCAAGAAGCTGGTCTTCGCCTCCATCCTGCGCGCCGGCAACGGCCTGCTGGATGGCATGCTCGATCTCGTGCCGGCCGCCCGCGTTGCGCATATCGGCATGTACCGCGACCACGATACGCTCGAACCCGTGGAGTATTATTTCAAGGCGCCGGGCGAGATCCAGAACCGCCTCGTCATCGTGGTCGATCCGATGCTGGCGACCGGCAATTCCGCCATCGCCGCCGTCGACCGTCTGAAGCGCCGGGGCGCCAACGCCATCCGCTATCTCTGCCTGCTCGCCGCCCCCGAAGGCATCGCCAAATTCACCGCCGCCCACCCTGACATCCCGGTCTTCACCGCCGCCATCGACAGCCACCTCAACGAGAAAGGCTATATCGTGCCGGGGCTGGGAGACGCAGGCGACCGCATGTTCGGGACGAAGTAGCGAACGCCTCCACCGCCCAACCCACCTGTTATCCGGGGCATTGAACACATCCTTCGAGACGATTGGCCCTGCGGGCCAATCCCTCAGGATGAGGCC
>CAZGWV010000176.1:0-4399 GCA_964529555.1 uncultured Rhizobium sp.
GCACGAACTCCATGTCCTGCAGCGGCAGGCCGGCGCGCAGCACCATGCCGCCGCCATCGCCCGTGCAGGTATGCGCCGACGTCGCCGAGAAATAGGCGCGGCCATAGCCGCCGGTGGCGAGGATGACGCGCTGGGCGCGGAAGCGATGCATCGTTCCGTCGTCGAGCTTGATGGCGGTGACGCCCCGGCAGGCGCCGTTCTCCATGATGAGGTCGAGCGCGAAATACTCGATGAAGAAGTCGACGGCGTTCCTGACCGACTGGCCATAGAGCGTGTGGAGCATGGCGTGGCCGGTGCGGTCGGCGGCGGCGCATGTGCGCTGGATCGGGGCCTCGCCATAATTCTTGGTCATGCCGCCGAAGGCGCGCTGATAGATCTTGCCTTCTTCCGTACGCGAGAAGGGCACGCCCCAGTGTTCAAGCTCATAAACGGCGGCGGGGGCGGCGCGCACCATGTATTCGATCGCGTCCTGGTCGCCGAGCCAGTCGGCGCCCTTCACCGTGTCGTACATGTGCCAGCGCCAGTCATCCTGGCCCATGTTTCCAAGCGAGGCCGAGATGCCGCCCTGCGCCGCGACCGTGTGCGAGCGCGTGGGGAACACCTTGCTGATGCAGGCCGTCTTCAGGCCCGCCTGGGCGCATCCGAGCGCCGCGCGAAGGCCAGAGCCGCCAGCGCCGACCACCACCACGTCATAGGTATGGTCGTTCCAAGTGTACGCAGTCATGTGGCGTGTCCCTGTGGGCGAGGGTCTGTTGTTCAGGCGATCGCGATCTTCAGCACCGCGTAAGCAGCGGCGGCGAAGAGAACGACGCAAAAGAAGGTGTTCAGGATGAGCAGCGCGAATTTCGTGCCCTTCTTCCCGATATAGTCCTCGACGATTTCCTGCATGCCGATGCGCATGTGGTAGAGCGCGGCGGCGACAGCGAGGATGATCAGGACGGCGTTGACGGGGTCGCTGATCCAGGCCAGCGCGCCGTCATACCCGCCGCGCACCGCGCCGAGCACTGAATAGAGGAACCACGGAACGAGCGCGACCAGGGCGATTGCCGAAACGCGCAGGGCGATGAAATGAGCGGCGCCATGCTTGGCGGAGCCAAGACCACGGACCTTGCCGAGCGGCGTGCGGAGCGATTCCTTCACTGGGCGGCTCCTGCGATGTTCAGCGGATCGACGCCCGGCACGAGGCCAAGCAGAAGCCAGATCGCAACCGATCCTGCGACCGACACAACGAGGATGAGGCCGCTTATGAAGCTGGCCTGCTTCGGGTTGAAGCCGGCGCCGGCGTCCCAGATCAGGTGACGGACGCCCGAGAGCAGGTGATAGAGCGCGGCCAACGTGAAGCCGAACAGGACAAGCTGGGCGAGCGGGTGTGCGATGATCCCGGCGAGCGGCTCGTAATAGTCGGGCCCGGCCGCGGTGGCGAAGAGCCAGGCCACGACAACCAGCATGCCGATATAGAGCGCGAAACCAGACGCCCGGTGAAGGATCGAAGCGGCCATCGTCATGTGCCACTTCCAGATCGATACGTGCGGCGACATGGGCCGTTTATCGGTCCACGATGACATGGCTTTATCCCTTCAGCCCTTTGCGCGACCCTCATCGCGTCGCAATCGGTAATAGACCTCGTTTTGGCCCTGTCAACGCGGCGCAAAGCTCCTCTTTGGCCTTGTGCGCAAACGTCTTATTGGAACGTGCATGAAGCTCACGATCATTGAGGCAGGGCGGGCGCCCGGCGCCCTGGTCGATCGGTTTCCGCGCTACCCGGAGATGTTCCGCGCCCTGCTGGGCCCGGCGGACGGGAGCCTGTCCTTCGGCTCAACCTCCCTGCCGGATGGGGAGGCCCTGCCGGACCCCGCCGCGTGCGAGGCCGTGCTGATCACCGGCTCGCCCTTCGGCGTCTATGATTCGACCCCGTGGATGGACCCGCTACGCACCTTTATCCGCGCCGCCGCAGCCGCCCGCACGCCGCTGGTCGGCGTATGCTTCGGGCATCAGATTATTGCAGACGCGCTCGGCGGGCATGTCGCCAAATCGGAGAAGGGCTGGGGTGTGGGGCGGCACACATACGAAGTGATTGCCACGCGCGACTGGATGGCGGGTGCAGGCGCGGCGATCTCGCTCGCCGTCAGCCATCAGGATCAGGTGATTGCGCCGCCGAGGGGCGTCACGACAATTGCGCGCTCTGCCCACACCGAACATGCCATGCTTGCCTATGACGACATTCCCGCCATCAGCGTGCAGGGCCATCCCGAATTCTCGGATGTCTATGCCGGCGCTCTCTACAACAACCGGCGCGGCAAGGCGTTGACCGAGGCGCAGGCCGACGCCGCTATCGCCTCGTTGCGGCAACCGCAGGACAACGCGCTCGTCGCGCGCTGGATCGCGAACTTCCTGCGAAGTGCATGATCTTCGCGCGCTGCTACGGCCGCCTGACCAGTCTGAACGCGGCGACCCAACCGGCGACCTGATAGACGCTTGCAAACGCCAGCAGGATATCGAGCCACGTATGCGATTCCCATATCGGCCAGATCGGCAGCACGGCCAGTATGGCGATCAGCGCCGATCCGCCGTCGAGCCACCGGTCACCGAACAGATAGCCCAGGCCCGTGCGCTGCCGCAGCACTTCGCGGCGCGTCACCGGGAAGACGCCATCTTCCATCCTGGGCGGACCGAACGCCTGCTGAAGATCATCCAGGCTGAGGATGCCGGTGAGATCGCGCAGGACGTCAGCGGTCGCGCGCCCCTCGGCGACCGCATCCCATGATGCGCCGGAGCGAAGCGAGCGGATCACCACCGAGAACAGGATGGCGCTGGCCGCGACGAATTGGACAAAGTCGGCTGAGTACATTGTCCCTATCTAGGGATGCCTACCCCCGGTTGGGAATGGCTGCCCAGTAATCGAAGTCGAGAATCACGTCCGGGAGGTGTTTCCCTTCGGCGTCCTTGTGGGGGAATTCCCCGCACGGCAGGTTTTTCGTGGCCACCAGGCGCAGGCGCAGCGCGCCAAGCCCGGCGCCCAGATCCGCCTTGTCCAGCACTTCCGACCACGCAAACACCGTGTCGCCAGCGCCCAGCGGATTGACGTGTTGGCCGGCATTGATCGCGATGATCTCGGCCGCGTTGGCAAGGCCGTTGAAGGCGATCGAGCGCGCCAGCGAAATGGCGACGCCGCCATAGATCAGCCGCTTGCCGCGCGGCGTCTGGCTCTGGGCGTGCTGGTTGAAGTGGACCTTGGCGGTGTTCTGGTAGAGCCGCGTCGCGATCTGGTGCTCGGCTTCTTCCACGGTGAAAGCATCGACGTGATCGATCTTCTCGCCGATCGCGTAGTCCTCGAAGGCGAAGGGCGAGCCGGCCAGCGTGAAGTCGTAGTCCGACAGCGTGTAGGCGCGCTGCGGCAGATTTCGCGGATCGACCGCCGCCGGAAGCTGCGGCACGACTGCGGTTGGCGCGGGCTTCGAGTGGTCCTTTTTGTTGACCATCACCCAGCGCACATAGCTGAGGACTTCCTCGTCCTCCTGGTTGTAGCCATGCGTGCGCACATAGACGACGCCGGTCTTGCCGTTGGAGTTCTCCTTGACGCCGATCACCTCCGACACCGCGCGCAGCGTGTCGCCCGGATAAACCGGCGCGAGGAAACGCCCGTCGGCATAGCCTAGGTTGGCGACCGCATTGAGCGAGATATCCGGCACCGTCTTGCCGAACACGACATGGAAGGCGAGCAGGGGGTCGATGGGCGCGCCCGCCAGCCCGATATCCTGCGCAAACGTATCCGCCGAATAAAGTGCATACCGCGAGCCGGTAAGCCCGGTGTAGATCGCGGCATCCGCTTCCGTCACCGTGCGCGGCGTTGCGTGGATCAACTCATCGCCGACAACGAAATCCTCGAAGAAATTGCCGGGATCGGATTTGAGAGTCATGTCATGCGCCCGTCTTTTTCTTGTAGCTGCAGTTCACCCTTATAGCGGGTCAGCCGTCCCAACAACGGCGCGGCGATCGGTACGTCGAAACTGAAGCGTCCGCCCGCATTAACTGTCTCGCTTGCAACGGAGCGCGGGGCGAGGAAGGCGGGCAATGGCAACCAGCCCATGCGCCAGCCGACTATGCTCATGCTCAGGCGCTCGCGGGTCGCTTCCAGCGCCAGCGTGAAGGTGAACGGGCCGAATTTTTCGGTGACGCGGCCCGATCCGGCATGAGCGATCTCGCTGCGAAAGTGCGCGCCGCCGATTGTGCGTTCCCACACCTCGCGCCCCGGCGCCGTGAGCCGCTTCACCACGGTCACGGCGGCTGCTTCCGCCTTGCGCGGAAATCCGAACAGTCGGGCGGGCAGCCAGGTGAAGACGTTCGCGCCTTCAACTTTCGCTGTTCCCGCAAAGCGCGACACCGGCCCCTGCCGATGCGC
>CAZGWV010000177.1:0-4387 GCA_964529555.1 uncultured Rhizobium sp.
TCGCGCTTGTTGCGTGTGGTCCTGCGCCGGTTGCGGGGGCTCCCGAAGTCCCGCCGGATGCGCCGCCGAATCCCTATGCGTTCGAGGTCAACCTCGCGCTGACGCCGCGTGCGGCGGAACTGCTGGCGTCGACGAACGAGCGGGTCATCGTGGACGCGGGCTATTTCGGCGCGGCGATCAGCGAGACGGCGCCGGGCGTGGACGATTACGGCCAGGAGGTTGGCCTTGGCGGCGACATGGTCGAGGTCGATCCGGTGAATGCCGTGGTGAAAGCGCCGGGGACGGGGTTCGATCCCACCCACATCGCCAGCATCGAGGGCGAGCCGGAAGTGCTGGTGAACGTCTATTCGGCGCGCAAGTCGCATGCGGACAACCTGCTGTCGTGCGGCATCTATCAGGGGCCGGTGAAGATGGCGCAGAAGCAGCCCGTCGAGATCAGGTGCGATCTGATCGAGTAGGGCGTGGGTGATCCTGCGCTGACGGAATCGGCGAGCGTTACCGCAGATCGCGCGCGTGCGATGGGATTTGTCTGGCAGGTTTTCAAGCAGGAGGATGCGCCCCACGCCACCTTGCTGTTTGCGCCGCGCAACTCTGACAACATCGCGGTCACGCTGAGGTGTGCGGGTGATCGCGTCGCGCGATTGCGTGCGCTGGTGAGTGTTGAGAGGGACCCCCACCTGTCCTCCCCCTAAACGGGGAGGAACCTTGAAGCGGTCACCGTCCTTCAAAGTGGGGTAAGTACTCTCAACATGGTCCCTCCCCGTTTAGGGGGAGGACAGGTGGGGGTCTGTATCCGCGCTTCGTGTCGTCGCTCTAAGCCCGCGAGTCTTCCTGGTCGAAGAACTTCTTGACCTTCTTGAAGAAGCCCTGGCTTTCCGGGTGGCATTTGCCGCTTGGGCAACATTCCTCGGCGAACTGTTTGAGCAGGTCTTTCTGCCGGGCGGAGAGGTGTGTCGGCGTCTCGACGAAGAGTTCGACGACGAGATCGCCATTGGCGCCGCCGCGCAGGCTGGGCATGCCTTTGCCCTTGAGGCGCATGCGCTTGCCGGTCTGTGAGCCTTCGGGGATCGTGACCTTCATGCGCGAGCCGTCGATGGTCGGCATCTCGACGTCGCCGCCGAGGGCCGCGACGCACATCGGCACGGGCGTGCGCGCAAACAGCGTCTGGCCGTCACGCTCGAACAGGTCGTGCTCGCGGACGGAGACGAAGATGTAGAGGTCGCCTTTCGGGCCGCCGCGCGCGCCGGGCTCGCCTTCGTTGGAGAGGCGGATGCGCTGGCCGTCTTCGATGCCAGCGGGAATGGTGATCGACAGCGTGCGGTCACGGCGGATGGCGCCGCGTCCGTCGCAGTTGCGGCACGGCGTCTTGATGATGTGGCCCGACCCCTGGCAGCGGCCGCAGGTGCGCTCCATCGTGAAGAAGCCCTGCGTCATGCGCACGCGGCCGTGGCCCTGACAGGTGGTGCATGTTTCGGGCTGCGTGCCGGGCTCCGCGCCCGAGCCGTGGCAGGGGTCGCACTTCTCGGTGGTGGGGACGGTGATCTCGGCCTGCTTGCCGCGGAAGGCTTCTTCGAGCGTGATCTCGTAATCGTAGCGCAGGTCCGCGCCGCGGCCGGGGCCGTTGCGCTGCTGTCCGCGCTGTCCGCCGAAGAGTTCGGAGAACATGTCGCCGAAGACATCGCGGAAGACGTCTTCGGGGCGCCCCTGCGGACCGCCGCCATTGGGGCCGTTGACGCCGGCCTTGCCGAAGCGGTCGTAGGTCTGGCGTTTCTGGGGATCGCTCAGGACCTCCCACGCCTCGGAGACTTCCTTGAATTTTCCTTCGGAGACGGTGCAGCCCGGATTGCGATCGGGGTGATGCTCCATCGCCTTCTTGCGGAAGGCCGACTTCAGCGTCTTCTCGTCAGCGTCTTTCGGGACGCCGAGGATATCGTAATAAGAGCGCTCGCTCATCGTGACGACCGAACCGTAACCATGACTGTCTAACCCGATTCCGCCCGACCTGCCCGGAAGCCCGAGGGAGGGAGAACCCTCTGGGCCAGTCGTCCTATCGCAGGCGAACCTTAGTAACCGTTGAAACTAGATGGGCCATGACCCCTGGGGATTAAAGCCCCCTTGAAGCCACGGCCCAGCGGATTTCTCACCTCACCATGAGCACGCCAGCCCGGTAATCAGGCGCTTTTCTTGTCGTCTTTGACTTCCTCGAAGTCGGCATCGACCACATCGTCGCCGCCTTCGGCAGGGCCGCCGGGGCCCGGACCGGGGCCGTCGCCGTCCCCGCCCTGGGTCTTGGCGTAGATTTCCTCGCCCATTTTCATGGCTGCGGCAGCGAGCGCCTGGCTCTTGGTCTTGATGGCGGCGGCGTCATCCTTTTCGAGCGCGCCCTTCAGGTCGGCGATGGCGGCTTCGATGTCGGTTTTCAGCTGCGCGCTGATCGCCTCGCCGTGTTCGGCAACCTGTTTCTCGGTCGCGTGGACGAGGCTTTCGGCCTGGTTCTTCGCTTCGACGGCTTCGCGGCGGGCCTTGTCGGCCGTGGCGTTGGCTTCGGCGTCCTTCACCATCTGCTGGATCTCGGTCTCGGTGAGACCGCCCGACGCCTGGATGGTGATCTTCTGCTCCTTGGCGGTGGCCTTGTCCTTCGCGGAGACGTTGACGATGCCGTTGGCGTCGATGTCGAACGTCACCTCGATCTGCGGCACGCCGCGCGGGGCAGGGGGGATGCCTTCAAGGTTGAAATTGCCCATCAGCTTGTTGTCGGCCGCCATCTCGCGCTCGCCCTGAAGGACGCGGATCGTCACGGCGGACTGATTGTCGTCAGCCGTCGAGAAGACCTGGCTCTTCTTGGTCGGGATCGTGGTGTTGCGGTCGATGAGGCGCGTGAACACGCCGCCCAGCGTTTCGATGCCGAGCGAGAGCGGAGTGACGTCGAGCAGCACGACGTCCTTCACATCGCCCTGCAGAACGCCGGCCTGGATGGCGGCGCCGACGGCGACGACTTCATCCGGGTTGACGCCCTTGTGCGGCTCCTTGCCGAAGAAGGCTTTCACCATCTCCTGCACCTTGGGCATGCGCGTCATGCCGCCGACGAGGATGATCTCGTCGATCTGGCCGACGGATTTGCCGGCGTCGGAAAGCGCCTTCTTGCACGGCTCCATCGTGCGCTTGACCAGATCCTCGACGAGGCTTTCGAGCTTGGCGCGGGTGAGCTTCATATTGAGGTGGACCGGACCGGACGGGCCGGCGGTGATGTAAGGCTCGGTGATGTCGACCTGCTGGACGGTCGAGAGTTCCTTCTTCACTTCTTCCGCCTTGGAGCGGACGCGCTGCAGCGCCATCAGGTCCTTGCGGAGGTCGATGCCGTTGCTCTTCTGGAACTCCTCGCAGATGTGCTCGACAAGGCGGTTGTCGAAATCTTCGCCGCCGAGGAAGGTGTCGCCGTTGGTGGACAGGACTTCGAACACGCCGTCGCCGATTTCGAGGATGGAGACGTCGAACGTGCCGCCGCCGAGATCGTACACGGCGATGACCTTGCCCGAGTCTTTCTTCTCGAGGCCGTAGGCGAGAGCGGCGGCCGTCGGCTCGTTGATGATGCGGAGGACTTCAAGGCCCGCGATGCGGCCGGCGTCCTTGGTCGCCTGGCGCTGGGCGTCGTTGAAGTAGGCGGGGACGGTGATGACGGCCTGGGTGACTTTCTCGCCGAGATAGGCTTCGGCGGTCTCTTTCATCTTGCCGAGGATGAAGGCGGAAACTTCCTGGGGCGAGTACGCCTTGTCGCGGCCCTGGATCCACGCATCGCCATTGGGGCCTTTTACGATCTCGTAGGCGACCAGGTCCTTGTCCTTGGCGACCATCGGGTCGGCATAGGTGCGGCCGATCAGACGCTTGATGGCGGAGTAGGTGAAGCGCGGGTTAACCGTGGCCTGACGCTTGGCGATGACGCCGACGAGGCGCTGGCCTGAGTCCTGGAAAGCGACGACGGAGGGGGTCGTTCGCGCGCCCTCCGAATTCTCGATCACGCGCGCCTGTCCGCCGTCCATGACGGCAACGCACGAGTTGGTGGTTCCAAGGTCGATGCCGATGATCTTCGCCATACTACATAAGTCCTTTCTGCGGCGGCCGCCCCATTCCTCGTCCGGGCCTGACTAGGCAGCACCCGGAATGGACGACCCCTTCGGTCCTGGTCTCGATCGCCCGCAAAGCCGGTAAGCGGCCCTGTGGCAGGGGCTCATATGGGAACTGGTCGGTCAGTCTCAAGAGATTAGTTCGGCGCGACCGCAGATTGCACGGGGGAGGGCCGGGCTCTGCGGATGCGCGTTGCGCCTTCATCCGTCGGATGGCGTCCGCGTTCAAGCAGTTCGAACCGATATTCCTCGTAAGAATGGCCGGG
>CAZGWV010000178.1:0-4377 GCA_964529555.1 uncultured Rhizobium sp.
CGCTGGCTGCCCGGCGTACCGACAGAGACCCCCACCTGTCCGCCCCCTAAGTACGGGGCGGAACCATGTTGAGAGAACTTACCTCACTTTGAAGGACGTGATCGCTTCAGGGTTCCGCCCCGTACTTAGGGGGCGGACAGGTGGGGGTCTGTTTCAACATGCGCAATCCCTGCGATCGCCCGGAGCGAAGCAGCCCCCCATCCTTGACATCCCGCCCCGCCGGGCTTTTGACATTCCGATGAAACCGCCCTCCCAGAGACAATTGCGCGCCGGGGAACTGATCCGGCATGCGCTGACCGATATCCTCGCCCGCGAGGAGTTCGCCGACCCGGCCCTGCACGGCAAGTCGATCACCATCACCGAAGTGCGCATCTCGCCCGACCTCAAGAACGCGACGGCCTTTGCGGCGCCGCTGGGCGGGGAGGACATGACCAAGACCGTCGAGGCGCTGAACCGCGCCGCGGGCTTCCTGCGTGGCCGTCTCAGCCGCGAGATCGACATGCGCCACACGCCCAACATCCGCTTCATCGCCGACGACAGCTATGACGAGGCGCGCCGGATCGAGGCGCTGCTGGCGTCCGAACGGGTGCGCCGCGATCTCGACCGCAAGTCCGGGGAATGACGGGCATGGCCGCCGCCTTTATGATCGCCGTCACGGGCGGCTCCGGCTCGGGCAAGACGACGCTGGCGCGCGCGCTGCAGGCGCGTCTGGGCGACGAACGCTGCCAGCTGGTCACGGAAGACAATTACTATTTCGGGCGCGACCATTACGGCCCCGGCGCGCGCGCGATGAGCCACGCCGAGCTTGAGCGCACGTTCGATTTCGACAGCCCGGCCAACAAGGACATGGAGCACCTGCGCCGCGACATCATCGCGTTGAGCAAGGGCGAGACGATCGAACAGCCCATCTACGATTTCCCCACGCACGACCGCAGGGCAGGCGAGATGAAGCAGATCGCATCGCGCCCGGTTGTGATCATCGAGGGCATTCACGTCCTCTCCGATCCCTCCTTTGCAAAACTGTTCGACCTCACCGTCTTCGTCGATGCGCCCGCGGACCTGCGCCTGATCCGCCGCATCCGGCGCGACGAGGCCGAGCGTGGCCGCAGCGCCGAGAGCGTGATCCAGCAATATCTGCGCTTCGTGCGTCCCGCGCAGTCGCGGCACATCGATCCGGCGCGCTATATCTGCGATATCGTCGTGGCGTGCGAGGCGGCGCCACCGGATCGCGACGGTCCCTCGGATGCGGATTCGGTCGACAGGCTGATCGCGCCGGTGTGGGTGCAGCTGCGCAAGCTCGGCATCGCGCCATCTGCCTGACGAGGTGTTCCTGACGGGAACCCGGCGCTGGGGCGTCCGTTTCCTCCACGCCGGAGTAATGAATGCCCGAACCCGTCACCACCGAAGACGTCCGTCAGGGCCGCAACATCAAGGGCATGATCTGGGTGCTCGTGATCGGGCTCGCCCTCGTCGTGATCGCCTACATGGTGATGCTGGTGTTCGCGGTCGAGCCTGTCACCGTCGATAACGAACCCGCCCCCACGGCAGTTGAAGCGCCCGACGCTGCGGCGCCTGCAACCGCGCCGTCTGCGGAAACCCGATAGTATCTGCCGTTTGTCTGCAGGGAGTCCGTTGCCGCTCTCGAAGTCGTGAGCTAACTTGTTTCTCAAGAGCCTGAAGGCGTAAACGCCAAAACGGCCCAATCCTCCCCAACGAGTCGTCTCCCCGCGCCAGGGCGCAAGCCCTGTAACTGCAACGCGCGCTGACCGGACTTCCCGATCCGGGGTCTTCAGCCGCGACGCCAGGAGTGGAGGCTGAGATGGATGTGAGTTCGCCAACAACCGCAGGGCGCGACACGGCGAACAGGCGCGTGCCTGAATTCGTGCGCGGCGCGGCGGTGGTGGTGATCGGCGCCGGATTGATGATCGGCATGGCCTTCGGCGCGATGGCGATGATGACGTCGCCGGATGGCTGGGTGATGAAGGCCGCGAACCAGGCCATGGCGACGGCGCAGTACGGCACGCTGGCGTCCTACGATATCGCCGCTGACCGCTAGCTGGCAGGCCGCTAGGTCGCCGCCCCGTCTTCCGAAATGTCGGGCACGCCCACAATGTGGAAGCCCGCATCGACGTGCACGACTTCGCCCGTGATCGAGCGGCCGATGGGCGAGAGCAGGTAAAGCGCGCAGCCCGCCACACCTTCCATCGATGTATCTTCCTTCAGCAGCGACCAGTCGCGGCCTGTGCTCATCAGGCCCTTGCCGCCGCGAATGCCCGCCAGCGACAGCGTGCGCATCGCGCCAGCCGAGATCGCATTGACGCGGATGCCTTTGGTTCCGAGGTCGCGCGCGGCATAGCGCGTGGAGGCTTCGAGCGCAGCCTTGGCGACGCCCATGACGTTGTAGGACGGCACGGTGCGCTCGGCGCCGAGATAGGTCATGCAGATGATCGATCCGCCATCCGGCATGATTTCAGAAGCGCGGCGCGAGCAGTCGATGAACGAATAGACCGAGATGTCCATCGCACGGCGGAAGCCCTCGCGCGAAGTGTTCGCCACCATCGAGCCCATCAGCTCTTCTTTTCCGGCGAAGGCGATGGAGTGGACGAGGAAGTCGATCTTGCCCCACTTCTCCTTCACCTGCGCGAAGGCGGCATCCATGCTGGCGTCGTCGGTGACGTCGGCGGGGATCATCGTGTTCATGCCGATGGATTCGACCAGCGGACGCACGCGGCGTTCGAGGTTCTCGCCCTGATAGGTGAAGGCGATCTCCGCCCCCTGCGCCGCCAGCTGCTGTGCGATGCCCCATGCGATGGAGCTGTCATTGGCGACGCCCATCACGAGGCCGCGCTTGCCCTTCATCAGGTCGCCTGCGGGGAAGGACCATTTGGACATGGGGCCAAGCTCCAGAAGTTGAAGTTCGCGGGGTAGGGGAGGCGCGGCGGGGCGTCAAGGCAAAGGCAAGAGTCCCCCTTGCCGGACCAGTTCCCTACCGTCGTTTCCGCGTCGCGGCAGCCGACCGTTTCGCGACCTTCTTGCCGCCGCCATCATACGTGAGCGGCGCCAGGCGCCGTGGACAGCAAGTGTCGCTAGACCTTCGCGACCATCACCGAGCCGTTGGTCCCGCCGAAGCCGAAGGAGTTCGACATCGCCATCTTGATGATGGCTTCGCGGGCCTCGCGGATGATGTTGACGCCATAGGCGAGGGGGTCGAGCTTCTCGATGTTGATGGAGGGAGCGACGAAACGCTCCTTCATCATTATCAGCGAGTAGATCAACTCCTGCACGCCGGCGCCGCCGAGCGAGTGGCCGGTCATCGACTTGGTCGCCGAGATCATCGGCTGGTCGGCAGCTTCCTGGCCGAACACTTCGCGGACGGCTTCAAGCTCCTTCATGTCGCCAACCGGCGTCGAGGTGGCGTGCGGGTTGAGATAGTCGGGCTTGGCGCCTGCCTGCGACATCGCAAGGCGCATGGCGCGGGCAGCGCCCTCGCCCGAAGGGGCCACCATGTCGAACCCGTCCGACGTCGCGCCGTATCCGACGACTTCGCCATAGATGGTCGCGCCGCGGCGCTTGGCGTGCTCGTACTCTTCCAGCACCACCATGCCGGCGCCGCCCGCGATCACGAAGCCGTCGCGGTCGGCGTCATAGGCCCGCGAGGCGCGGTGCGGTTCGGCATTGTATTTCGAGGACATGGCGCCAAGCCCGTCAAAGAGCGCGGAGAGCGTCCAGTCGAGTTCTTCGCCGCCGCCGGCGAACATCACGTCCTGCTTGCCCCACTGGATCTGTTCGGAGGCGGCGCCGACGCAATGCAGCGACGTCGTGCAGGCGGACGAGATCGAATAGTTCACGCCGAGAATCTTGAAGAGGGTGGAGAGCGTCGCCGAAGCGGTCGACGACATCGCCTTGGGAACCGCGAACGGCCCGATGCGGCGCGGCGAGCCTTTTTCGCGGGTCGAGTCCGCCGCCGCCACGATGGCGCGCGTGGAGGGGCCGCCCGTGCCGACGATCAGACCCGTGCGCGGGTTCGAGATGATGCTCTCGTCGAGGCCCGCGTCGGCGATCGCCTGCGTCATCGACATGTGGCACCAGCCGGCGCCATCGCCCATGAAGCGCATCGCGCGCTTGTCGACATGGTCTTCCGGCATGGCGTTGGGCTTGCCGCCGACTTGCGACTTGAAGCCCTTGTCGGCGTATTCCTGAATGAACGAGATGCCCGACTTGCCCTGCTTGAGGCTGTCGGTGACTTCCTTGATCGTGTCGCCGATGGACGAGACGATGCCCATCCCCGTGATCACCACCCTGCGCAGATCGGGGCCTCTGGCCGCCATCGCGTAATCTCTCCCTGTTAGCCCAACTCGTTGTTAGCCCAACTCGTTG
>CAZGWV010000179.1:0-4332 GCA_964529555.1 uncultured Rhizobium sp.
CAGCGCCGTTGAGGCGGCGTGCTTGCGATCCCTCAGGATGAGGCCTGCGGGCTTTGATCCATTTCAACACCAACAGGCCTCATCCTGAGGGATTGGCGCAAAGCGCCAATCGTCTCGAAGGATGTGTTCAGCGTTCCGGCCGCGCCTACAGACCTGCGTCGTACAGGCCGGGCATCAGGTGGACGATCTTGTCGGCGAGGTGGTGGCGGCTGACGGGTTTGGCGGTCCAGTCGGTCATGCCCATCGACATGAGGCGGCCGACCTGGTCGCGGTGGGATTCGCCGACGAGGCCGAGGATGGGGATGTCGGACCAGGGCGTGAAGCTGCGCCGCACCCAGCGGATCACGTCGGGGCCGGTCATGTTGGGAAGGTCCATGCCCAGCAGGACGAGATCGAAGGAGCGCAGGGCGAGGAGGTCGATGGCGGACTGTCCGTCTTCGACCTCGATCACGGAGACGCGCGCGTTGGCCAGCAGGACGCGCAGCACGCGGCGATGATAGGCGTCGCCCTCGGCCACCAGAATGCGCGTGTAGTCGTGCGGGCCCTGTGTGAAGGCCGGCTTTTCCGGGGCGCCCAGCGCGCGGCGGATCTCGCTGATCGGCCCGAAGGAATCGAAAGGCTGTTCGGCGGCCTCGGTGGAAGCCTCGTCCTGGCCCATGAGCCAGTCATCGATCTTGGCGTGCGGCGAGCGCATGGTGATTACCGATTGCAGCGGAGGCCCCCCAACGGGTCCGCGTGCAAAGTGATCCCGATCCCCTAAAGGAAGTTCATTGCGCGCAGCAGGATTTCACCGGTCGCGATAACCATGCGGGGGCGCACATGAAAAACGGCCCTGCACACAAGGCGCAGGGCCGTTCATTCCATCTTGCCGCGCTGCGAATTCTCAGGGGTGGGCCTTCGTCCACGCCGCAGATTGCCTTGCGAGGACATCGACGAGGTCCCCCATCGCGATATTGGCGTCGTTGAGGTGGAGACCCCAGCCGGCGTCGGGCTTGCCGTTCGCCATCACGTCCGTACCCGGATCGTCGATGCGCGGATCGTCGGGGTCGGCGTTGAACGTCACCTTGAGATAGTGGTGATTGCCTTCGCGCACGCATTCGGTGGTGGTGAGGCCCGGCGTTGCGACGAAGGGCGTCGTCACCTGCTTGCCGGCCACCCAGGCCTTGTCGGCTGTGGACCAGTAGGCTTTCGCCTCGGCCGCGCCGCCGCCCAGCGCCGCCGGATTGGTGCAGACCGCTTCCATGTCGCCGCGGCCTGCGCCGAACATCGCCGTGGGCGAGGGCGGAACGGTGGAGCGGAAGGAGGAGAAGGAGATGGCGCAGCCGGTCTGGCCCGCCGCCTTGCAGATCGGGATGTTCTTGAACGTGCCGCCCATGTCCTGACCCTTGGGGACCAGCATGGAGAAGCCCATCACGATGGCCGAGACCAGCTTCTGTTGCGCGGGCTTGCCATCGACCTTGGCCGAGATCAGCCGCATGATCTGGCCCGAGCCCTGGCTGTGGCCGAGGATCACGACGCCACGGCCCTTGTTCTCGTTGGCCATGTACCAGTCCCACGCATCGTCGACGTCGTTGTTGGCGTCTTCCATCGTGCCGCGCACGGGGACATCGCCGCCGCCGGACATGCGGGCGCGCAGGGCGCCGAGCGAGAACTGGCGGTACATCGGCGCGAAGATGCGGCACTGGCTGCCGAGGCGGGCGAGCTGGGCCTTCACGACGTTGAGTTCTTCGGGGCCGGGGATCAGGTCCGACTGCGTGAACGGATCGAGGGAGACGGTGGGGTAGACGTAGAAGCAGTCGATCGGCGCGTTGGGATTGCCGGTGAAGGTTTCGAGCGTGGTGGAGCCGTCCGCCTTGATGACGGTGGTGTCGAGATTGACCTCGCACGGATTGTTGGCGAGGCCGGGGCGGCAGAGCCAGTTGCCCGCGACGCCGTAATTGGTGCGCGGGGAGGCGGGCGCGGCTGCCTGCGTGGCCGGCTGGGCCGATGCGGGTTGCGCGACCGGCGCCATCGGCGGGATGGGTTCGGGCGAGATGGTGGGGTTCGCCGGAATGTGCGGGGCGGCGCGCGAGAAGTCGGGGCCAAGCAGGCTGCAGCCCGCCGCCAGCAGCGCGGCCGCTATCGCGCAGACGCTCCCTTTCAGGTATGGTTTCATGGCAGTCTCTCCCTCGCATCATGCGTCTGTTCTTTGCGGGCAATCTGCCGCCGCAAGGGAAGGAAAGTCCAGCCGCGAATGGCTCAACCTGGCGTGACGGGGTCCGGCGATACGGGTTCGCAGCTCGCCGATTGCGTTGCGCGCACGGCGGCGGAGGCGGGGTGATCGCCGCCCAGCATGTGCGCCGTGAAGGTGCGGCTCGCCGTTGAGGCGAACAGGTCTTCGAGCGGGCCTGCGCCGCTTTCGTCCAGGAACACGTCGATGTGCCGGCCCTTGATCGCGCCGCCGCGATCGCCGGCAACGAGATAGCCGTCATGGACGAAGGACTGCCCGTCCATCGCGAATGTGCGGCCGCGCAGTTCGGGCACGAACACGACGGTATCGAGCGGTATCGTGTCGGGATCGACGGCGATGGTGCGGTAGGGAACCAGCGGATGGTTGCGCACGCCGCATCCGCGCGGGTGGTTCACTTCCATGAAGCGGGCGCGGCGGGTGGCGGTCTTCACGCCGTCGGAAAGGCTGCCGAGCCATTGGTCGCAGTTCGCCTGCTCGGGGCCTTTCGCATCGACGAAGACATAGGCCGTCGCCTTGCCGCCCTGTCTGATCGACACCGAGCCTTGCAGCGCCGCCTCGCACCAGTCGCGGTGGAGCAGCGGCGGGGAGATCGGCTGGCCGTTGCGGCCGAGCAGCGGGAATGCCGCCGAGATGGTTGGGGCGGCCGGTGCGATGCTGGGCGTGTGATAGTGCGTCGCCCACAATTGCAGGCCGGTTCCCAGCGCGTCTTCCTCCGGCGCATCGAGGATGAAGGATGCCGCGCGCTCTTCCAGCGTCAGGACCGGAACGGGCGGCAGGATGCGGCCCGGTGTCGAGGCCGTGGCGCATGCGGTCGCCAGCATCAGCAGGGCGGCGTAGCCGGTGCGGCGCGAAGCGGAGCGGCGCCAGATCCGCGACGTATCTGCCGGCGGTGTTTCGGGCGAGGGCGTTTCAACGGGGGCGGCGGGCGCAGCCATGCGCCTGTCCGCGCCGCTTGGCGCCGGATCGGCCCGGAGGCCCAGGATCGCAGTCAGCTCCTTCATGCGACAACCGAAGCCGGCAGAGAGATTACCAGGTCATTACCGGGCGCATTTGCGGCTCCCGGCGCCCCTGAACCTAAACCGGATTGGTCCGGCGCTTGCGGCCGGGGCCGTCCGTGTCCTTGCACAGCTCGTCGGCGGCGTCCTTCAGCGCGACGGCGGCGGGATGCTCCTTGTCGATGAAGTACGCATCGAACGTCGCGCGTGAGCTGGATTTCACCACATCGGGGAAGGGATCGACGGCTGCGTCGGCCACGAACATATCGATATGATTGCCTTCGATGGCGCCGCCCGTGTCGCTCGCGATCACATAGCCATCGTGCGCGAAGAACTCGCCGGCATTCCAGAACGTCTTGCCGCGCAGCTTGGGCACATACAGCACCGTGCCCATCTTTATCTTCTGGCGATCGACCGCGATGGTGCGGAACGCCATCAGCGGGATCACGCGCACATCGCACGCATTGGGGTGGTGGAATTCGACGAAGCGCGCGCGGCGCGTCGCCGACTTGATGCGCTCCGACAGTTCGCCGAAATGCTTGTCGCACACGACCTGCTCGGGGCCGCGGCTGTCGACGAACATATAGGCGGTGGGCTTGTCCTTGCCATTGTCGACCCAGATCGAGCCCTGCATGGCGGCGTTGCACCAGTCCTGGGTCGAGAGCGGCGCCGATACGGCCGAGCCGTTGCGGCCGAGCAGGGGCTTGGCCGAAACGCTGGTCCAGGACGGGCGCACGACGGGCATGTGGTAATAGGTGGCCCACAGGCTGGACTTCTTCGCGGACGCCAGCGTCGCGGTCTCCGGCTCGTCGAGCTGGAAAGCCAGCGCCTGCTGCGTGGGGTGCAGTTCGGCGCGTCCGAGGGTGATGTGAACTTCAGTGCCGGCGAAGGCGGTCCGCAATTGCGGACCCAGCAGCATCACGCCGCCAGCAACGAGAAGAACCAGCGCAAGTAGCAGTCGTTTCATGGGATTCCCGGCTGCCGCCCCGTGCTCCGCAGAAGCCTCCGAACTTGGGCAGGATCATGGCAGTTTCAACCGCGAGGTGCAATCCGCCGCAGCCCGCGCCCGCAAGTCTTAACGTGAAGCAGGCGGCAGGGGCGGCGCGC
>CAZGWV010000180.1:0-4315 GCA_964529555.1 uncultured Rhizobium sp.
TGGCGCCCGCCCTCATCCACGAGGAAGGCCATCTCGTCCTGCGCGCCGTGCGCGACCTCTACGACAAGGATGTCGAGCGGATCATCGTCGAGGGCGACGAGGCCTACAACGAAGCCCGCACCTTCGTGAAAATGCTGATGCCGTCCCACACCCGCAAAGTGGTGGAGCATGAAGGCGGCGGACCACTGTTTGTCGTCACCGGCGTCGAGGACCAGCTCGAAGGCATCTACTCGCCCACCGTCCAGCTGCCGTCGGGCGGCTACATCGTCATCAACCAGACCGAAGCCCTCGTCGCCATCGACGTGAACTCCGGTAAGGCCACGCGCGAGCGCAATGTCGAAGCCACCGCGCTGAAAACCAACCTCGAAGCCGCCGCCGAAGCCAGCCGCCAGATGCGCCTGCGCGACCTCGCGGGCCTTATCGTCATCGACTTCATCGACATGGAAGACGGCAAGAACAACCGCGCCGTCGAGAAGAAGATGAAGGACTCGCTGAAGATCGACCGCGCGCGCGTGCAGACCGGCCGCATCTCGCAATTCGGCCTGTTCGAAATCTCGCGCCAGCGCCGCCGCGCAGGCGTGCTCGAACTGTCGTCGGAGATCTGCGATCATTGCGGCGGCACGGGCCGCGTCCGCTCCATCGAGAGCGCCGCGATCCAGCTCCTGCGCACGATCGAAGCCCGCGCCGCCGACGACCGCGTCCAGACCGTCCACGTCGAGGCCGCGCCCGAAGTCGCGCTCTACCTCCTCAACGAGAAACGCGCGCCCATCGCCGAGATCGAGCGCGAATGCCATGTCGTCGTCCGCATCGAGGCCGACGAAGACCTCAAGACCGGCGAGTTCAAGATCGAAGGCCGCGCCGAAGGCAATGTCATCCAGGCGCGCCCGATGCAGCCCATCGACCTGCGCCGTCTCAAGCCGCTGCCGCCGCCGGCGCCGGATGAGATCGAGGAAGACGACGAGGAGATCATCGACGACGGGTCCGACGACGAGGATCACGACGCTCATTCGCACGACCACGACGACGATGGCGAAGACGAATCCAGCTCCGACGCGGAAGACGATGACGAGGACGGCAACCGCCGTGGCCGTCGCGGTCGTCGTGGCGGACGCCGCCGCCGTCCGGGCCGCGACAAGCCGCGCGATCAGGCTGACGCCGACGGCGCCGAAGCCGGTGACGAAGCCCAGCCCATCGCCGCGCGCGACGATGAAGACCGCGAAGACAGCCGTGGCCGTGGCGGGCGCCGCCGCCGTCGTGGCGGACGCGACCGCGAACGCGGCGGCGACCGCAACCGCATCCCCGACATCGCCTTCGATGGCGGCGAGATGCTCGACGCCATCGCCTCGGCCCCCTTCCTGCGCCTCGCCGCCGTCGAGCCCGAAGCCGAACTCGCCAGCGAGCCGGCGGCCCCGATCGATGCGCCGCCCATCGCCGCAACGCCCGTGTTCGCCGCGCCCGCCGAGGCGGAGCCCGAAATTGCCGCAGAGGCCGCCCCGGAACCCGCCATCGAACGGACCCCGGAACCGGCTCCCGCCGCCCCGGTTGTCGCAGAACCCGACCATGAAATCGCCGCATCTGCCTCCGAGCCTGCAGCCGGGAAAAGCGCAGACGCTCCGGCTGACGCGCGGTGGCACGCCATTCATGGCGCCCCCTCCACGGACGAGCCTGCGGCTGACAAGGCCCCGCGCAAGACCGGCTGGTGGAGCCGCCGCAAGACAGGCTGAGCATCCGCGCTGAGCTGCTCAGGTCGATCTGCGCCTCAGGTCGATCTGCGCAAGGCGGGTCCGGTCACGGCGCCTGCGTCTTTGCTTGCCCTGTCCGCACGGATAGGGTGCGAAGCGGCAGGGGCGTCGCCGCCCAACGATCACGGGCGTCGCCGCCCAACGATGGAGTGCTGGAATGGGCTTGCTGAGGAACGTCCTGCCCGCACTGGCGACAGCCGTGCTCGCACTCTCCGCCCCGCTGACGGCGACCGCCCAGGGCCTCATCCGCGATGCGGAGATCGAGCAGATCCTGCGCGAATACTCGGACCCGCTGTTCGAGGCTGCGGGCCTGAAGCCCGACGACGTCAATATCTACATCGTGCAGGACAGCTCGCTGAACGCTTTCGTGGCGGCCGGGCAGAATATGTTCCTGCACACCGGCCTCATCATCGAGGCGCGCACGCCGGAAGAGCTGAAAGGCGTCATCGCGCACGAAACCGGCCACATCGCCGGCGGCCACAGCGTGACGCGCGAAGCCGCAATGGGCGCCGCCAGCAACACATCGCTGATCACGATGGGCCTCGGCGCCCTCGCCCTGTTTGCCGGCGCGCCCGACGCGGCTATGGCGCTGTTCGGCTCGGCCCCGCAATTCGGTCTGATGACCATCTTCAAGTTCACGCGCGTCGAGGAAAGCGCAGCCGACCAGTATGGCCTCACCTTTCTCGAAAAGACCGGGCAGTCCGCCGATGGCCTCGCCTCGTTCATGGAAAACTTCCGCTATCAGGAACTGATGTCGGAATCGCGCCGCGACCCCTATTTCCGGTCCCACCCGATTTCCTCCGACCGCATCGCCGCCCTGACGCGCCGCGCCGCCTCCATCACCGCGAAGTCGAAGCCGCAGAGCGAGGAATCGCTCACGCAACTCGCAATGATGCAGGCCAAGCTCGTCGGCTTCATCGGCCCGGCCAACCGTGTCGCCTCCCGCTATCCCGCAACCGACCAATCCCTCGCCGCGAAGTACGCCCGCGCCATCGCCGCCTATCGCGCGGTCGATATCAAGCTCTCGCTCACCCTCGTGGACGAACTGATCTCCATCGAGCCCGAGAACCCCTACTTCCACGAACTCAAGGGGCAGATCCTGTTCGAGAGCGGCCGCTCGGCGGACTCCATCCCCGATCACCGCAAGTCGGTCGAGCTGGCGCCCCAGCACGCCCTCCTGAAGGTGAACCTCGCCCGCTCCCTGATCGGCACGAAGGACGACGACGACCTGCCGGAGGCCGAAGGGCTGCTGATGGACGCCATCCATCTCGAGCACGACAATTCCTTCGCCTGGAACCAGCTGGCCGTCGTCTATGCCCGTCAGGGCCGCATCGGCGACGCCGACCTCGCGACCGCCGAGGAGGCCTATTACCGGGGCGATATGTCACGCGCTTTCGTCTTCGCCTCCCGCGCCGTCGACAAGCTCGACCGCAACACCCCCAATGGCCAGCGCGCCGACGACATCATGGCCCTGTCCGATCCGCGCCTTCGCCCGCGCGGCGGCCGCAGCGGCTTTTCGGGCCTCTCCCTCCAAACGCAACAGTGATGCTGGATTCCTGGCGGCGCACGCCATATGTCGGGCTTGACGGTTCGGCCAGCCTCGCCTGACAGGATATTCTCCATGCGCTCGCTTCTGCTTTCCCTTGTCGCCGTCGTCGGCCTTTCCGCCTGCGGAGGCCCCGCCCAGGTAGCCGCCCCTGACAGCATCGACCGGATGGAAAAAGCCGAGGTCGAAGCCATCGTCCGCGAATACCTGCTCCGCGAGCCGGAAATGCTGTTCGAGATGCAGCGCGCCTACGAGATCAAGGATCAGATGCAGCAGGTCGTGTCGGCCGAAGCCGCGTGGGACAAGCTGATCGCCTCAGCAAAGGACGATCCGTCCGTCGGCCCGAAGAACGCCGCGATCACTATCATCGAATTCACCGACTATGACTGCGCCTGGTGCAAGCGCGTGCTGCCCACCATGCTCGAACTCGCCGACGACCGTCGCGGCGACATCCGCATCGTGTTCAAGGAGCTTCACTGGCAAGGCTCGCGCGATGGCGCCCCTTCGCGCGCGGCCCTCGCCGCGCATAAGCAAGGCAAGTATCGCGATATGCACGTCGCCATGATGAACGCGCCCGCAGGCGCCCTGACGCCCGAAAACATCGAGACGATGGCCCGCTCTGTCGGCCTCGATATCCCGCGCTGGAAGGCCGACATGCTCAGCCCCGGCGTCAACGACCAGATCGACCGCTTTCAGGTCGAGGCGCAGGCCGCCAGCATTCGCGGCACGCCCGGCTTCCTCGTCAATGGAACCTTCTTTGGCGGCGGCGGCGACATGGTGGGCCTCAAATCCCTGATCGACGCCAAGCGCGCCGAACTCAAGAACAGGAAGTAGCCGTCGCTCGAGCGCGATGGATTTGGACGGAAGCCGGCCCACCTTGTTCCGCTCATGCTGACGAAAGTCAGCATCCAGGAACGGTTGCGACACCTGCGCGGGATTTAGGCGTCAGGCTGGAACAAGCCTGAACGCATTCTAGATCAGCCCGCCCAGCGGGCTCGACGGATCGGCATACATCTTCTTCGCCATC
>CAZGWV010000181.1:0-4241 GCA_964529555.1 uncultured Rhizobium sp.
AACCTACGAAGCCGAAAGCTCCGTATACCGGCGCAGGTGCCAGTCCGTATTCCCGAACTGGCTCTCGATCATTGTCACGCGCTTGAAGAAGTGGCCGACATTCAGCTCGTCCGTCATGCCCATGCCGCCGTGGATCTGCACAGCGTCCTGGCTGATGAGCTTGCCCGCCTTGCCGATCTGAACCTTGGCCGCCGACGCCGCCATCTTGCGCGCCTTGTCCGCCTCGTCGAGCTTCAGCGTCACCATATAGGTCATCGACGCCGCCTGCTCGGCCGCCATGAACATGTCCACCATGCGGTGCTGCAGAACCTGGAAGTTGCCGATCGGCTGGCCGAACTGCTTGCGCTGTTTCGAATAGGTGATCGTCGCCTCGTTCAGAACCTTGAAGCAGCCCACCGCCTCGGCGCACAGCGCCGCGATGGCGTTGTCGACGACCTTCTCGGTCAGCGCGAGGCCATTGTCGGCCGCGCCCACCAGCGCATCGGCGCCAACCGACACGTTTTCGAAATACACTTCCGAAGCGCGCAGTCCGTCCACGGTCGGATAGTCGCGCGTCGTCACGCCCTTCGCGCCCTTCGGCACGATGAACACCGACACGCCGCCAACATCCCGCTGCCCGCCAGACGTGCGCGCCGTGACGATCAGGTGCGTCGCGAACGGAGCGCCGAGCACGACAGCCTTGTGGCCGTTCAGCACATAACCCGCGCCGTCCTTCTTCGCCGTCGTCGAAACATCGTTGAGGTCGAAGCGCGACTTCGGCTCCGAGTAAGCGAAAGCAAAGATCGTCTCGCCGCCGATGATGCCGGCGATGTGCTCTTCCTTCTGCGCGTCCGTTCCGCCGTGGCGCAGAAAGTTGCCGCCCACCACCACAGTCTGCAGGTAAGGCTCGATCACCAGGCCCTTGCCGAATTCCTCGGAGATGATCATCGCCTCGATCGGGCCGTTGCCGAAGCCGCCCTCGGCCTCCGTGAACGACGCGCCCAGCAGGCCCAGCTCGGCGAACTGCGACCACATTTCGGGGCGCCAGCCCGCGTCCGACTTCGCAACCTTGCGGCGCGTGTCGAAATCGTACTGCTGCGTAACCAGCTTCGCGACCGTATCGCGCAGCATGTCCTGTTCGGAGGTGAAGCTGAAATCCATGGAGTACTCCCTAGGCCACTTCTAAGCGGTGGTTTCGGGAGTGCGCAACTGCCTTCAGGCCGGTGCGGCTCCCGGCGCGACCTTGGGTCGCTTGGGTTTGCGGAGCGTGGCGATGAATATCTCCGCGACGATAAGGTTCGGAACCCAGGCGAGCCAGGCGATCAGCGGGTAGGACTCGTCGAACCCGACCGTCAGCAGCCCGATGGGCAGATAGAGGCGCAGCGTCACCGCTCCGAATGTCAGCGCAAACGAGCGGATCATCCACCGCTCGTGCGCCGCGAAATCCTTCCGCATCGCCGAAAACAGCGCCAGCAACGTGAACGGAACCCAGAGCACGGCCAACACGAAGAAGCCCCACCCGGCCACCGGCCCGGATGTCGACCCCAGCGCGATCATGCCCCCCGATATCCCGCCAATGACGCAGGCGGCCACATAGATGCGGCCAAGCCAGCGGTGCAGCGTCGGCGCCCTGCGGCGCAAGCCCCTGTGAAACTGGAAGGCGCCCACCAGCATCGCCACGCCCGAGGCGGCGATGTGCGTCTGCAGCCCGACCGGCTGGAAATACGGGTTCTGCATGACGGCCTGCGGCACGGCCTCGAAGCCCGTCGCGGCGTGATAGAGCGCGTATCCGCCCACGCCCACCGAAAGGAAAGCGATTATTCCCCACGCAATAGCCCCGCCCAAGCGCGCTGCAGACATCGGACCCTCCCTGCCCCCGTCGCGCGGCGGCCTTTATTTGCGCAGGGAAGATTATCGAATATCAATAAATTAGCAAGACCAGCTCCAACGGCGCTCAGAGCCCCAGCACCATCTTCGCGATGATGTTGTGCTGGATCTCGTTGGAGCCGCCATAGATCGAGGTCTTGCGCATGTTGGCGTACATTGGCGCCGTCAGGTGCGCGTAGTCCGGCCCGATGGGGAGCTGGTTGTCGCCGTCCTTCGGGAAGCCGCGGAAATACGGCGCGCCATAAACGCCCACCGCCTCCAGCGTCAGCTCGGTAATGCGCTGCTGGATCTCGGTCCCCTTGATCTTCAGGATCGAGCTTTCCGGCCCCGGACCCTTGCCCTGGCTCTCACGCGCGAGCGTGCGCAGCTCGGTGTATTCCAGCGCCGTGAGATCGATCTCCAGCTCGGAAATCTTCTTCGCGAACTCAGGATTGCGGATGATCGGCTGGCCCTGATCCATCTCCACCGAAGCGATCTCGCGCAACCGCTCGATCCCCTTCTTGGAGCGCGCCACGCCCGCAATCCCCGTGCGCTCGTGCGCGAGGAGATACTTGGCGTAGGTCCAGCCCTCATTCTCCTTGCCGACCAGGTTCGCCACCGGAACCTTCACGTCCGTGAACCACGTCTCGTTGACCTCATGCCCGCCATCCATCGTGATGATCGGGCGCACTTCCACGCCCGGCGTCTTCATGTCGACGAGGATGAAGCTGATGCCTTCCTGCGGCTTCTTCGCCGCCGGGTCCGTGCGGCAGAGCACGAAGATCCAGTCCGCGAAATGGCCCAGCGTCGTCCACGTCTTCTGGCCATTGATGATGTAGTGGTCGCCCTCGCGCACGGCCTTGGTCTTCAGCGAGGCAAGGTCCGATCCCGCGCCCGGCTCGGAATAGCCCTGGCACCAGAAATCCGTGCCGTTGATGATGCGCGGCAGGTAGTGCGCCTTCTGCTCCTCATTGGCGAACGCCATCAGCACCGGCGCCAGCATGCTCATGCCGAACGGCGGAATCGGCAGCGTCTCGGCGCGCGCGCACTCTTCCTGGAAGATGTATTTCTGCGTCGCGTTCCAGCCCGTGCCGCCATACTGCTTCGGCCAGGCCGGGGCGCCCCAGCCGCGCTTGTGAAGCGTCCGCTGCCAGAGGAGGAAATCTTCCTTCGAATACTCGTCGCGCGAATACTTGCCGCGCAGCTCGGCGGGGTATTCGGTTTCGAGGAAGGTACGAACCTCTTGGCGGAAGGCGATCTCTTCAGGCGTGAACTGGACGTCCATGGGCGGCTCCGGGAGTCGATGATTTCCGTAACGTAAGGTCGTTGCAAGCTGTTTACGTTACACGCCATGCTCCGCTTTACGTCAGGTACGTCAAGGCTTTTCGGCCCTCGGACGCTAGGTCGCATTGCCGCTACGTCAGTCTGCCACAGCCTTGGAATGCCTGTATAATCAGCCCATGCGCACGCCCATCAAGACCCCCTGCGTGAAGGTCTGCGTCGTCGACGGACAGACCGGAAACTGCCTCGGCTGCGGTCGAACCCTCGGCGAAATCGCCCGCTGGGCGAAGTTTTCCGACGCCGAACGCGACGACATCCTCGCCCTCCTCCCCGCCCGGATGGACGCCCTGAAAGCCGCCGGAAAGCTGGGCTAAGCCGGGCCGGGAACCCGCCTGCATGTCCCTTGTTCTTTGCTGAACGGATTTCTGCTACCAGACTACGGTAGCGCACGCGGCAAGGACCCAGGCTGTGGTGATGAAAGCGATCTTACCCGGCCTTGCGCTGTTCGGCGCCGCCGCCCTCGGGCTGGTCGCGCTGCGTGACACCATGATCAACGATCAGGCCGCCAAGCCCGCCGTCGTGTCGGAAGAAGAAGCCGCCCCGCCCGCCATCACCTCCAGCCAGATCCGCACAGCCTCCCTCCGCAAGGAGAGCGACGGCCACTACTGGGCCACCGCCCGCGTCAACGGCGTCGCCGTCAAATTCCTCGTCGACACGGGCGCGAGCCTCGTCACCCTCAACAAGCGCGACGCCCGCCGCATCGGCCTCAACACCGACAACCTCCAGCGCAACATCAACGTCAGCACCGCCTCGGGCCGCACCAAGGGCTACAGCGCCGTCATCGACCAGATGACCATCGACGGCGTCGAACTGGAAAACGTCACCGCCGTCGTCATCGACGAAGGCCTCGACGCCTCCCTCCTCGGCATGAGCTTCCTCAACCGCCTCGACAGCTGGGCGGTCACGCCGAACGCGATCATCATCCACGATTGATCCCTGGACCGCCGGGCGCCTGCCCGGCAGTCGCTGCGAAGCGGCGAGCATCACGAAGCACCGACAGAGACCCCCACCTGTCCGCCCCCTAAGAACGGGGCGGGACCCTGGGGCCGTCACCG
>CAZGWV010000182.1:0-4237 GCA_964529555.1 uncultured Rhizobium sp.
CGCCTCTCGTTACAATTGCTTGACTGGACTCGGAGCCGCCCATATAGCTTCGCGCGCGGCGAGGCCTTGGTTTTCCTAGGTTTTGGCGCACGCAGGGCCGGACTTTTTCCCCTTCCCAGGCGGGCTTCCCAATGAGCGATGACGATCTGAACAAGCGGATCGCCAAGGCTCAGGCGGAAATCGATGCTCGGGAGCGCCCCAAATACATGGCGGCGGGCAAAGGGATGGGTATGGGCCTCCGCATGGCGTCGGACTTCGCGGCCGCTGTCATTGTGGGGGTAGCACTGGGTTGGGGACTGGACACGCTCTTCGGGTGGTCACCCTGGGGGCTTCTGGCCTGCCTCATGCTCGGGTTCGTGGCCGGCGTCAGGAATGTCGTTGCGACCGCGAGCAAGGCTAACCGGGACGCGGCAGGCGCGACCGGCGATAACAAGGGCGAAGGCCAGGGCACATGAGAATCGCCACCGACCCGATGCACCAGTTCCAGATCGGCAAGCTGTTCGATCTGAACATTGCCGGCTACGATGTCTCGTTCACGACGTCGGCGCTCTGGATGGTTGTCGGCGTTCTGCTGGTCATTGGCGTGCTGGCGCTTGCCACCGCGAACATCAAGACGGTGCCGAGCCGCATCCAGTCGCTGGGCGAGATCTGGTATGGCTTCATCGCCGGCATCGTGAAGGACGTGAACCACGCGCCGGGCAAGCCCTTCATCCCGCTGGTTTTCTCGCTCTTCTCGTTCATCCTGATCGCGAACGTGATCGGGCTGTTCCCGTATTTCTTCACCACCACGAGCCACATCGCCGTCACCGGCTTCATGGCGCTCTTCACGATCAGCCTCGTCGTCATCGTGGGCTTCATCAAGAAGGGCCTTGGCTTCTTCAAGATTTTCGTGCCGTCGGGCGTGCCCCTCGTGCTCCTTTTCATCGTTACACCGATCGAGATCATTTCCTTCCTGTCCCGGCCGATCAGCCTCGGGATGCGTCTGTTCGCCAACATGCTGGGCGGACACGTGGCCCTGAAGGTGTTCGCGGGCTTCGTGCCGTCTCTGGCCGTTGCGCTGGGCGGGGTTGGAATGTTGATGGGCGGCGTCCTCGTGATGCCCCTTATTGTTGGTGTGACGGCCCTCGAATTCCTGGTGGCGTTCCTCCAGGCCTATGTGTTCGCCATGCTCACCTGCGTCTATCTCAACGACGCACTGGGCGAGGCGCACTGATCACCACCAACGACTTCCGAAGGAGAATACTATGGAAGGTCTCAACTATGTCGGCGCCGGCCTCGCCTGCCTCGCCATGCTCGGCGCCGCCATCGGCGTGGGCAACATCTTCGCCGCCTATCTCGATGGCGCGATGCGCAACCCGTCGGCCGCCCCGGCGCAGTTCGGCAACCTGATCTTCGGCTTCGCCGTGACGGAAGCCCTGGGCATTTTCGGCTTCGCCGTCGCCCTGATCCTGATCTTCGCGGTCTAAGACCCTACCCTCTACGGGAGACATCGACGTGGCGACCGAGACGGCAGAACACGCAGGCGGAAGATTTCCGCCTTTCGATCAGATCGCGACCACCGGGGTATCCCAGGTGTTCTGGCTGATCGTGACTTTTGCGATCCTGTATGTCGCGGTCGCCTACGTCTTCCTCCCGAAGATTCGGAAAGCGATCGAGGATCGCGACGGCGCCATCAAGGACGACGTCGCGAAAGCCGCCGCCCTTTCCGCCAAGGCCGACGAGTCGGTGAAACAGTTCGAGGCCCAGATCGCCGCCGCGCGCGCCAATGCGCGCGACACGGCGTCGAAAGCCAAGGCTGAAGCCGACGCGAAGACCGCTGCAGCAACCGCCGCGAAAGAGGCCGAGCTCAATGCTCGTCTCGCCGCGGCGGAGCTAAGGATTTCCGAAACCCGCGCGAAGGCGATGGGCAATGTCTCGGCTGTCGCCGAAGACGCCGCCGCCGCGATCGCGGAAAAGCTCACGGGCGTGAAGCCCTCGCCGGCCGCCGTGAAGGCCGCCGTTTCCGGCGCCCTCTCCAGCACGACGGGAGGCTGAGATGGCCCCGCCTAATCAAGTTCCTGGCGAGACTGTCGCCCACCTGACTGCCGGTCCGGCCGAAGCCGGCCCCCTGCCCGCCTTCAACCTGCTGGGCTGGAACCTCGACCTCAACGACCCGACCTTCTGGGCGCTGATCGGCCTGCTCATCTTCATCGGCGTCGTGCTGTACATGAAGGCGCCGAAGTCGATCGCCAAGTCGCTGGACGATCGCGCCGCCAAGATCACCGCTGAACTCACCGCCGCCGAAGCACTGCGCAAGGAAGCAGAGGCGAAGCTCGCCGAAGTTCAGAAGCGCGCCGCTGAAGCCGAAGCCGACGCCAGGGGGATCGTCGAAGCCGCCCGCCGCGAAGCCTCGCAGCTGGCCGCCGCCGCCGAGGCCGCGCTGGTCTCGCGTATTGCTGCGCGCGAGAAGATGGCCGAGGAGCGCATCACCCGCGCCGAAGCCGACGCCATTCGCGACGTGAAGGTCGCCGCCGTGGAAACCGCCTCGCGCGCCGCTTCCGCGATCCTGGCGGACCAGCTCTCCGGCAAGGGCGGCGACGACGAGTTCGCCAAGAGCCTCGCCTCGGTGACCAAGGCGCTGTCGTAGGGCTTTCGACAATCCGTAATTGAAAACGCCCGCTCGAAAGAGCGGGCGTTTTGTTTTGTCTCTCAGAGCCAGCAAGACCCACGGCTGTCATTCCGGGCGAGTCGCAGGCGAGACCCGGAACCCAGGGGCTACAGGCACCTTGCTTGCGGCCCCTGGGTTCCCGCTCTTCGCGGCTTCGCCGCTACGGCGGGAATGACACCGATCAGGATCGACGACGCTACTTCACCGGATGCAGATCGAGCCAGGCGCGGATCGTGCCGTTCACGAGCGCCGCCGCATCGTGCTGGACGAAGTGGTTGGCGTCGGGGGCCATCAGGATCGTGGTGTCCTTCGCGACGTGATCCCAAGTGTCGTTATGGCCCATGGAGAGAAGCGCCGTATCCTTCATGCCGTGGATCACGAGCACGGGGACGTCGATCTTCGGAAAGGTCTGCGCGGCGGCGGCGGGATCGGGCGCGCTTGGATAGTTTGCGCGGTAGTAGTTCATCATGCCCGCGAAGCTGGAGCGCTTGAACGCCTCGACATATTTCGCCTTGTCCGCCGGATCGCGGACCCAGCCGGCGAGGCCCTCGGCGGTAAGGCTGTTTTCCGAGCCTTCCTTCTGGAAGTTGCGCGCGTAGTTGGAATTTTCCGGCGCAGCCTGCAGCTGGCGGCCCATATTGGCCGGGTGCGGGACCGACATGATCACCAGCCGCTCGAGCGTTTCGGGATGGCTGAAGGCGTAGTTCCAGGCGATGGCCGCGCCCCAGTCGTGCCCGATGACGGTGGCCTTGCTGTAGCCTTCCGCCTTGATGACGGCCTGCACGTCCTCGACGAGCTTGGGCATGGCGTAGTTGGCGACGCCTTCGGGCTGGCCCGAGAGATTATAGCCGCGCGTGTCGATGGCGACGAAGCGGTAGCCGTCGTTGAGCGCGGGCGCGAGCTTGTCCCACGAGCCCGAGAAATCCGGGAAGCCGTGGATGGCGACGACGAGCTCGCCCTTGCCGGAGGCCATGTAGTGGATCTTCGTGCCGTCCGCGCTGGTAGCGAACCTGCTTTCGGCAGCGGCCGCCGGTGTTGCGGCGGTCACGGCTTGCGCCGTATCGGCGGCGGGCGTGGCGGTCTGGCAACCGGCGGTCATGGCGGCCAGGGACACGCCGAGAATCATCGCGCGCAGCATGGGGAGTCCCTCCATCGTTTCTGTCTTGACGATGTCAGGCTAGCGCCGCGCGGGGGCGGGAACAATCGTGACGTTGGGGAGAGGTGGGCCATTGGGCGTTGAACACATCCTTCGAGACTATCGGCGCTGTGCGCCGATACCTCAGGATGAGGTCTGTTGGCTTGGAACCAGAACAAAACCCATTGCCCTCATCCTGAGGGATCGCGAAGCGATCGTCTCGAAGGATGTGTTCAGTGTCTCGAACGCGCCAAAAGCTCCACGGCCCGGAGCGCCTGGAGGTTTGCTGCAACTCTGGCCTGTCCGATAAGATGGAGGGCCGGGGACGCGGATGGCTCCGCAGGTTAGTCCGTAGTCTGTAGTCCGTAGTCCGAAGAGCGGATCGCCCGCGTCCCCGCGCGTGAATTGCTCCACACGCATCGCCCCGCGCCGGCAGTGATCGGCTGCCCTCCTTG
>CAZGWV010000183.1:0-4158 GCA_964529555.1 uncultured Rhizobium sp.
AGTGTCTACCTGGAGCGGGCGATGAGATTCGAACTCACGACCCCGACCTTGGCAAGGTCGTGCTCTACCCCTGAGCTACGCCCGCTACCTGGCAAGCACCGGCTCGCGCCGGATGGGTAAAACCTGAGCCTTTCGGCTCGGGAGGGGGTCTATAAGCCGAAAGCCGGGGCGGATGCAAGGGGCGCCGGCACAGGCCCGAAACCGGGCCGAACTCAGCCCCCGCCCAACCCCGGAAGCGGCTTGGCGACGGGTTTTGGCGTCTTGAGCTTGCGCTTGGTCTGGTGGGTTTCAGCCTGGCCGCCATCCGTCTTCTGGCCCTTCATGTAATTACGCTGCCAGCGATCCTTCATGGCCTGGGCCTCGAAATTGGCCAGACGCTTGTTGAAGTCGCCCCGGCTTTCGGCCCAGACGTTGAACTCTTCCTGCAGCTTCGGATTGTCGGCCAGCAGGCGCAGGGTGGGCTCGACTTCCTCGATCTTGGCGTCCTGCACCAGCGTGAGGAAGCAGAACGGCTCGCCTTTCTCGAAGCGCACCCTGCCGGGGCGCGTCATCTGCCAGTTCATCGTGAACGGAAACGGCAGCCATTCGGTCTCGATCAGGCCCTGAAGCGGATAGATGCCGTCCTTGGGATCGTTGGGCGAGCCCATGGCCCAGACGCGCCAGCCGGGTTCGGTGCGGAACAGGTGGCCGGTGTGGAAGGTGACGATGCCGCGCCGGAAATGGCTGTCGGCCACATTGTTCACCGGCGGCCATTCCTCGTCGCTCGTGATCTTGATGTTCTCTTCCATCGGGCCGCCATCCCATTCGATGGTGAGGCCGATGGGGCACAAAATGTCCCAGCCCGTGCAGTTCGCCATGGTGAGCGGCAGGCAACGATAGGGATGGCGGTCGAGGAACGCATCCATCCACGCCCGGCGGCTCTGCCCCGGCACGATCTCCGGCGCCCATTCGTGGATCTTGTAGCAATCGAGGCGCATCACCAATCCTTACCGCGCTTGGGCCTTCCCGCAGACCTCCCCGACATCTAGACCAGCCGGGATGACAGATCAAAGCGCGCCTTCAGCCAGCCCCTCTTCGCGCGGACCGATGCCCGCCCCGGACGACTTCTCGCGCGAGCCCGAGAAGCCGGTGTTCGCACTTCTGGAGCGGCTCAGTCTGAAAACACACACCTATACGCACGCCAAGGTGTTCACCGTGGCGGAAAGCGCCGGAGTGAAGATCGACATGCCCGGCGGGCACACCAAGAACCTGTTCATGAAGGACAAGTCGGGCCAACTCGTGCTGATCTGCGCGCTCCACTCGACCGTGCTGCCGCTGAACCAGCTTCACCGCCTGCTGGGCTGCCAGCGCCTGTCCTTCACCGACGCGCCCCTGCTCTGGGAGGCGCTGGGCGTCACGCCGGGGTCGGTGACGGGGTTTGCCGTGATGAACGATGAGGCCCGCCGGGTCCGCCTGGTGGCCGATGCAGCGCTCCTCGCCCATGAAACGCTCAATTTCCACCCCCTGCGCTGTGACATGACCACTGCGATTTCACGGGCGGATTTCCTTGGCTTTGCCGAGGCGACAGGCCATACGGTCACCCCTGTCGATTTCGAGAAACTGGGCTAGGGCCAGACCTCGTTGCCGTTCGCCGCGTCCGCTCCCATCTAAAGGGCCGGGCGGGGCCGGCAGCCGGCCCCCCGCCAATCACCCCTTCCGGGGACTTTTTAGGGAGCAACCCGATGAGCCTCATCGGCGCAGGCATTGGCAGACCGCCCGGCGGCGGCCCCAAGAGCGCACACGTATCCGATGGCTCGGACCAGACATTCATGGCCGACGTGATCGAGCCGTCGAAATCGGTTCCGGTCATCGTCGACTTCTGGGCGACTTGGTGCGGACCGTGTCGCTCGCTCGGGCCGATGCTGGAAAAGATCGTCGACGAGAACAACGGCGCCGTGAAGATGGTGAAGATCGACGTCGACAAGAATCCCGGCGTGTTCTCGCAGATCGCAAAGATGACCGGCTCGCAGTCGATCCCGACCGTGGTGGCGTTCAAGAACGGCCAGCCCGTTGACGTCTTCATGGGCGCCCTGCCCGAAAGCCAGGTCCGCGCCTTCATCAACAAGCTGAAGGGCGAAGGCGGCCCCGACGTCGGCCCCTCCGTGGCGGAACTTCTCGCCGCTGCCGAGGATGCGACCGACAATGGCGACTTCACCGCCGGCGCCGAGATCTATGCTGCCGTGCTGGATCAGGAGAAGGACAATATCGAGGCCCTCGCCGGCCTTGCCCGCTGCTACATGAAAGCAGGCGATGTCGAGCGCGCGCGCCAGATCGCCGAGCTGATCCCCGAAGCCAACCGCAAGCACCCCTCCGCCTCGCCGGTGTTCGCAGCGCTCGATCTCGTCAGCCACGTCGCCGAGCCGGATGCGACGCTGGAACTCAAGACGCGCGTCACGAACTCACCGACCGACTGGGACGCCCGCTTCGACCTCGCCGCGCTCTACTCCGCCGAAGGCAAGCACGAGGAAGCTGCCGACCAGCTGCTTGCGATTCTCGAGAAGAACGCGGCCTGGAAGGAAGGGGCCGCGAAAGAACAGCTGCTCAAGATCTTCGAAGCCGCCGGCCCGAAAGCCGAGGTCACGAAGGAAGGCCGCCGCAGGCTGTCGGCGATCCTGTTCAGGTAGATTGCGAGCGGCCAGCCCCGAACCCATCCTTCGAAACGATTGGCCCGATGGGGCCAATCCCTCAGGATGAGGCCGGTTGGTGTTGATCTGTTTCAAGGTCCACCGGCCTCATCCTGAGGGATCGCAGGCACAGCGCCTCAACGGCGCAAGCCTCGCGTGGCGATCGTCTCGAAGGATGAATTCAGCGCACAAGCGCAGGCCTCAAGCCTTGCTCGCCTTCAGAAACTCCAGCCTGATCTGCGCTGGCGTCATGCCCAGCGCGGGCGGCTTCGCGGGCGCGCCCGCTATATCCGCCACGATCATCGCAGGCCGCGCCACGCCCGCCCAGCGCTCCGGCGTAAGGTCCGACAGCCGCATGCATTGCTCAGCCCCGAAGAACGCGCGGCCCACCGCCAGCCAGTCCAGTTCGCGCGTCGGCGTCGGCACGCTTGCCGTGAATTCGTAGACGCGGTTATCGACCAGCAGGATCGAGAGATTCTTCGGCTTCGCGCCCGCAATCGTCGCCAGCGACGTCAGATTCATGGCCAGCGCGCCATCGCCCGCAATCGCCAGCACCTGCTCATTGGGCCGCACCGCTGCAAGCCCCAGCGCCACCGAAGTCGCCAGCCCCATCGGCCCCGACACATAGAGGTTGCGCGCATCGTGCCCGGCCGCCTTCAGCCAGCCCGTCTGCGAGCCGATATCCGACACCGCGAACGGCCGCGCGGGATAAAGCGCCAGCGCCGCCGCGATGGCATCCTTCTGCGAGGGAAGGTTGCTGGCCGTGTTCATGCCGCGGCCTCCGCACCGAGACGTTTCTCCAGAGCGAGAATCACCGGCTTGCGCGCCGCCTCCGCCCATTTGAACGCGGCCGGGATCAGATCGTCCGGCAAATCGCTCGCGTCGAAATCGAACACCCGCGCCATCGGCCTGACGCCAGCGTCAAATGCCTCGCGCTTCTCGATGTCATAGCCATTGGGATCCGCCAGCGCGCCCCTGTTCGTCACCACGACAACGAACGGCAGGCCATAACGCAACCCCATCGTCGCAAACGCGCCCAGCGAGTTCAGCAGCCCGGCATTCTGCACCATCACCACGGCGCGCTCGCCCGCCATCGCAGCGCCACAGGCAACCCCGATGCACTCCTCCTCGCGCGCGCACGCGATGTAGGGAAAATCCGGGCTCGTCTCACACAGCATGATCGTCTGCGCCAGCATGCCATCGGGCACGCCCGTCACCAGCTTCGGCCGCGCCGCCGCAATCGACCTGAACAGCGCGTCCCCGCCCGATCCCTTGCCGGCCATGCGATAAATCCTCCAACAGGTTTGGTAGGATGCGCCCGTCAGACCGGCAAGCCTTGCGCAATCTTCGGGGGCGCTTCCCTTCCGCCTCGCCGCCGCAGTAGGCTGGCTGCGGGAACAACGGGAGGGCTCAATGGATTTCCTTACGGGAATGTCGCCGGTGCAGGCGGCGGCGATGAATATCGGGCTGCTGACCGCCCTGATGCTGGGCCTCA
>CAZGWV010000184.1:0-4158 GCA_964529555.1 uncultured Rhizobium sp.
ATGGGCGCGCGGAACCATTCGATGCGGTCGACCAGCCCGGCCCGCATGAAGGCGGCGGCGAGTTGCCCTCCGCCCTCGACCATCAGGCTGGAGACGCCGGCGCGCCGGGCGGAATTCAGGAGTTCGGGGAGCGAGATGCTGCCGCCATCGCCGGCGGGTAGCATCCAGAACTGCAGGCCTTGCGTGGACGGCCAGCGGGCGTCGAGGTCGGTGTGTTCAAGCGTGGCGATGGCGACGGGGCCCATCTCCAGCGTCGAGAACAGCTTTGCGCTGGCGGGCACGCGGCCGCGGCTGTCGGCGACGACGCGCAGGGGCTGGCGTTCAGACGGCGGGTTGGTGCGCGCGGTGAGTTCGGGATCGTCGGCCAGCACGGTTTCGGAGCCGACGATGACGGCGTCGTGGTTGGCGCGGAGATGGTGGACTTCGGCGCGGGCGGCCTCGCCCGTGATCCATTTGCTCTCGCCGCTCGCCAGCGCGATGCGTCCATCGAGCGACGTCGCGAGCTTCAGCGTGACGCCAGGTCCGGTGTGTGGCGCGCGCGCGGATCGGGCGCTGCCGGTCATTCGGGTTTGCCTTCGGAGTCCTTCGCGATCTGCGCCGCGACGAAGGCGGCGAAATCGGCGGGCGTCTTGAAATCCTTGTAGACCGAAGCGTAGCGCACGAAAGCAACGGGATCGAGATCGCCGAGGCTTTCCATCAGCAACTCGCCGATGTCCGACGTCCTGATCTCGGCCTCGCCCATGTTTTCCAGGCGGCGGACGATGCCCGAGATCATATGATCGAGCTGTTCCTCGCTCACCGGGCGCTTCTGCAGCGCGATGGAGACGGAGCGGCGCAGCTTGTCGCGGTCGAACGGCGCGCGGCGGCCATCGCGCTTGACGACGACGAGCTCGCGCAGCTGAACACGCTCGAATGTGGTGAAGCGGCCACCGCATTTGGTGCAGCCGCGACGGCGGCGCACCGCCGTATCCTCTTCGGCGGGCCGGCTGTCCTTGACGACCGAGTCAGCAGAGCCGCAATACGGACAGCGCAAGCGTCACCCCCTCATCAGCCCCAAGGCGCAGCGTAGATCGGGAAGCGATCCGTCAGCGACTTCACGTCCTTGCGGACTTTCTCTTCGACAGCGGCCGTGTCGCCGCCCTTGGCCAGCGCGTCGGTCACTTCGCTGATCCAGCGCGCGATCTGGCGGAATTCCTCTTCCCTGAACCCGCGCGTCGTGCCGGCCGGCGTGCCAAGACGGACGCCCGAGGTAACGAACGGCTTTTCGGGATCGAACGGGATGCCGTTCTTGTTGCAGGTGATGCCGGCGCGGTCGAGCGCCAGATCGGTGGCCTTGCCGGTCACCTTCTTCGGTCGGAGATCGACCAGCATCAGGTGGTTATCGGTGCCGCCCGTCACGATATCGAGGCCGCCCTTGACGAGTTCATCGGCGAGCGTCCGGGCGTTCGTCACGATCTGCGCGGCGTAGTCCTTGAACTGCGGCTTCAGCGCTTCGCCGAAGGCAACGGCCTTGCCGGCGATGACATGCATCAGCGGTCCGCCCTGCAGGCCCGGAAACACGGCGGAGTTGATCTTCTTCGCGATATCCTCGTCATTGGTGAGGATCAGGCCGCCGCGCGGGCCGCGCAGGGATTTGTGCGTGGTGGATGTGACGACGTGCGCGTGCGGCACGGGCGAGGGATGCACGCCGCCCGCCACGAGGCCGGCAATGTGCGCCATGTCGACCATCAGGTAGGCCCCGACTTCATCGGCGATGGCGCGGAACGCGGCCCAGTCCCAGAAACGCGAATACGCCGTGCCGCCGGCGAGGATCAGCTTGGGCTTCACACTGCGCGCGGTCTCGCGGACCTGATCCATGTCGAGCAGGCTGTCCTGCTTGCGCACGCCGTAGGAGGCGACCTTGAACCATTTGCCCGACATATTGACCGGAGAACCGTGCGTGAGGTGTCCGCCCGAATTCAGATCGAGGCCCATGAAGGTGTCGCCCGGCTGCAGCAGGGCGAGGAACACCGCCTGATTCATCTGGCTGCCGGAGTTGGGCTGGACGTTGGCGAACTTCGCGCCGAACAGCGTCTTCGCGCGCTCGATGGCCAGTTGCTCGATCTCGTCGACATATTCGCAACCGCCGTAATAGCGTTTGCCCGGATAACCTTCCGCATATTTGTTGGTGAGCACCGAACCCTGTGCCTGCAGCACGGCCCGCGAAACGATGTTTTCCGACGCGATCAGCTCGATCTGGCGGCCCTGGCGGCCATGCTCCTCGCCGATCCATTTGGCGACGGCGGGATCAAGCTCGGCGAGCCCCGTCGAAAAGAACCCTGCCGTTAGGGCGTTCGACTGGCTCATCGGCGCGACTCCGCATGTTTCGGGGCAATTTGACGGGCGATACGGGCTGGGCGCCGCGTTGGCAAGGCGCGCTTGGTCACAACAAGCGGGTACGCCCCCAACATTCTCGGGGGATAGATCAGAATCAGTATTTCTCCTTAAGGACTGAGCAGGGACTTGATTGTTTCTTCCCCTCCACTTGGGGAGCGGCGCATTTTGCGCAGCAACGGCGTGGCGTGGGCAGAATTGATGACTGAATCTTCAGCCAATCAAGGACTTACGAACGAAAACCTGCTTCGCGCAACTTCGGACATCGTCTCTTCGTTTGTCGCCAACAACGCGGTCACCACGGAGAACCTGCCCGAGGTCATCCGGTCTGTTTACAGGACGGTGTCGGCGCTGAGCGGGGCGGGGGAGGCCCGCATCGACGACAAGCCGCGCCCGGCCGTGCCTGTCTCGCGTTCGGTGACGCCGGACTACATCGTCTGCCTGGAAGACGGACGGAAGCTGACGATGCTGAAGCGGTATCTGCGCTCGCGCTATGACATGAGCCCTGACGAGTACCGCAAACGCTGGGGCCTGCCGGCGGACTATCCGATGGTGGCGCCGGCCTATACCGAACGCCGCTCCGAATTCGCGAAGAAGATCGGGCTGGGCAAGGGCGTGCGCAAGGGGCGCTAGGCGATCCAGCCGCCCTTCCCGTCTGGCTTCTTTCCCGTCGCATCGGCGCCGGATGCCTTGCGGCGGACATAGCCGAGCTTGGATCGCGCCAGCCTTTCGATGTCCGAGCGCGCGGCGCCAGCGGGGGCGGAGAAGCTGATTTCCAGACCATCGCCCGCGGAAATGGCGCGCACTTCCATCGCCGAACCGATGCGGTTCATCTCGATCAGGATTTCGCTGTCGGGATCGTCTGGCATGGCGGCAATCTACAGCTCCCAGCCCGTCAATAGAAGTCGATGGAGCTGGGCGTGATCCTGTAGGTCCAGTTGGGGGCCTGATCCTGCTGCACGCGCCTTGCGAGGAAATCGAGAATCTCGTCGCGCTCTGACAGGGGCGCGCCGGTGCGGGCTTCCCAGTGCTCGACCGGCGGGATGTCGATGAAGAACTTCATGTCGCCGCCAGCCATCTCATGCCAGAACGAGATGCGGCGGTCGCCGTCGATCAGATGGATCGTGCCGGCGCGGTAAGTCCCCTCATATTCGAGCGTGCGGCCGAGCTTGCGCCCGATATCGCGGATCGCGGCATCGCGCATTTCGAGATCGGTGTTCGGGATCACGTTGCCGACGCCGTCGCGGTAGATGATGGGCGGATGGTCGCCGGACGGCGGCGGGAGCGGGGGCGGTGGTGCGGGCTCCCTGCCCGGCTCGTATTTCGTGACGCTGACGGTGTGGCGCCAGCCTTCCTCGTGGGCGATGGTGATAGCGTAGTCGCCGGGGGGCCATGCGAGGGTGCGGAAGAGGATCTGCACGCTGCCGTTCATGCGGCTCGTCACCGGGCCGCGTTCGATATCGACGCCGTCGCGAACGACGGAGAGTTCGGCATAGCCCTGATGGGCCGGCTTCGGCAGCCAGAGGATGAGCTGCTGCGCGCCGGGATGGTGGACGAATTTCACGCTGAGCGGCTTCAGGTCCGATGGCGCATCGGGTGAGGCGATGTCGCCGATGACGATCCAGCCTTCGTGCTGTTCGGGTTCGGGGGCGCTCATGGGGACGATCTTATCCGATATGCATGGGCGGGCCAGCGGTGGGCGCACGCTCCTGTTCGCACGGGCGTCATCGCCCTGCGGGATCAACTGTCTTCCCTCGATATGAGGGAGGCGGGGCGCGCGAGATG
>CAZGWV010000185.1:0-4099 GCA_964529555.1 uncultured Rhizobium sp.
CTCATCCTGAGGGGGTGGCGCATAGCGCCAATCGTCTCGAAGGATGTGTTCAGGGGCCGACGAGTTACGCGCTCAACCGTTTCACGAACCACTCTGTCAGGTGGTTCCAGACATTGCGGTCGGCTTCGTCTTCCACGCCGTGGTCGAGGTTGGGGTTGTCGTTGATTTCGATGACCATGGGGCCGTCGGGGCCGGATTTCAGGTCGACGCCGTAGAAGCCGTCGCCGATGAGGTTGGCGGCGCGGACGGCGACGTCGACGACGTCGGCGGGAGCTTCGGCAACGGGGATGGCCTTGTGGCCGCCTTCGACGGAGGCGGCGCCTTCCTGGTGTTTGATGATCTGCCAGTGGCCGCGGGCCATCATGTACTGGCAGACGAAAAGCGGGCGGCGGTCGAGGACGCCGACGCGCCAGTCGAAGTCGGTGGGAACGAATTTCTGGGCGATGCAGAGGTCGCTGTCTTCAAGGAAGGCTTTCACGATCTCGCGGAGTTCCTGCAGCGAGTGGGCCCTGCGGATGCCGCGCGAGAAGGAGCCATCGGGGATTTTGAGGACGACGGGGAAGTTGAGGCGGTCGGCCACTTCCTCGAGGTCGGTCTTGTCCTGGACGATCATGGTCTCGGGCGCGGGCAGGCCGGCGCCCTGCAGGCGCTCCCAGAGATAGACCTTGTTGGTGCAGCGGATCATCGAGATGGGATCGTCGATGACGGGCATGCCTTCGGCCATCGCCTTGCGGGCGAAGCGGTAGGTGTGGTTCTTGATCGAGGTGGTCTCGCGGATCATCAGCGCGTCGAATTCCGACAGGCGGTTGAAGTCGCGCCGGGTGATCGGCTCGATCTCGACGCCTTCTTTCTCGGCGAGGCGGGCCCAGTGTTTCAGGCTTTCGACGTTCGAGGGGGCGAGTTTCTCGTTGGGGTCGTGCAGCACGGCGATCGACCATTTCGGGATGGCGCGCGCTTTCGGGCTCTTCCACGAACGCTCGGTGTAGGCCGTGAGGCTCTTGACGAAGAATCCGAGCTCGTCGTCCTCAAGGCGGGTGAAGGGCGTGATGCGGATGCGCTTGACCCTGACCTTGCCCGGATCGTTGGGGCCGGGCGCGCCGTTGGGCGCTGTCGCGACGGTGACGACGGGGGCGCGATACCAGTCGAACAACTGGCGGCCGAATTTGCGGAAGCGTTCGTCCACGACTTCGCCGAAGCAGACGACGATGCGCTCGGGGGCGGGCGTGGCGGGGTCCCTGGCGATGGCCTTGTTGAGCAGTTCCTCGAGGATGGAGGCGGTGTCGTCGGGGATGTCGCGGTCGTGAAGGTCGAGCAGGGTTTCGACGGTGGGGACGACGCGGTGGCCGCGCGCTTCGGCGAGGAGCGAGGCGTAATATCCGTCCGTCTGGTAGTTGTAGCTGCGGGCGAGGTTGATGATCTTCGGGCGCGAGCCGGACATCAGCCTGGGCTGGAGCACATAGTCGCGTGTGGTCATCATGCGGAACGGCGCGCCAAGGGCGGCGAGGTCCCGCAGGTCGTCAGCGATCAGTATCCAGTCAGAGGTCAAAGTATCTCAGCATCCTGATTGCGCCCCAGCCATCGGCATAGAAGCCGGGTTCGATCTCGAAGCACGTGTAGCCGTAGCCGTGATAGCGCTTGAGCAGGGGGTAGTTGGTTTCCTTGATCTCGAGGTTGAGCCTCGGGATGGCGTTGTCGTGGCAGTAACGTTCGACGTGGCGGAAGAGTTTCTCGCCGAAACCCTTGCCCTGATGGGCGGGAGAAACGGCGAGGCTGTCGAAACTGGCGGCGCCGTCTTCGAGCAGGAGGAGCGCGTAGCCGGCGACCTCTCCATTCTCGACGGCGCAGAACAGGGCGGCGTGTTCGTCGCCGGGGATTTCGGCGAAATCTTCGGCTGACATCATCTTGTCGGCGTAACCCGCAGCGAAGCAGGCCGTCTCGATCGCCATCAGGGCGTCGATATCGCCGGGCTCCATGTTGCGGATCGCGGGCATCGGGGATGGTCCGGGGCGGTCATCTGGCGGACGGTCGGCATCGGCCTGTCAACCAGGGCGGCGGATGGTGTTGAGGGGAGCGGCGCGGAGAGGTGGGATTAATATCATTCGGGTGAGTCTGTCGATAGAGCCGGACTGAAGGACTGCAGGGAGGGCATGATGGCGAACCGTCTGGGGATGCTGTTTCTGGCGCTGGGGGCCGTATCGGGTTTCGGCATGGCGGTGGCGGCGCTGATGTTCATCGCGCCGGTGGACGGGCCGCCGCCGTCGATACCGTTTCAGGACAAGATTTTCCATGCGCTGGCGTTTGCGTGCCTGACGGGGCCGGGCGTGCTGGTGTTGCCCAAGCGCTATCTATGGTTCTGGCTGGCGCACATGGTGGTGCTGGGGGCGGGGATCGAGTGGGCGCAGTGGCGCAGCGACCTCGGGAGATCTGCCGATGTCGTGGATTTCATTGCCGATTGTGTTGGGATCGCAGTAGCGTATGGCGTCGGGCGGTGGATACGGGGGCGGTTTGAGGGGCGCGCGGCCTGATCCGGCCGCTTCGCGGCCAGCCCCCTCCGTCTCGCGGCTATGCCGCGATCCATCTCCCCCGCCTTCGGCGAGGGAGGACTCAGCGGCCCAGCAGCTGGGCGGCGCGTTCGGCGAAATAGGTGATGACGCCGGAGGCGCCGGCGCGTTTGAAGGCGGACAGGGTTTCGACGATGGCGCGGTCTTCATCCAGCCAGCCGGCGGCGGCGGCGGCCTTGATCTGCGCGTATTCGCCGGAGATCTGGAAGACGAGGGTGGGGACGCCGAATTCCGACGAGACGCGCTGGACGATGTCGAGATAGGGCAGGCCGGGCTTCACCATCACCATGTCGGCGCCTTCCTGGAGGTCCATGGCGACTTCGCGCAGGGACTCCTCGGTGTTCCCGAAATCCATCTGGTAGGTTTTCTTGTCGCCCTTGAGGACGGAGGCGGTGCCCACGGCGTCGCGGTAGGGGCCGTAGAAGCACGAGGCGTATTTGGCGGCGTAGGAGAGGATCATCGTGTTCTCGAAGCCCTCCACGTCCAGCATGTCGCGGATGGCGCCGATGCGGCCGTCCATCATGTCGGAGGGGGCGACGATGTCCGCCCCGGCGCGGGCCTGGACGAGGGCCTGTTCGGTGAGGACGGCGACGGTCTCGTCGTTGAGGACGTAGCCGTCGTCATTCAGCAGGCCGTCATGGCCGTGGCTGGTGAACGGGTCGAGCGCCACGTCGCAGGCGATGCCGACTTCGGGGGCGGCGGCTTTCATGGCCTGGATCACGGTGGGGATGAGGCCGTCGGGGTTCACGGCTTCGTCGCCGCCTTCGTTCTTCTTGCCGGCGCTGATGTAGGGGAAGATGGCGATGGCGGGGATGCCCAGCTCGCGGGCGCGGACGGCGGCTTTCGCGGCTTCATCGACATTGAGGCGGTCGACGCCGGGCATGGTCTTGACGGGGACGCGGGGCTCCTTGCCGTCGTGGACGATCATGCCCCAGACGATGTCGTCGGGGCTCGGCTTCGTCTCGCGGGCGAGGCGGCGCGACCAGTCATGCTGGCGCAGGCGGCGCAGGCGGGAGGCGGGATAGGCGCCGGTGATCAGGGACTTAGGCATGGAAGGCTTGGGGCATGAGCTGTTCCTCTGACGGAACAGGTAGCGTCTGGGGCGGGGAATGTCACCGGGACCCGGCGACGCGACCGGGCGTGTTCCGCGGGGCCGCGCCGTGATGGTCCGGGATTGGCCTAGTTGGCTTTGTCGATGACGTCTTCGATCTCGTCAGCGGCTTTCTCGACCGGATTCTTTTCTTCGCAGGCCGCCAGCGCGACGGCGGAAATGGCGGCGAGTGCGAGCAGAAGCGATTTCATGGGGGTTCTCCGATGTCCGAACCGACCAAGGCAACGCGCGGTTTTGGGGATCGTTCCGTGGGGCGGGGCGATGGATTGGGGGCGCGGGGGCTTCGGTGCGGTGAATGCATCCTTCGAGACTATCGGCGCTATGCGCCGATACCTCAGGATGAGGCCTGTTGGTGTAGAAATGGATCGAGGCCCGCCGGCCTCATCCTGAGGGATCGCGAAGCGATCGTCTCGAAGGATGTGTTCAG
>CAZGWV010000186.1:0-4098 GCA_964529555.1 uncultured Rhizobium sp.
AGGCCCAGCAGCAGTTCATCGCCCTGCACGAGCCGCGCGCCACGCGCCGCCTGCGGGCTCTGGATGCGTGGATCGGCGCGAAGCCGTTCATCTGCGGCGACGAGATCACCATCGCGGACTATTTCGGCGCCTGCCTCGCCACGTCGGGCGAGCTGGTCGATTTCGACCTGCGGCCGTGGAGCAATGTGTGGCGCTGGCTCAACACGATGAAGTCGCTGCCGACCTGGGACGAGGTTCACGCGGGCTTCTATGGCTGGCGCAGCGCCGTGCAGGCCCAGGGCATTGGCATAAGGAAAACACAAGAAGCCAGGAAAGAGGAACGCGCATGATCGACACCGGCCGCCAGGCCATCTGATACCGAAACGCCGGTCCTCCCAGAAGGCAAAAGCCTCGGCCGGCAGACGAAGATACGAGCAACGCCAAACAAGCAGCGACCGGCGATCCACGCCGGCGAAAGGAAGCACCTATGACGACGCACACCACCGATATCCGCATGCACGCCGCCTTCGTGGCGATCGCCGGACTTCTCGCCCTGCAGGGCTGTGGCGGGGCGACCGCCTCGCCGACGCCCGAAGCAGGCGCCGTTCCCGCCATCCATGTGAAAGCCGAAACCCGGATTGAGGCGGGGCGCTATCTCGTGAAGATCGGCGGCTGCAATGACTGCCACACGCCCGGCTATGTCGAGGGCCTGATGATGACGGGCGAGGCCATGCCGGAAGCCGATTGGCTGACGGGCGGCGATGTCGGCTATTCCGGCCCGTGGGGCGTGAGCTATCCCACGAACCTGCGCCTCGCCTTCCAGAACATGGACGAAGAGCAGTTCATCGAGATGGCGCGCAAGGGCCAGGGCCGCCCGCCCATGCCGTGGCCGAGCCTTCAGGCGATGAGCGATGCCGACCTCGGCGCGATCTACGCCTACATCCATTCGCTCGGCGCCGCCGGCGAGCCGGCGCCCGCCGCGCTTTCGCCCGGCATTGCGCCCGATCGCATGCACATCCCGTTCGTTCCGCAGGCGCCGGCTGCGAAGTAGTTCCGGCGACCAGACCTCCCCCCGGCGACACGGAATATCCGGCGCCGGCAACATAAAAAAGAGAAGAAGGAAATCTTCCGATGACGACCCACCTGCCCCTCCCCTCCACCCAGGTCATGCAAGACGCGACCCGGCCGCGCATGCGCTTTCTCTATCCGCTGGCGGCTGTCTGCATGGCGGCCGTGTTCCTGGCGCCGACGTCCAGCGAGGCTCAACTCGGCGGCGCGATCAAGCTCCGGCCAGACCAGTTGCGCGCAATCGAGCTTGTGCTGAAGACCGTCGATCCCGCGCTGCAGCCCATCGCGCGCCAGCAGCTGGAAGCCAGCCTTGCTCCCATGAGCGAAGTGCAGATCACGATGATGATCGCACAGATGCAGGCGAACGCCGCCGACATCAAAGCGAGCCCCGAACCTGCGCCTGCGCCGGAAGCCGACACTGTGGCGACGCCAGAAGACATCGCCTTTATGAAAGCGCAGTACGAGCCGTTGATGCGCAAGCATCACGCAGCCCAGGTCGCGTTCGACAAATTGGTGAACACGAAGATCGCGGCGCTCTGTCCGGCCAGCGGCGTCTATGCCCGCTTCGGCGCTGGCTGGCGCCATGAGCCTGGCCAGTTCATGGTGGAATCGGCGCTGGGCGCGAACAATGTCGATGCGCGCGTTGCGGTGTTCGGCGATGTCTACATTCCGAAGGACGGGCGCTACGAATTCGATCTCTCGAAGGTGCGCACCACGTTCGACCGGCAGGCCGTCGAGAACGCGATCGAGGCCGCGTGCGGCAAGGTTCACGCTGTCGGCAAGGCTTTCCTCGCAGAGGTCGATCCGCTGATCGCGAAAGCGGACTGGAATGGCGCGCACGCGGCGGAGAGCGCGGCCAATCATGCGCTCGAGCCGATCCGCGCCGAGTTGCAGGCCGCTTATGACCGTATCGGACCGGGCGATATCGGCGTGTTCCAGCTCGCCATGATGAATGGCGTGCGGGTGAAGTAACACCCACGGGATCTGACGGTCGCTCAATCCCCCCGGAGCTCCAAGCCGCGCCAACAGAAGCCGGCGGACCGTCAATGAAACTGACGCAGGCCACCTCCAGAAGGTGCCTGCGTTTTTGTTTTTTGCAATGACTCGAACTTCAGCGTGCGGCTGGCGCCTTGGCGCGCAAGGCCAGTACACGCGCAATCGCAATCGACTGCGTTACTGCATAGACGCCTTCCGCCTTCAGGAAGGAGTCGAAGCTCGATCCGACCTTGCCCCTCTTCGCGCTCTTCATGTCTCAATCTCCGTCATGCGCACGTACTCGTGGAGTCATTCTCGGGCAAGCGCGAAGCGCGCGTTCCGGGAATCGCGGTTCGACCGGCGATGGGACTCGCTGGTTGTCCCCTTGCGGCTATCAACCGGGATTCTCGGGATGCCCCCGGATAGCGCTTCGCGCTCCCGGGGTTACCCGAGAATGACTCCATCGGTGAAACGCGCACTTTCTTACATGAAGCTATAAGGCTCCACATCGAGCGTAACGCGGACGGCGGAGGGCAGTTTCACGCGCTCGCGCCAGGCGGCGAGGAAGGCGGAGAGATCGACATTGCGATCCGAGCGGATGAGGAAGCGGCGGCGGTGGCGACCACGGAGGATGGCGATGGGCGCGGGCGCGGGGCCCCAGACTTCGACGCCGGCGGCGTTGGGCTGGTTCTCGCCCAGGAGGCTTGCGGCTTCGTCGGCCTGTTCGGCGCTGGGCGCGGAAACGATGACGGCGCCAAGGCGGCCGAAGGGCGGGAAGGATACGAGGCGGCGCTGGTCCATCTCGTGCGCGAGGAAGGCGTCGCGATCACCGGCAGCCAGCAGCGCGATGGCGGGGCTTTCGGGTGAGTAGGTCTGGATGATCGCGCGGCCCGGTTTCTCGGCGCGGCCGGCGCGACCTGCCACTTGCTGGAGCAGCTGGAAAGTGCGCTCGCCGGCGCGGAGGTCGCCGCCGCGCAGGCCGGCGTCGGCGTCGACCACGCCCACGAGTGTGAGCGTCGGGAAGTTGTGGCCCTTGGCGACGATCTGCGTACCGATGAGGATATCGATGTCGCCCGCTTCCATGCGCGCGATCAACTCGCGCAGGTTGTCGGGCGAGGTGACGGTGTCGGACGAGAGCACTTCGACGCGCGATCCGCGAAAGCGGGTGTGGACTTCTTCCGCGAGACGCTCGACGCCGGGGCCGACGCTGGTGAGCGCGCCCTTGGCGTGACAGTGCGGACATTCCAGCGGCTTGCGCATCGTGTAGCCCGTGAGGTGGCAGACCAGCATTTGCGTGTAGCGATGCTCGACCAGCCAGCTGTCGGAATCGGGCGCCTTCAGGCGCTCGCCACAGGCGCGGCAGAGGACCAGCGGGGCGTAGCCGCGGCGGTTGAGGAAGAGCAGCGCCTGTTCCTTCGCGGCGAGCGTTTCCTCGATGGCGGCTGTGAGATCGGGCCCGATCCAGCGGCCCGGTTCGGGCGGCGCGGCGCGCATGTCGGCGAGCGTGATCGTGGGCAGGCGCGCGAGGCCGGGGCGCGCGCTGAGACGGAGGTGGGAATAGCGGCCCGCTTGCGCATTCCACATCGTTTCGAGCGCGGGCGTCGCCGAAGCGAGGACGATGGAGCATGGCTCCATCGAGGCGCGCAGCACGCCGAGATCGCGGGCGTGATAGATGACGCCGTCTTCCTGCTTGTAGGACTGGTCGTGTTCCTCATCGATGACGATGAGCTTGAGCTTCTTGAAAGGCAGGAACAGCGCCGAGCGCGCGCCGACGACGATGCGCGCCCTGCCCGCCGCGACTTCGCGCCAGACGCGGCGGCGAGCGGCGGAACCGGCGGCGGAATGCCATTCGGCAGGCGTCGCGCCAAAGCGCTCCTCGAAGCGGGAGGTGACGGCCTGCGTCAGCGCGATCTCAGGCAAGAGGACGAGGATCTGCGCTTCGGGGTCGCTGCGCAGGGCCTCGGCGATGGCTTCGAAATAGACTTCGGTTTTTCCCGAGCCGGTGATGCCGTCGAGCAGGGCTGCGCGATAGCCGCCGCCCTTTATCATCTCGCGCAGATAGCGGGCGGCTTCGAG
>CAZGWV010000187.1:0-3968 GCA_964529555.1 uncultured Rhizobium sp.
CCGCGCCCCAAACAAAGCCGACCCAACCCGCACGCTCGTCGCCCCAAACATCACCGCGATCTCGTAATCCGCGCTCATCCCCATCGACAGCTTCGCCACGCCATTGCGCGCCGCGATCTTCGCCAGCAGCGCAAAGTGCGGACCCGCCGGCTCCTCCGCCGGCGGAATGCACATCAGCCCCTCGACCGCAAAGCCATACTCACCGCGCACCTTCGCGATGAACGCATCGGCCTCCAGCGGCGCCACGCCCGCCTTCTGCTCTTCCTCGCCTGTGTTGACCTGCACATAGAGACGCGGCGCGCGCCCAACCTTCGCGCACGCATCCGCCAGCGCCCCCGCCAGCTTCTCGCGGTCCAGCGTCTCGATCACATCGAACAGCTCGACAGCCTCGCGCGCCTTGTTCGACTGCAGCGGCCCGATCAGCCGCAACTCCAGATCGGAGAAACCAGCACGCCGCGCAGCCCAGCGGCCTTCCGCCTCCTGCACGCGGTTCTCGCCGAACACGCGCTGGCCCGCCGCCAGCATCGCTGCGACCCGCTCCTCGGGCTGCACCTTCGACACGGCCACCAGCCCGACGGCTGAAGGATCGCGCCCCGCGCTCTTGGCGGCGGCGTGGATGCGCGCAAGAACATCGTCACGCGCCGCGGATATTTCCGAGAAGACGTCCATGCCTTTCTCTCATTTGAAATCGGCCCGTCCGCAAGCCGCGATCCGTCGCAAGCTCCTCGCCGCCGCGCGCCTCGCCACACCCGCCCGCGCCCGCAGCGGCCAGATCCTGCCCCGCGCCCTCTGGCTCACCGACCCCGTGCGCACGCCCGACATCCTGCGCATCGTGCAGCGCCTGCCGCGCGGCATGGGCGTCATATGGCGCCATTTCGGCGAGCCCGACCGCCTCGAGACCGGCCGCGCCCTCTCGCGCCTGTGCAGGCAGCGCGGCCTCATCCTGCTCGTCTCCGCCGACCCCGCCCTCGCCGCCCGCATCGGCGCAGACGGCGTCCACTGGCCCGAAGCCCGCCTCACCGGCCGCCGCGCCCACGGCATCGAAACCGCCTCCGCCCACAGCGCGCAGGCCATCGCCCGCGCCCGCCGTCTCGGCGTCGACGCCGTCATCGTCTCAGCCGTCTTCCCCAGCCGCAGCCCCAGCGCCGGCAAACCCCTCGGCGCGCTCCGCTTCCGCCAACTCGCCCGCAAGGCCGGCCTGCCCGTCTACGCGCTGGGCGGCCTCAACCCCCGCAACGCCGCCCGCGCCATGCACCACGCCGCCGGCTGGGCCGCGATCGACGCCGTGGTGGAGGGGTGGGGTTAGGCGCAACACCCAACACTGTCATTCCGGACGCGCGTCAGCGCGAGCCGGAACCCAGGAGCCGCAAGCACAGGTGTGTGTCGCCCCTGGGTTCCCGCTCACCCTCCGGACAACGCTGCGCGTTTCCGGAGTGCGTCGGGAATGACAGTCGAGATTGTTGGAAGAACTCTAGAACGAGAACGCCGACTCGATCTTCACCGACGCTTCGCTGCCCTCGCGTCCGATGGCGGCCGGGTTCGACAGCGAGTCCGCCAGCGAGTCGCCGCGCACGGTGACGCCGCCGCCGAGACGGAAGCGCGGGGAGACCTGATAGGTCACGCCGGCGGTCACTTCTTCCCGCGGGAAGAGCTGGTTGGGCAGGTCGTTCGGCGAACGGCTGGTGAGGTCGAGCGTGATGTCCCAGTTGCTGGCCGGCTTCCAGGTCAGCGCCACCGAATCCCTGGCGATCGGGCCAACGGGAAGCAGCGTGCGCTCGGATTCATCCTTCGACAGGCCAAAGCCGAACGTGAACACGCCGGCGTCCTGGTCTTCGGCGGCCGGACGGGTTCCCTGCGCAAGCGGTTGCGCGGGCTGGGCCGGCTTCGCCTGCGCAAAGGCAGGGGCGAAAGCCGGGGCCGCTACCAGCGTGGCGGCGAGACAAAAGATGGATGCGGAAATTCGCATGTCCTGCCCTCGTTCACGCACATAATACGCACGTCTTGCTGTACAAAAGTTAACAGGAATTAATTGGAGCCTCCCAGGGAGCATTTCTCCGGGAAGTGTCACTAATTCCGCACACTTAGCTCAACCAGAAGCCCGTCATTGCGGGCATTTCTATGGCCTGGGACGGGCCCTGCAGGGACGGGCAGCTTCGTTTCGGAGGCAGCCCATCCGACACCCAGATTAACGTATTCGTTAACGTCCCAGCCCGCCCCGACAAGCCATGACGTACCTTCCGTTACGGAAAGATCGTCCTCGGCCCATCCGGCCTCAACGCCCACCCGCCAACCTTCAGCCTGATAGACCAGCCCGGCCTCCCACGCCTCATAGTCGCCCGAGCCCGCCGCCCAGGCATTGTTGCTGGAGAGCCAGCGCACCCCGCCGGTCCATTCCCCGTGCTCCAGCTCCAGACCCGCGCCCCAGGCTTCGTATCCGCCGAACGCCGGCACGCCCGCGCCCGAATCCGCGCCGGAATATGTGACGGCGGCCCGCACCCGCAGATCCTGCTCGGCGAACTGGCGCGCGAACGACACCGCGCCCTCCCACACATCCTCAAGCTCGGCGCCCACCAGCCCCGGACCTTCCACGCGCGGATCGTAATCCGCCGAACGCCGGTCGGCCTGCGGCGTGTAGGACGCCCCCACCCGCAGCCCCAGCCAGCGCGGGCTCATATAGCTCGCCTTGGCCGACCCGCCGGTCACGTCATTCCTCGCCCGCACGATGGAAATCCCCGTCGGATCGAGCCCCGTGGAGAGGACCGACACCCGCCGCAGAACATTGGGCGCCCGCGCATCCAGCCGGCTCGCCACGCCCGCATCGACGCCCAGCACGCCCTCGCCCCACGGCGTCAGCAGGCTGACATTCGCCGCCTCCAGCACCACGAATCCCTCTTCATCCAGCGTCGATCCGCCCGCCGCGACGCCCGTGGCCGGCGAGACCGGCGACAGTCCGCCCGCCCCCGGACACGCCGGGTTCGCCGCCGGGCATCCGCCCAGCGCGCCCGCAAACGCCGGCCGCGACGGCGCATCGCGCTCATACCGGCCCGCCAGCTTCCACCCGAGCGTGAAGCCGTTGTCGAACGTGTCCTCGCGCGTGACCGTCACCAGCCCCGAAACCATCAGCCCATCCGCCGCCGGGGCCAGCGCATCGCCCGAATCCACCGCCGAACTCACCAGCACAACGTCATGTTTGACGTCCCACTCCCCATCCTGCGCAAAGGCCGGGGCGGCCAGCCCCATTCCTGTGAGGACTGCGGACATTACAAACCTGCTGGGCCGGGACATGCCAGAATTCCTCCGCAATCGTCGTTCAGGGAACGATCTAGCACCAACAGGTGCTAGGGGGAGGCTAACAGCGCGCAGGTCTTGCGCGCACCGGCGCCTCGAAGCTAAGGAAATGCTCCCCAGGGAGCCAGGCACGGGAGCCAGGTGGCCCCCGCCCGGCGACCGGGTGGTGCGTAACGGAGTGACGATCCTATGGTTTTCCGCGTGGCCGCTGCCGCCCTCATCGCTACCGCCGCCCTCTCTGCGGGCGCCTGCTCCATCTTCGGATCGAGCACGGCGAACACGTCCTCGGCCTCCAGCGCCGACATGGGCTCGCGCGACACCGGCGGCATCGGCGTCAACGCTTTCCTCTGGCGCGCCTCGCTCGACACGCTCTCCTTCATGCCGATCACCTCGGCCGACCCGTATGGCGGCGTCATCATCACCGACTGGTACGGCAATCCCGGCAAGGCCGACGAGCGCATGAAGGCCACCGTCTACATCCTCGACACCCGGCTTCGCGCCGACGGCATCTCGGCCGCCGTGTTCCGTGAAACGCTCGTCAACGGCCAGTGGATCACGGCCGCCGTCGCGCCGGAAACCAACATTGCCCTCGAAGACGCCATCCTCGCCAAAGCCCGCGAACTCCGCCTCGGCGCGGTTCAGTAGGCTCCGGCTTTCGGCTCACCACAGCTTGTCATCCC
>CAZGWV010000188.1:0-2219 GCA_964529555.1 uncultured Rhizobium sp.
ACAACGCCACCTTCGCGCCAGCGTCAGCCAGCGCCTTGGCCACCGCCCCGCCGATGCCGCCGGAAGCGCCCGTCACCAGCGCATAGCGCCCTGTCAGGTTGAACATGAAATCTCTCCTGCTCTCGTGGAGTCATCCTCGGGCGTGTCCCGAGGATCTCGGTTGGCGCCACAAGAGAACTCGTCGAATTCCGAACCCGATCCAACCGGGATTCTCGGGATGCGCCTCCGGCTTACCCGAGAATGACCCCCGTGGTTAGCCCCAGCCGCCTACCCCAGCGACTTCGCAAACGCTTCCAGATCAGCCGGCACGTTCAGCGCCACCGTCGCCGCCTCCGGCGCATTGCGCTTCACCATGCCTGACAACTGCTTGCCCGCGCCCGTCTCGACGAACGTCGCAACACCGCCGCCGCCCTTCTCGGGCGTCTCGGCCATCCACTGCACGCTCTCGCGCCAGCGCACGCGGCCCGTCACCTGCTCGACCAGCAGGCGGCGAATATCCACCGGCTCCGAAATCGGCCGCGCCGTCACGTTCGCCACCACAGGCACGACCGGCTTCGCAATCTTCGCCGCCGCCAGCGCCTCTTCCATCGCGACAGCCGCCGGCGCCATCAGCGGCGAATGGAACGGCGCCGACACCGGCAACGGAATCGCCTTCACGCCCTTCGCCTTCGCCGCCGCAATCGCCGCCTCGACGCCCGCCTTCGATCCCGAGATCACGACGTTCCCGGCATTGTTGTCATTGGCGACCACCACAGTCCCCGCCGCCGAACCTTCCAGCGCGACGATCTCCGCGATCTCGACATCGACCTTGCCGATCAGCGCCGCCATCGCGCCCGTGCCCGCAGGCGCCGCCGCCTGCATCGCCTCGCCGCGCTTGCGCAACAGCCGCGCCGCATCTGTCACCGACAACGCGCCAGCCGCCGCCAGCGCCGAATACTCGCCCAGCGAATGCCCGGCCACGAACGCCGCCTGCGATACCTTCACGCCAAACCCGGCCTCCAGCGCCCGCGCCGCCGCAAGGCTCACCGCCATCAACGCCGGCTGCGCATTCGCCGTAAGCGTAAGCGTCTCGATCGGCCCGCCCCAGATCAACTCCGACAGCTTCTCGCCGAGCGCCGCATCCACCTCGTCGAACACCGCCTTGGCCGCCGGAAACGCATCCGCCAACTCCTTCCCCATGCCCACCGCCTGAGAGCCCTGGCCGGGGAAGATGAAAGCAAACGACATGGGAACTCCGGGGAATCGAACGATCAGGCTTCCTAGAAACTAGGGTTCGGAGACGCAAGGGACAGGGCGCCTTGCCTCCCTCAGTCGCCCCGCGACTGGGGGAGGTGGATCGCCGCGTCTTCGCGGCGAGACGGAGGGGGTCTTTCGGCAGCCCTCCGTCGTGAGACCCCCTCCGTCTCGCGCCCAAGAGGGCGCGATCCACCTCCCCCGCATGCGCGAGGGAGGCAAGATCCTGCGCCTCAGCGCTCGACTCTAACCTCAGGCATCACGAACGGCTTGAGCGTCCCGCGGATCTCCCCGCCCTTGTTCGTGTCCGTGTGGATGTTCACATAGTATCTGCCCGCATTCAGCTCCGCGATCTGCGCGTCCGTCAGCGTGACCTTGCCGACCACCTGCGTTCCCGTCGGCGCCGCCAGCGGCGCGACCACGCCCGCATTCGCGCCCTCATCCGCCGGACCATGAATGTGCGCCATCGTCGCCGCGCTCGAGAGGTCCTTGTAGTTGATGGTGTAGCCAAGCTCGTTGGTCTCGGTGTCGAGCGTCGCAATGCCGTCGCCCGATCCCGTCGACGTGATCCCCGCGCCCGGCTGCAGGTCCACGACATAGGTCGGAATGTTCAGCCCGAGCCGGTCTTCCAGGCTCTTACACGCGCCCAGCGAAGCCAGCGCCACGGCAGCAACCAGGAATTTCATCATGTGCTTCACTCCCCATCCGGGTCCGTCCGGGACAACTTCCAGCGGCGCCTCTGCGCGCAGGCTACACCTGTAAGGGGCAGGCCGCCATCTGCGGCCCGAAGCCGGACCGGCCTCGCGCGTCGATGGACGCAGCACGCCCGCCGCACCGAAAGCAGGATTATCCGCACCCGGAGGCCCATTAGACGGAACATATCGTTCCGCCTGCGCACTCCACCGTCGAAAATCCCCGCTTTTCCGCATATCGCTTGATTCCGCCCGGTATTCGCGTATAGCCCGCCGCTTCCAGTGAGAGGCGGT
>CAZGWV010000188.1:2319-3841 GCA_964529555.1 uncultured Rhizobium sp.
CGCTTGATTCCGCCCGGTATTCGCGTATAGCCCGCCGCTTCCAGTGAGAGGCGGTCCTCCGGTCCATATCGGGCGCGCGGGATCCATCGTTGGCTTGCCGCCCTTCGGCATGCCGGCGCCGCCCCTCCGAGAAGGGATAAAATATGGCTTTCTACGAACACGTGGTCGTCACGCGACCCGACATCTCCCCACAACAGGTCGACGCGCTGGTGGAAGACATCACCAGGATCGTCACCGAAGGCCAGGGCAAGGTCGGCAAGACCGAGTACTGGGGCCTGCGCAACCTGTCCTACCCGATCAAGAAGTCGCGCAAGGCGCACTACTCGCTGATCAACATCGACGCCCCCGGCGCCGTGATCCACGAGATCGAGCGCCGCCTGCGCATCAACGAAGACGTGCTGCGCTTCCTCACCGTGAAGGTCGATGCGCTCACCGACGAGCCCTCGCCCGTGATCGCCCGCAAGGATCGTGACGAGCGCAAGCGCCGTGACGAGGACTTCGGCGGCGGCTTCGGCGGCGGCGGTTTCGGTGATCGTCCGCCCCGCGGCGACCGTCCGCCCCGTGATTTCGGCGACCGTCCGCCCCGTCCCCCGCGCGACCGCTAGGCGATAGGAGCACAACACAATGGCCCAACAGAAAATCAATATCGCCAACCTGCCCTCGCGCCGCCCGTTCGGCCGCCGGCGCAAGGTGTGCCCGTTCTCCGGCGCTGACGCCCCGGCGATCGACTACAAGGACGTCAAACTTCTCCAGCGCTACATCTCGGAGAAGGGCAAGATCGTCCCGGCCCGTATCACGGCCGTTTCCGCCAAGAAGCAGCGCGTACTCAGCCAGGCGATCAAACGCGCCCGGCACCTGTCGCTGCTTCCGTATCTCGTGAAGTAGGGAGGGAGCATCCCATGGAAGTCATCCTCCTCGAGCGCGTCGAGAATCTCGGCGCCATCGGCGAAGTGGTGAAGGTCAAGAACGGCTTTGCCCGTAACTACCTTCTCCCGCAGCACAAGGCTCTCCTTGCAACCGACGCCAACAAGGCCCGGTTCGAGCGCGAGCGCTCCGCCATCGAAGCCCGCAACGCCAAGGCTCGCGCCGTGGCCGAGTCGGACGCAACCGGCTTCGAAGGCGAAAGCTACATCCTCATCCGCCAGGCCGGCGAAACCGGCCAGCTCTACGGTTCGGTCGCCGCGCGCGACATCGCCGAAGCAGCGGCGGCCAAGGGCCACAAGATCGAGCGCCGGCACGTGGTTCTCAACACGCCGATCAAGTCGATCGGCCTGCATGAGGTCACCATCCGCCTGCACCCGGAAGTGTCGTTCAAACTGACCGTCAACGTCGCCCGCTCGCCGGACGAAGCTGACCGTCAGGCCAAGGGCGAGAACGTCATCGCCGCCGCGCAAGCCGCCGACAAGGCCGCCAGCGACGAAGCCGCCCAGGAAATCGCAGCCGCCGCCGCCGCCGCCGGCTTCGACCGCGGCCCCATCGACGGCTGATCGACCGAAACACCCAACCAGCGAAGGCCCGCCCC
>CAZGWV010000189.1:0-3762 GCA_964529555.1 uncultured Rhizobium sp.
AGCGCCCCCGCAGTTCCGACTCGATACGCTGGCCGTTGCGTTCCGTGGCCAGGCGCCAGGTGGCGGGCGGTGTCGTTTCGGCTTTCTTCAAGGCGCCTTCGAAATCGGTCTTGGTGCGAATGGTCGCGCCATTGATCTCGCGGATGATGTCGCCCGGCTGGAAGCCGACATTGCGGGCGATGGTGCGCGGAGGAACGCTATAGACCCACATGCCGCCGTTGAAGGCATCGAGGCCAAGCTCCTCGGCCAGCGCCGGCGACAGTTCGGCCACGACGGCGCCCGTGAACGGGTTCTGCCCGCTCACCTGCACCACTTCGGCTTTCGACGCGCCGGGAGGCGCGGCAAGGCGCACGGAGATGTCGCGCGGCTGGCCGTTGCGCAGGATCGACAGCGTCGTCGTCTCGCCCTCCGCCTTGGTCGCCGCAATGAACTTCATGCCGCGATCATCGAACACTTCGCGGCCATCGACCGTGAGCACCACGTCGCCTTCCTTGAGCCCCGCCTTGTCGGCAGGGCCGCCGGAATAGACGGCTGAGATCAGCACGCCGCGCGGACGATCGAGCCCGAGGGCAGCCGCCTTCGTATTGTCGACGGTCACGCCTTTCGCGCCGATCCACGGACGCACCAGCGAGCCGCCATGCACCGCTGCATCGACAACGCGCTTCACCATCTCGGAGGGAATGGCGAAGCCGACGCCGTTCGAGCCGCCGCCGCGCGAGAAGATCAGCGTGTTCACGCCGACGAGGCGGCCTTGCATGTCGACGAGCGCGCCGCCGGAATTGCCCGGATTGATCGATGCATCCGTCTGGATGAAGGACGAGAAATCGGAGACGCCCACATCAGTTCGCGCGATAGCCGAGACGATGCCGCTGGTGACCGTCTGGCCCACGCCGAACGGGTTGCCGATGGCGAGCACGAGATCGCCCACCTGCAGGCCGCGCGTATCGGCGAACTGAAGCGTCGGCAGCGTTTCGCCCTTGGTGTCGATGCGCAGGATGGCGAGATCCGTCTTGGAATCCTTCATCACCAGTTCGGCGGGAAATTCGCGCCGATCCGTGAGTGCGACGCGGAACTCCTGCCCCTGCTCGACGACGTGAAGGTTGGTGACGATGACGCCGTCCGATCCCACGATCACGCCCGAACCGAGCGAGTTGTCGACTTTCTCCGACCGCGTCTGGGTGTTGTTGCCGCAATAGAGGAACGCCCACATCGGATCGCTGGCATAGGGACAGTTCGAGCGCGTGATGTTCACGCTGGAATAGACGTTCACCACCGCCGGCGCCGTCCGTCTGACGATGGGAGCGAAGGATTGCTGCACAGCCGCTGCGCTCTCGGGCACGGCGCGGTCCTGCGGGGCGGGATCGGGCGGCGGAGCGGACGCCGCTGGCGCAGGCGCCTGATTGGCCAGCTGGCCGATGGCAGGCACCGCGAGCATCGCGAGGGCCGTGACGACCGCGGCGGACGCCACGAGAATAATGTTCTGGCGGTTCATGCCGGCCACTCCACGCCTTGCCTCAACTTCGCCTGGCGCAGCGCTCTCATGCGCGCGGCCCGGATTTGGGGAAGTAAGGCGCAGAATTCGGCGCAAGCAAGGCATTGAGGCAGCTGAGGGACAATACCCAAAGCAGAAAGGCCGCCCGTTTCGGGGCGGCCTTTCCAAACTTGTCGGATCAGGAAGCGGCTACTCTTCGCCGGCCTCGGCAGCAGCTTCGGCGCGCGCGCGGTCATCGGCGCCCTTGGCGTCGACGTCGCGATCAACCAGCTCGATGATCGCCAGCGGAGCGTTGTCGCCGTGGCGGAAGCCAGCTTTCAGAACGCGCGTGTAACCGCCATTGCGGGTCTTGTAGCGATCGGCCAGCGTGTCGAACAGCTTCACGACCACATCGGCTTCCTTGAGCTGGGCGGCGGCGAGACGACGGTTCGAGAGACCGCCTTTCTTGCCAAGCGTGATCAGCTTGTCGGCGACAGCCTTCAGCTCTTTCGCTTTCGGCAGGGTCGTCGTGATCTGCTCGTGGCGGATCAGCGCGCCCGCCATGTTCGCGAACATCGCCTTGCGATGCGCGTGCGTGCGGTTGAGTTTGCGAAGCGCGAAACCGTGGCGCATTTTTCTATCCAGCCCTCAGCAGGCCGGCTCCTGATCAGGTGTGGTCTTCGTACTTCTTGGCGAGATCTTCGATGTTCTCCGGCGGCCAGGACGGAACGTCCATGCCGAGGTGGAGCCCCATCGAGGCGAGTACTTCCTTGATCTCGTTCAGCGACTTGCGGCCGAAGTTCGGGGTGCGGAGCATTTCCGCTTCCGACTTCTGGATGAGGTCGCCGATGTAGACGATGTTGTCGTTGCGCAGGCAGTTGGCCGAACGCACCGAGAGTTCCAGCTCGTCGACCTTCTTGAGCAGCACCGGGTTGAAGCCCAGGTCCGGCTCGTCGTCGGAAGAGGAAGCGGCAACCGGCTCGTCGAACGTGATGAGCAGCTGCAGCTGGTCCTGCAGGATGCGCGCGGCATAGGCCACGGCGTTTTCCGGCGAGACCGAACCGTCCGTCTGGATGTCGAGCGTCAGCTTGTCATAGTCCAGCACCTGGCCGGCGCGGGTGTCTTCGACGAACACGCCCACACGCTCGACCGGCGAAAAGATCGAGTCGATCGGGATGTAGCCCAGCGGAGCGTCGTCCGGGCGGTTGCGGTCAGCCGGGACATAGCCCTTGCCGGTCGCGACCGTGAATTCCATGCGCAGATCCGCGCCCTCGTCGAGGTGGCAGATGATGTGGTCGGGGTTCAGGATCTCGATGTCGCTCGACACTTCGATCTGGCCGGCGCGAACCGGGCCTGCGCCCGAAGCCTTGAGCATCATGCGCTTCGGCGTGTCGGAGACCATGCGGATCGCGACGCGCTTCAGGTTCAGCACGATGTCGGTAACGTCTTCACGAACGCCCGGAATGGACGAGAATTCGTGGACGACGCCATCGATCTGCACACCCGTGATGGCCGCGCCCTGCAGCGAGGACAGCAGCACACGACGCAGCGCGTTGCCGAGCGTCGTGCCGAAGCCGCGCTCAAGGGGCTCGATCACGAGCTTGGCTTTGCGCTGGGGATCCCGATCGTGCTCCACAACCGGACGGTTGGGGCGGATCAGGTCTTTCCAGTTCTTGTCGTTCACCGAACCGGCGGACATCGCCATGGATAGGACCTCTTCAGTATTGCCAGACCGAAACGAGCGCGGTGCGTCTTAGACGCGGCGGCGTTTCGGCGGGCGGCAGCCGTTGTGCGGGACGGCGGTGGTGTCGTGGATGGTCGTGACCGTGAAGCCGACGGCCTGGAGGGCGCGCAGCGCCGACTCGCGGCCCGAACCCGGACCGTGCACGAGCACTTCGAGCGTGCGCATACCGTGTTCCATGGCTTTCTTGCCGGCGTCTTCGGCGGCGACCTGGGCGGCATACGGCGTCGACTTGCGCGAGCCCTTGAAGCCCATCGTGCCGGCGGACGACCAGGAGATCGTGTTGCCCTGCGCGTCGGTGATCGTGATGATCGTGTTGTTGAAGGACGCATTCACATGGGCAACGCCCGACGCGATGTTCTTGCGTTCCCGCCTCTTGACCCGGCCTTTGTCGCCAGCTGCTTCGCGCGCCATTGTCTATCCTACTTCTTCTTGCCGGCGATGGCCTTTGCAGGGCCTTTGCGGGTGCGGGCGTTGGTGTGAGTGCGCTGGCCGCGGACCGGCAGGCCCTTGCGGTGACGCAGGCCCCGGTAGCAGGCCAGGTCCATAA
>CAZGWV010000190.1:0-3721 GCA_964529555.1 uncultured Rhizobium sp.
GCCTCGGCGCGGTTCAGTAGGCTCCGGCTTTCGGCTCACCACAGCTTGTCATCCCGGAAGCGCGCAAGCGCTATCCGGGGCCCATTCCACCACCCCGACACCGTCGCGATGGATCCCGGCTCTACGCACTCCGCGCTACGGCCGGGATAACAGCAGCAGGGACAAACGCCGAATAGGCCTCATCCTGAGCCCGTCGAAGGACGGGGCCGCGCTCACAAACCTCCCCACTTGAACCAGACCCCCACCTGTCCGCCCCCTAAGTACGGGGCGGAACCTTGTTGCGCCAACTTACCCATCATTGAAGGCCGGTGATGGCCCCAGGGTTCCGCCCCGTACTTAGGGGGCGGACAGGTGGGGGTCTCTCTCCACGTCCACCGCTCGCGCGATCGCCCCCACTCCTGACGCGATCAGGCAGAGCATGACCTTGACGCCCTCAACCCAAACGTGGACAGCCAAAGGCGCTGAAAAACCACGAGAACCACCAAGAGACTGACGATGGCCACCCGCTACAACCCGAAGGAAACCGAACAGCGCTGGCAGAAGCGTTGGGCGGACGCGCAGGTCTTCCGCGCGAAGTCCGCGAAGGAAGCGGGCGACATGCCGAAAGCCTACGTCCTCGAAATGTTCCCCTACCCGTCGGGCCGCCTCCACATGGGCCATGTCCGCAACTATGCGATGGGCGATGTCGTCGCGCGCTTTTCGCTGGCCAACGGCTACAACGTGCTGCACCCGATGGGCTGGGACGCCTTCGGCCTGCCCGCCGAAAACGCCGCCATCGAGAAAAAGGCGCAACCGCGCAAATGGACGCTCGAAAACATCCAGGCGATGAAAGACCAGTTCGCCCCGCTCGGCCTCTCCTTCGACTGGTCGAGGGAAGTCACCACCTGCGAGCCCGACTATTACGAACAGCAGCAGCGCATCTTCCTCAAGATGCTCGAAAACGATCTCGTCTATCGCCGCAGCGCGAAAGTGAACTGGGACCCGGTCGAGAACACCGTGCTGGCCAACGAGCAGGTGGTGGACGGGCGCGGCTGGCGCTCCGGCGCCGTCGTCGAACAGCGCGAGCTGGAACAATGGTTCTTCCGCATCACGCGCTACAATGACGACCTGCTGGCGGCCCTCGACACGCTCGACCGCTGGCCGGAAAAAGTCCGCATCATGCAGGGCAACTGGATCGGCAAGAGCCAGGGCGCCCGCTTCCGCTGGCAGCTGACGCAACCCGTCGCCGGCCACGCCGACATCGAAGTCTTCTCCACGCGCCCCGACACGCTGTTCGGCGCCAGCTTCCTCGCCTTGGCGCCCGATCATCCGATCACGAAGGAGATCGCGAAGACCAATCCCGCCGTCGCGAAATTCATGGCCGACGCGGCCAGCAAAGGCACATCCGAAGCCGACATCGAGAAAGCCGAAAAAATCGGCGTCGATCTCGGCATCAAGGTGAAGCACCCGTTCGACCCGAGCTGGGAACTCCCCGTCTGGACCGCGAACTTCGTGCTCTCGACCTATGGCACGGGCGCCGTCTTCGGCTCGCCCGCCGGCGACCAGCGCGACATCGAGTTCGCCGAGAAGTACGGCCTGCCCTTCAAGCCCGTCGTCCTGCCGCCGGGCGAAGACCCCGCTGCGTACACCGTGCGCGGCGAGGCCTACACGGGCGACGGCACGATCTACAATTCGGAATTCCTCAACGGCCTCTCCACGAAAGACGCCATCACCGCCGCCATCGCCGAGCTGGTGAAACGCGGCGCGGGCGAAGCCACCACGCAATACCGCCTGCGCGACTGGGGCGTCTCGCGCCAGCGCTATTGGGGCTGCCCGATCCCGGTCATCAAGTGCGCGAAATGCGGAACCGTCCCCGTGCCGGACAAGGACTTGCCCGTCCTCCTGCCCGACAACGCCGACTTCTCCGCGCCCGGCAACCCGCTCGTCCGCCACCCGACATGGCGCCATGTCGACTGCCCCGCGTGCGGCGGCAAGGCGGAGCGCGAAACCGACACGATGGATACGTTCGTGGACTCGTCCTGGTACTTCGCGCGCTTTGCTGATCCGAAGTCCAAATCGCCCATCAACAAGGAAGAGGCCAGCTACTGGCTGCCCGTCGACCAATACATCGGCGGCGTCGAGCACGCCGTGCTCCACCTGCTCTATTCCCGCTTCTTCTGCCGCGCGCTGCGCGACTGCGGCCTGCTCGATCTGCCCACCGGCGAGCCCTTCGCCGGCCTCTTCACGCAAGGCATGGTCACGCACGAGACATACAAGTCCGCGACCGGCGCATGGCTGCTGCCCGAGGAAGTCGAAAAGCGCGACGGCGGCCTCTTTGAAATCGCGACCCACAAACCCGTCGCCACGGGCGGCGTCGAGAAAATGTCGAAGTCGAAAAAGAACGTCGTCGACCCGATCCAGATCATCGCCGACTACGGCGCCGACGTCGCCCGCTGGTTCGTGCTGTCCGATAGCCCGCCCGAGCGCGACTTCGAATGGTCGGACGCCGGCGTGCGCGGCGCATGGGGCTCGATCCAGAAACTCTGGGCCCTCGCCGAAGCCACGCCCGCCGCCGACGATGGCCCCGCCAACGCAGGCGAACCGCTGGAGCTGCGCCGCCTCGCCCACCGCACGGTGCGCGATGTCACGCAGGGCATCGAGAAATTCCACTTCAATGTCGGCATCGCCCGCATGAACGAGCTGGCCAACGCCCTGCGCAAGGCTGAGGGCTCGACCGCCCCCGGCCAAACTTCCATTCCTGGGATGGCCACCGCCCGCCGCGAGGCCATGCGCCTGTTCGCCCAGATCGCCGCCCCCTTCGCCCCGCACATCGCGGAAGAAGCCTGGGCCATCGTCGCCGGCCCCGATGCCGGGATGGTTGTGAAGGCGAAATGGCCAACGCCCGACCCCGCCCTGCTGGTCTCCGACACCGTCACCCTGCCGGTCCAGATCAACGGCAGGAAGCGCGCGGAAATCACCGTCCCCGCCACCGCCGACGCCGCCACGGTCGAGGCCCAGGCGAAGGAAGACGACGCCGTGAAACCCCACCTCGCCGGTCTCACCGTGCGAAAGGTGATTGTGGTCCCCGGCCGTATCGTCAATATCGTGGCGTCATGAAGTCCGGCCTGTCTCTGCGCGTGGGGCTACCAAACATGAAGCACCCCCCCATCCCCGCTCGTCCTGACGAAAGTCAGGATCCAGGGCTGACCTCGAACCTTGTTCAGGCTTGCAGCTTCAAGCCCGTGCGCGCGGCACAACCGTTCCTGGATGCTTGCCACCCGATCGCCTTGCGATCGGGCAAATCAAAAAGGACGGGATCGCAAGCGATCCCGTGGCGTCAGCATGAGCGGAGCAAGCAACCCGCAAGAAAACTGACGCAGGCGATTGTTGCTCTCGCCGTGTGCGTCTCTCCACTCCCCCTCGCCGCCTGCGGCTTCACGCCGGTCTATGGCGGACAGACAGGCGCGGCCTTCGCGAATTCCGGGCCCATCTCCATCAACGAGATCCGCGCGCTCTCCAACTCGCGCTCGGCGCCGGGCCGCACCGGCCACTTCCTGCGTCAGGAACTGGTGCGCACGGTCGGCCAGGGCATGCCCGGCTTTGCCTCCGGCACACTCGACGTGAAGCTCGAACAGGAAATCCGCCGCCTCGCCTTCGCGCCCGACCAGGCCGCCTCGCGCTCCGACTATATCGGCGAAGCCGTGTGGACGCTCTACGGCGCCGACGGCTCCATCCTCGGCAC
>CAZGWV010000191.1:0-3584 GCA_964529555.1 uncultured Rhizobium sp.
GGCGATTGCGCATCACCATGCCGATCCATCGGCGAGCGATCCGCGCCTGAAGCAGACTTTGAGCGATAGCGAGACGCAAGACCTGATTGCGTTTCTGGAGGCGCTGACGGACCAGACCTTCATCACCAACCCGGCCTTCGCGCGCCCGCCGACGCAATGTCCGGTCGATACGGACGCTGCGCGCACGCGCGCGGACGACAACGCCCGCAACCTGCACAACAGCCCGCCGGGGCGGTGAGACGTTAGAGCGAAGTCATCGAGGATAGAGCACGGCCCTATCCCCGCTCGTCCTGACGAACGTCAGGACCCAGGGCTGACGGTGAGGCTTGTTCCGGCTTATAGCTTCAAGCCCATTCACGTTGCGCGACCGTTCCTGGATCCTGACGTTCGTCAGGATGAGCGGGACAAGATGCGCCGCTCTGATCCAAATTATGCGCCCTTACAGCGCCAACGCCTTGCGCTTGCCTGCCAGCAGATCGGCGGATTGCTTTGCATCGCCCATGACGCGGGAGAGGCCGAGCACGCCGGCCATTTCGCCGAGCAGGGCGAGCGCCGCTTTCTTGCCGCCGCCCTTCGCGCCCGCCTGCGGCATCAGGCGGCCAAGACGCTCGGTCAGACGATCCAGCCCCGCATCGAACGCCGCCTTCACATCGCCACCCGTGCGGCTGACATCGGCGGACAACATCGGAATGGGGCATCCGGCTGTGAGATCGTCGCGATGGCGCGGCGAGAGATAGAAATCGACATAGCGCGACAGCGCGGCGTCTCCATATTTCTCCTCGAAGCGCCCGATGCCGTCGCTCGCCTTGTCGAACAGGCGCTCGATCGCGGCGACCAGCAGCGCTTCGCGCGAGGCGAAGTGCGCATAGAAACCGCCATGCGTGAGACCGCACGCGGCCATGATGCCGGCGACGCCCACCGCATCGAGCCCCCCCGCGCGCATGCGCTCGGCAGCCGCATCAATGATCGCGGCGCGGGTCTTTTCCTTGTGATCGGCGGAATAGCGAACCATCAGCGCGCCTCCTGCAGCCTCTCTCCTCGATTGCTTCAGACAGGCTGACGCAACTTCTATTGCAGATCATATGATGCCCATCATATACGTGTGCAAGCGATTTGCGCGGAATGGACGCTGATGACCGACTTTGCGGCCGATAGAAACCAGACGGGCGATCCGGTAACGCGCTTTTTCGGGCGCCTTGGCATCCACTATGCGTGGGTCGTGGCGTTCGTGACGTTCCTTGCGGCGCTGGTGGCGGCCGGCGCGGTTGGGTCGGTCGGCGTGATGCTGATCCCGCTGCAGCTGGAGTTCGGCTGGACGCAGGGAGAGATCTCCTCCGCGCTGGGTATTCGCCTGGCCCTGCTGGGCCTGATCGCGCCATTCGCGGCGGCGCTGTTCATCCGGTTTGGCCTGCGGCCCGTGATGATCGCCTCGCTGGCGTTGATCGGCGCGGGCACGGCGGCGTCGGTCTGGATGACCGAGCTGTGGCATCTCGTGGCGCTGTGGGGTGTCGTGGTCGGGCTCGCGGCGGGGCTCACCGCGCTGGTGATGTCGGCGACTGTCGCCACGCGCTGGTTCGAGACGCGGCGCGGGCTGGTGATCGGGCTTCTCTCGGCGGCGACCGCGATGGGGCAACTGGTGTTCCTGCCGCTGATGGCGTGGATCGTCGAACAACATGGCTGGCGCGATGCGATCTGGACGCTGTGCGTACTCTACGCCGTGGCGACAGTGTTGGTGATGCTGTTCATCCGCAATCGCCCGGCGGATGTCGGCCTGCGCCCGTTCGGCGCCAAGGCGGATGCGCCCGTTGCCGCGCCGCCGCCGATGCAGGGGAATCTGTTCCTTGCCCCGTTCGAAGCTCTGGCGGTCGCCGTGCGCAAGCCGATGTTCTGGATTCTCGCGGGGGCTTTCTTCGCCTGCGGCGCCTCCACCAACGGCCTCGTGCAGATGCACCTCATCCCGATGTGCGGCGACTATCTGATCCCCGCGACTGCGGCGGCGGGCACGCTCGCGCTGATGGGCGGCTTCAATTTTGTCGGCACCGTGCTGTCGGGCTGGCTGACGGATCGTTTCAGCGCGCGCCTGCTGCTGTTCATCTATTACGGCCTGCGGGGCCTGTCCCTGCTCTACCTGCCGCTGTCGGGGTTCGATCCCGTGGCGCTGACCGTGTTTGCGGTGTTCTACGGCCTCGACTGGATCGCGACCGTGCCGCCCACCGTGAAGCTGACCGCCGACACGTTCGGCCCGGCGCGGGCGACGCTGGTGTTCGGGTGGATATTCGCGTCCCACCAGCTTGGCGCGGGACTTGTCGCCTGGCTGGCGGGCGTCGCGCGGACGGAACTCGGCTCCTACACCCTGGCCTTCCAGGGCGCGGGCGTACTGTGCATCGTGGCCGCCCTCGCCTTCGTGGGACGGGCGCGCCGCGCGGGACCGACGCCAGCGGCGGCCTGAGATTTCCCCAGCCCAAGCTTTCCCCAGCATTGCGCCGATCCGGTCCCGTTCGGGACTCGCCATATGGCCGCTGGCGATGCACAAAAGCTGCAATGTCGAAGCTGTACTTCTCCTATGCCGCGATGAATGCGGGCAAGTCGACCCTGCTGCTGCAGGCGTCGTGGAACTACAATGAACGCGGCATGCAGACGATGCTGTTCACGTCCGCGCTCTACGCCAAGGCGGACGCGGGCAAGATCACCTCGCGCATCGGCATCGACGCGACCGCGCATCTCTATTCGGCGGACGACGATCTCTGCGCGTGGATCACGAAAGAGAACAAGCGCCGCAAGCTTGACTGCGTGTTCATCGACGAGGCGCAATTCCTGAGCAAGGCACAGGTGTGGCAACTGGCGCGCGTGGCCGACCGGCTCGACATTCCGGTGATGTGCTTTGGCCTGCGCACGGATTTCCGCGGCCAGCTGTTCGAAGGATCGTCCGAACTGCTCGCCATCGCCGACAATCTGCGCGAGATCCGCACGATCTGCCATTGCGGGCGCAAGGCGACGATGGTGGTGCGCCGCAGCGCCGATGGCCGCACGCTAACCAGCGGCGATCAGGTGGGGATCGAGAAATCGATGTATGTCTCCCTCTGCCGCCGCCACTGGGACGACGAGATGGGCCACAGCGCGGCGGTGACCGGCAAGACGCGCGGGGCCAAGACGAAGCCGGCGGCGACGAAATCAGCGGCCAAGAAGGCCAAGCCGAAGAAAGCATCCGCCGCGCAAGCCAAGCCTGCAAAGACACGGCCCGCAGTCAGGATGGCCGCAGCCGCGCGCAGCCGCCCGCCGAGACGGGCGCGGCGCTGATCATCGGCATGGAAAACGCGATCTACGGCTCGAAACTCGGCGCGCTGTATCATCCGCGTCAGGGTTGGGTGAGACGTGGCGCGAGTCCCCCTACCGCCCTCGTGGTTCGACGGACGTAGCGATGCTTGCGCATCGCTACTGCTCACCATGAGGGCTCAAACTACTGTCGTTGGAGAGAGGACCCTCATGGTGAGCAGTTCACCTGACGAAGTCTGGCGAACGTCCCCTCACCCTGAGGAGCCGCCGCAGGCGGCGTCTCGAAGGGCGAACCACGAGGGGCCGGGCTC
>CAZGWV010000192.1:0-3566 GCA_964529555.1 uncultured Rhizobium sp.
TCCTGCTGGCGGAATTCCGGCGAGGGGTTGGTGACGCGCGACTTGATCGTCTGCCACACGCCGCGGTCGTGATAGAGGCGAGCGCACTCGGCGACGACCTGGTCGAAGTCCGGGCTGTCGGCGAGGTTGTCTTTCTTCACGCCCCACAGTTCGGCGAAGGCGTCGTTGTGCAGGCGCAGGCGGCCATCGGCGCTGAACACCACGACGGCTTCGCGCAGGTTGTCGAGCGTGGCTTTCTGGACGTTGATGAGGCGGTTGAACTCCGATTTCAGCGTGAGTTCGTCGGTGATGTTCTTGAACAGCAGCAGCACGCCGCCGAGCGGGTGGCGCTGGCGCGTGACGCGCAGGATGCGGCCATCGGGGACGTTCCAGAGGTCTTCGACGATATCGACTTTTTCGCCCTGATAGTAGGCGAGTTCGCCCTGGCGCCAGCGCGCGAAATCGGGGCGGGCGGGCAGCTTGCGGCGCTCGCGCAGGCGGTCGAGCAGCGAGCCGTGATCGGGACGGTCGAGCAGGTAGGCGGGGTCGAGCTCCCACATTTCCTGGAAGGCGCGGTTGTTGAAGATCAGCTTGCGGTCGGGCCCGAAGATGGCGACGCCGTCGGTGATGTGGTTCAGCGTGTCGTCGTGAGCCTTGGAGTTCTTCTCCAGCGTCTCGCGCGCGGTTTCCTGTTCGGTGATGTCGAAGGCCATGCCGCCGAGGCCGCCCGAGAGCGGGAACATCTTCACGCGCATGGCGCGGCGCTCGCCGGAGACGACGATGTGGCGTGTCTCGTCGGTTTCGGCGCTGGTGTTGATGGTCTTCTGGGCCTGGCCGGTGACGTGCTGGTCGAGCATGATCTGGCGGTCGAGGACGTGGTCCATGTTGGCGGCGCCAACGGCCTTCATGTAGGCGCGGTTGACCCATTGCAGCTTGCCGGCGCCGGACATGCGCCACGCCGGGAACGGCGCCTTGCCGAGCATTTCGAGGAAGGCCATCGGATCGCGCGCGATGGCGGCGCGGGCTTCCTCGAAGCGGGCGCGGGCGCCGCTCTCTTCAAGGCCCTTGATGGTGGTGTCGGTGATCCAGAGCACGGCGCGGGCGCCGGCTGTGCGGCCGTCCGCTTCGAGGAAGCGGCCTGACGGGCCGATGATGGTGAGCGAGAAGTGCGAGCCGTCCTGGCGGAGCTGTTTCAGGCGCTCGCGCAGGGTTGCGTCCTGGCCCGAGCCGTCGCGCGCTTCGAGATCGGCGAGGCCTTCGAGGATGCGCACGCCGGGATCTTCAGACGTGCCGTCGTCGGCAAAGCGCAGCATGCCCATGAGCGCGACGGGCGAACCGTAGAGATTGGGCAGGCCCCATTCGGAATCCGGGTTGCCGTGCGTGGTGGTGGGCTCGGCGTCTTCCCACACCATGATGACGCCGGGGTGGGCGCCGAACACGCTTTCGGCGCGCGCCAGTTTTTCGCGGGCCTTCTGTTCGGCTTCCTTGTATTTCTTCGAGGCGCCGCGCGCGCCGTCCGAAATGCGGAGCGCCCAGAGGAGGGCGGCCAATCCGAAAGCCGCAGCACCTGCAACAAGCAGGACCAGCGGCTGGGTGAGGTTCATGTCCATCGTCGTCCTGGCCCCGGCCCGCCCGAATCACTTGCACGCGGGCATCCTACAGGCGGACACCCTCAGTTAACCAAATGGCAGGGACGCCGGTTAATGGCCGGTTAAACCGGCTGTCCAGCTAGGCAAAATGTGCCGGGCGGGGGCCTTTTGGGTGGGGCCGGCGGTGGCCTTTCGCTTGCAGGGCGAAGCCGGAAATGCGTCGCGGACGTGCGACCCGGAGATTCCCATGGATGGCGGCGGCGCTGCTAGGCAGCTGAAAATCCTCGCGGTGCAGGATCGGTACAATACGGGATTCAACATCCCAAAGATCAGCCGCCACGTCATTGAGCGGCGGCGTTTCATCCCCTTCAACCGGATTTCCCAGCCCCTGGCGGGAGCCACTTTCGTCAACCCGTGGCCGCCGCGCCCGTTCGACCTGCTGCACGCCTTCAATCGGGTGCCGCTGGGGCCGACTCCCTATGTGATCGGTTTCGAATCGCACCTGCCGCGCGCCTTCGGCCGCGAGAGAGGCATCATCGCGAAGGCCCTGGGCCGGGAACTGCTGTCAAAGCGCTGCCGCTACATCGTGCCGATGTCGGAGGCGGCGAAGACCACCTTCCTGCACCAGCATGCCGACAATCCGCGCCTCGACGAGATCAAGGCCAAGATGCTGGTGCGCCTGCCCAGCATCGTGCTGCCGGAAATGACGGACTGGTTCGATCCGTCGGCCAAGCTGGACGAGTTGCGCCTGATGTTCGTCGGCGGACACTTCGCGCGCAAGGGCGGCATTGTGGGCGTCAAAATTGCCGAGAAGGCCCAAGCCGCCGGCGTACCGATCAAGGTGACGATCGTGTCGTCGCTGGTGAACGGCGTGTGGACTGACCCGACGCGACCGGAGTTCTACGATCCTTACATGAAGCTGCTCGACCTGCCGAACGTCACGCTGCTGAAGGGCGCGCCGAACGCCAAGGTGCTCGAGATCGCCACCAACTCCCATGTCTCGCTCCTGCCGACGCTGGGCGACACGTTCGGCTACAGCGCCATCGAAGGCATGTCGCGCTATACGCCCGTGATCGCGACTGGGCTCAGCGCGCTGCCGGAGTTCATCGACAACGACAACGGCGTCCTGCTGCCTGTTGAAACCAACAGCCAGCGCGAATGGCTGCACACGGCGCGCCCGGACCGCGACACGCCGGCGTTCGAGAAGGTGTTCGCCGACACGGTCGAGCGCCTCGCTTCGGAAGCGTTCGATGCTTGCGTCGACATGCTCAACAACCCGGCGAAGCTCGCGGCCAAGCGGCAGGCGGCGCGCCGCACGGTCGAAGAGAAGTTCGACGCCGTCGAGGCGGGGCGCTTCTGGGACGAGCTCTACGTCGACGCCGTCAACAGGCGCTGAGTTCGGCTGCCGCCGGCGTTCCATCTGCTATTCTGCGGGCTGTTTCATCTGGTCGGCGGTCCAGGCGGCGCTGAGGGCGGGGCCATAGCCGGCGATCAGGGTCCAGTGGGCGACGTAGATGGCGCACTGCTCGTCGGGCGGGAGGTTGGCCATTGTGCCGGTCTGGTAGGCCTCCCACTGGCGGTCGTAGAGGCGCGCTTCGAGGCCCGACTGGAAGGCGGCGTGCTGGGCGGCGGTGAGCGGCGGGCGGACGATGGCGTGCTTGCGGCCCGAGGCGATGGCGCGGACGATGGAGAGGCTGATCTTCGCGCCGAGGCGGCGCGTGACGGTGTTGCCCGGATCGAGGCCGCCGCCGGCGGGGTCGATGGCGGCCTGGCAGTATTCGGGCGCGCGCATGGCCATCAGCATGTTCCCGGCCATCTCGTCGAGCACGCTGTCCTCTGCGCCGCCGATGGCGGCGGCGTTGGCGATGCGCAGGTCTTCCAGCTTCTTGCCGAGCAGCTTGTCGAAGCCGGCCATGTCGCGCGCGGGATCGGGGACCTGGGCGAGCAGGTCGCTCATCATGGCGGCGTAGTCGGCGGGTAGCAGGTCGCGGAATTCCC
>CAZGWV010000193.1:0-3495 GCA_964529555.1 uncultured Rhizobium sp.
ACGCCCGGCGAACGGTGCATCTGCGAGACGATCACGCGCTCGGTGCCGTTGATGATGAACGTGCCCTTGTCCGTCATCAGCGGGATGTCGCCGAGATAGACGTCCTGTTCCTTGATGTCCTTGATCGACTTGGCGCCGGTCTCTTCGTCCGTCTCGAACACGATCAGGCGCAGCTTCACCTTGAGCGGCGCAGCGTAGTTCAGGTCGCGCTGCATGCACTCCTGAACGTCGAATTTCGGCTGTTCGAACTCGAACGAGATGTATTCGAGCGTGGCGCGGTCGGAGAAATCCTTGATCGGGAAAACCGATTTGAAAACGGCTTCCAGGCCATCCGCCTCGCGCTTGTCGGCGGGCGTATGCATCTGGAGGAATTGTTCGTAGGAGGCGCGCTGAACCTCGATCAGGTTCGGCATCTGCACTGTTTCAGGGATCTCGCCGTAGGACTTCCGAATACGCTTCTTCGCCGTGAAGGACAGAGCCATGTGCTGGTCAGCTCGCTTTTTTCTGGGCCGCAGCTTCCGCCCGTGATGGCCGGGCGGCGCCGTTGGACCGTTAGTATCCGGTGCGCGGGGACGGCTCGACATCGAACCGCCGGGAGAACTCTACCACCGCCGTCACCCCCTCCCGTGCATTGGGGATGCAGGCAGTACGCGCCGCCGGAGAGCCCTGCCCCCGGCGGCGCGAACAAGGCCTTACTTGATTTCGACCTTGGCGCCGGTCTCTTCCAGCTTCTTCTTGATGGTCTCGGCTTCTTCCTTCGACACGCCTTCCTTGACGGGCTTCGGAGCAGCTTCGACGAGGTCTTTCGCTTCTTTCAGGCCGAGGGCCGGAACGATTTCGCGAACGATTTTGATCACGTTGATCTTCTTGTCGCCGGCGTCTTTCAGGACGACGGTGAACTCGGTTTGGGCTTCAGCAGCCGGGGCGCCGCCGCCGGCGGCCGGGGCGGCAGCCACGGCGACCGGAGCAGCAGCAGAGACGCCCCACTTGTCTTCGAGGAGCTTGGCCAGTTCGGCGGCTTCGAGGACGGTCAGCGACGACAGATCGTCGACGATTTTCTCAAGTTTCGACATTTCAGGTTTTCCTTGGATACGGGTGTGTGACTACGGATTGTTGGTTCGGGAGCAGGTCTCAGGCGGCGTCCTTGTTGGCGTAAGCGCCAACGACGCGAGCGAGCTGGGCTGCAGGGGCCGCAATGACGCCAGCGACCTTGGTCGCCGGAGCCTGGATGAGGCCGATGAGCTTGCCGCGGAGCTGATCCAGAGAGGGCAGCGAAGCGAGTTGCTTCACGCCGGCCTGGTCGAGCACCTGGTCGCCCATGAGCGCGCCGATGAGAACGAGCTTGTCGTTCCCCTTGGCGAACTCCGCCACGACTTTCGAAGCCGCGACCGGATCGGGAGAGAAGGCAACCGCGACCGGACCCACAAACATGGCTCCGGCAGCTTCGCCGCCCTTTCCGTCCAGCGCGATTTTCGCAAGCCGGTTCTTGATGACCTTCAGATTCGCGCCCTGGCCTTTCAGCTTCGAGCGCAGATCCGTGAGCTCCGCCACGGTCAACCCGGAATATTGCGTGACGACGATCACGCCAGCGTCGGCAAAGACCTGTTTATAGGTCTCGAGCGCCGCTGCTTTTCCAGCTTTATCCATATGCGGTCTCCAGGTTGGACGACCGGACAATTCCAGCCGCCCCAGGAAGCGCACGCAGGACAAACAGCCGCTTCACCCTTCCAGCCAGCCGAAAGCCATGAGAGGCTACCGGCCAGTACGGAGAGGGCTCGCGGTCATCCGACCGACGTGCCCCCGTCCCAGGGCGAAAACGAACTCAAGGGCGTCGTCGTTGACGATTAAGCCAACTACGCACCCTGTCCCGTCACACCCCGTCTCATGCAGGAAATTGAGGAGCAAAACCAGTTAGTTAGCTGGCTTTTACGCTTGCTCCACCTGCAATCTCGGACGAGAAACGAGGCATTCGAGTTAACGAATCCCTCGCTCAGCCGGCTCCTATAGCCCCCCTCCCCGGCATTTGGCAAGCACCCCCTTGCTTTTTCCGGGAATGCTGATCCGGCCCAACAAATTGTCCTGAAATTCGAGGAACGCGGGAAGGCCCTCCCTCCCGCACCGGCCCGAGATGGGATCGGACCGGCGCTTCCGCAAGCTCGATCGGCCGCTCAAGCCCCAGCGCACCAAAGGCGCTTCGCTCAGGCGAGAAACAAAAGGCCGGCGGATTGCTCTGCCGGCCTTCGCAATTTCAGCAGTCGATCGGGCCTAGCCGGTCGGCGTCTGCGAGATATCGCTCACTTCGACCGAAACGCCGGCGCCCATCGTCGACGACAGGGCGACCTTCTTGACGTAGGTGCCTTTTGCGCCCGACGGCTTGGCTTTGACCAGCGCGCCCACGAAAGCGCGGACGTTCTTCTCAAGGTCAGCTTCCGAAAACGAGGCCTTGCCCACGCCAGCGTGGATGATGCCGGTCTTTTCGGCGCGGAACTCGACCGATCCGCCCTTGGCGTCCTTGACGGCCTGGCCGACGTTCGGCGTCACGGTGCCGACTTTCGGGTTCGGCATCATGCCCTTCGGGCCGAGCACCTTACCGAGGCGGCCGACGAGACCCATCATGTCCGGGGTGGCGATGACGCGGTCGAAATCGACCTTGCCGCCGTTCACCGTCTCGAACAGGTCTTCGGCGCCGACGATGTCAGCGCCGGCGGCGCGGGCTTCGTCGGCTTTCTTGTCGCGGGCGAACACGGCCACGCGAACCGTGCGGCCCGTCCCGGCCGGGAGGTTCACGACGCCGCGGACGTTCTGGTCAGCCTGCTTCGGGTCGATGCCGAGGTTCACGGCGATCTCGATCGTTTCGTCGAACTTCGCTTTCGCGTTGCTCTTCACGAGTTTCACTGCGTCCGTGACCTTGTAGGCCTTGGTCGAGTCGACGGTCTTGCGGATCGCGGTCGTGCGTTTTCCGAGTGCCATGTGATCAAGCCCCCGTCACTTGCAGACCCATCGCGCGGGCAGAACCGGCGATGATCTTGGCGCCTGCGTCCACGTCATCCGTGTTCAGGTCTTTCAGTTTTTTCTGAGCGATCTCGCGGCACTGGTCCATCGTGACCGTACCGGCGCTGTCGCGGCCCGGCAGTTTCGACCCGGACTGGATCTTCGCCGCCTGCTTCAGAAGGTAGGACGCCGGCGGCGTCTTGATCTCGAAGATGAACGACTTGTCCTGGTAATAGTGGATCACCACGGGAAGGGGCATGCCCTTCTGTTCCTGCGCCGTGCGGGCGTTGAACGCCTTGCAGAATTCCATGATGTTGATGCCGCGCTGACCGAGAGCGGGGCCGATAGGGGGAGACGGGTTTGCCGCTCCGGCGGGAACCTGAAGCTTCAGGCTCCCCAACAGTTTCTTCGCCATGTTTCCCTCACTTGTGGCGGCCTGACGGGTATTTCACCGGCAAGCGGGCCTCTCCAGACCATCTGGAAAGGCGGGGGGTGCGTGGTGGG
>CAZGWV010000194.1:0-3439 GCA_964529555.1 uncultured Rhizobium sp.
TTGCCAAGGTCGGGGTCGTGAGTTCGAATCTCATCGCCCGCTCCAGGTAGACACTTCAGCGTCTGCAGCGAAATCCGCCTTCGGGCGGATTTTTGCGTTCTTGAGGCCAGTCAACGTGACGGCGGGCGCCTCGCGGTCTATCCCCGTTGCCATGAAGATCGTCATCGCAGGTGGAGGCATTGGAGGGCTCAGCGCGGCTGTCGCGCTCAGCAAGGTCGGCTTCGAGGTCGAGATCGTGGAGCGCGCGGCTGCTCTCACCGAGGTCGGCGCCGGCATCCAGCTTTCGCCGAACGCCATGATGGGCTTCACCGCGCTTGGTCTGGTCGATCCCATCCTTGCCGTTGCCTCGCGTCCCGAGATGCTGGAGATGCGGATCGGGCGGACGGGGGAGAAGGTGTTCTCCATCCCCATCGCGCGGGAATCGAAGCGGCGCTATGGCGCGCCCTACCTGCATGTCCACCGCGCCGACCTGATCGAGATCCTGAAGCGTGCGGCGGAGTTTGCCGGCGTGAAGATACGCCTTGGCGCCCGCGTCTCGGCCTATGTGCGTGACGAGGCCAGCGTGCGCGTGGGGCTGGACACGGGTGAGATCCTGCCGTGCGATCTGCTTGTCGGCGCCGACGGCGTGCGTTCCACCGTGCGGCGCCAGATGATGGGGCCGGAAGATCCGCGCTATACCGGCGCGGTCGCATGGCGCATCACGGTCGCGGCGGATGTCGCGCCGGACCTGCCGCAGGCGGCCATCGTCTGGGCCGGGCCGGGGCGTCATGCCGTGACCTATCGTATCCGGCGCGGCGAACTGATCAATTTTGTCGGCGTCGTCGAGACCGAGCGCTGGCGCGGAGAAAGCTGGGATGAGCCGGGCAATCCTGCCGATCTCGCGCATGACTTTGGCGGCTGGGCCGCGCCCATCCCCGATATCATCGCCGCCGCCGGTACGTGTTTCGTCTGGGCCTTGTTCGATCGCGATCCGTTGTCGCATTGGTGCGACGGCGCGCGGGTGACGCTATTGGGCGATGCTTGCCACCCCATGCCGCCTTTCCAGGCGCAGGGTGCGGCGATGGCGATCGAGGATGCGGTGATCCTCGCGAAATGTCTCGGCAAGCATGGCGTCTCGGAAGCGTCGCTGCAGCGCTATGAAGGCCTGCGCCGTCCGCGCACGGCGCGCGTGCAGGCGAGCGCGCGCAATAATATGGGCGTGTTCCATCGCGCCAACGCGATTACGCAGGCGGCGACCTATGGACCGATGAAGCTGGCGGATCGGCTGTTCCCGGCCTTCGTGCGGTCGCGGCAAGACTGGATCTACGCCTACGATGTTCGCAAGATCGCGGTTTAAGGTAGCTTCGGCGTATCGGCGGGAAGCGCTGCGCCTCTTGCCTCGCAGGTCGCCAGCGGGATGCGCGGCGTGTTGGCCGTGTAATCGGCAAGGGCCAGCGCATCGTGTGCGTTGGCATAGGCGACCCAGTCGATGTCCTCGGCGAGACCCTCGGTCCGCAGCTTCGCGACGCCTGCGCCGGTCAGCCTGAGCGAGTGTTCCAGATTGACGCCTGCCTCGTTCACTCCGTCCTTGCCTTCGAGCAGGATGGGGAAATGCGCTTCCAGCAGGCTGGCGCAATAAAGATCGTCGCGTGCTTCCTGGCTGCCGCGTGCTGCATAGTCGATTGTCGCTTCCGGCTCGGCAGGCGTGGCCGTCGCGGATGGAAGGTTGAAGTCGGGCCGTTCAGGCACGGTGAGATCGAGCGGCGGAAGCTCGAACGCCGACGGCGGGACCGAGACCGGCGGCAGTGTGGCGAGCAGCTTCTCCATCCGCTGCTTTTCGCTGGGCTGGGTAAGTTGCATCGCGAGAATGCCGCCGAACACGACGATGGCGCCGAAACCGATGATCTGGCTTGGCTTCAGTTTCAAGATCGCCCCCCTATTGCGGTACGGGCACAGCTTGCGCGCGTAGCACGCACGCATCAAGTGAGATACGCGGGGCATTGGCGTGCACGTCCTTGCTGACCTGCGCAGCATAGGCGTCGGCAATGGCGCGTGCGTGGGTGGCGTGCGCGGCTTTCTCTTCCATCAGCCGGTTGATCCCCGCCTCGCCGACGATGAAGCCCAGCATCTGCGCCTTGCGCAGCAGCGCCTCATCGACCGGGGCGAGCGCGTCGGACACATCCGGGTTGGCGTTGTAGATCATCGCCGAGCAGTAGAGATCATCGCGCGCGTCCTGCGAGCCTATGGCGAGCAGGTCCGGCGCCAGCGGCGGGGCGCCTGACGGCAACGGGTTGACGGCGGCTGGCGCGGGAGCGGCCGGCGGCGCCTCGACCGCGAGGGCTGCTGCGGGTGCGGCTGTGGGCGCCTCGACCTGCGAGCAGCCGCTGCAGGCGCCAAGCGCGAGGAAGGCAGCGAGGGTGATCCCCGCCTGCCGCGGATTCCTGATATCGACTTTCATGCCGCCTCCCGGAAACGTCTGCGTTCCTGATAGCGCAGCGGTGGGGCGGGGCAACTGCCTCCGGCCGGCCCCTGACACACGTCCGCGCGAGGGATATAGGCCAGGCGCATGGACGTCTGGGTATGGCTCAACTTCACATTGCTGTTCCTCGCTGGCGGGCTGACGCCCGGCCCGGCCGTGATGCTCGTGACCACGTCCTCGATCCGTTACGGTTTCTGGCCGTCTATGGCGCCGGCGCTGGGCGTCTGCTTTGCGAATCTGATCTGGATCACGCTGGCCGCATCCGGCGTCGCCATTGTCGCGAAGGCGTTTCCCGATGCGTTCCTGGCGCTCAAGATCGTGGGCATCGCCTTTATCGCGTGGCTGGCGTGGCGGACAGCTTTCGGTGCGCCGGTTGACCTGTTGCGGCGCGAGCCGCCGCCGCGCTCGCGGCTGTTCATGCATGGTGTGGGGCTACAACTCGCCAATCCGAATGCGCTTGTCTATTTCGGCGGACTGCTGCCGGCGTATTTCAACGTCGCGCGCGATCTCGCGCCTCAGGTGATCGTCAGCATGATCACCGTCACGGTCTGCGAGATGTTCGGGCTGATCGTCTATGCGGGCGGCGCCGACGCGCTGGCCAGGCGGTTCAGGTCGGGCACGTTTGCGACATGGTTCTTCCGCGTGGCCGGGCTTGTGATGCTGCTGTCGGCTGGTTTTGCCGTCTATCTCACCTGGTCGACGACGGGACGTTGAGCGGGCCGATCAATCGCCCATCTGGCCCGTGCGGACCGGCAATTCCATCGGCCTGACGTCGCGCGGCGTATCGCGGCGGTTGTTGGCGTCCTGCCGGCAGCGATCACGCTCGACCGGATCGTTCTCGAAGTGGGCGAGGCAGACCTGTTCCTGCGTCAGCTCGGCCTCGGGACCGTTCTCGGTGGAGGCGCAGCCGGCGGTCAGCGCGGCGAGGGCGATCATCAGGGCGGCGGGTTTCATCATGGCGGGTCCTTTACGCTCAACTTC
>CAZGWV010000195.1:0-3434 GCA_964529555.1 uncultured Rhizobium sp.
CGCGCCACGATGATCGACGTGGTGGAGCGCACGGCGGATGCCTGCTTCATGCCGCTCACCGTCGGCGGCGGCGTGCGCACGCCCGACGACATGGTGGCCATGCTCCGCGCCGGCGCCGACAAAGTCGCCATCAACACCGCCGCCGTGCTCGATCCGCAAATCCTCACCGCCTGCGCCCGCAAGGTCGGCTCTCAAGCCGTCGTCATGGCGATGGACGTGAAGCGCGTGGACGATGGCTGGTCCGTCTTCACCCACGGCGGCCGCAACGACACGAAGCAGGACGCCATCCAGTTCGCCCGTCGTGCCGCCGAACTCGGCGCCGGCGAAATCCTCCTCACCTCGATGGACCGCGACGGCGCCAAGACCGGCTACGACATCGACCTCCTGCGCGCTATCCGCGATGTGGTGCGCATCCCCCTCATCGCCTCGGGCGGGGCCGGCAATGTCCGGCACATGGCCGACGCCGTCACGCAGGGCGGCGCCGACGCCGTCCTCGCCGCCTCCATTTTCCACTTCGGCGAGGCCACCATCGCCGACGCCAAACGCGCCATCCACGCTGCCGGCGCGCCCGTCCGCATCACGGAAGACGCCTGATGACACACGATCCCCTCGGCCCTGCCGCCTTCCTCGGCGAAATTCTCGCCGATCTCGCGCGCACCATCGACGCCCGCGCCAGCGATGATCCGACAACATCATGGACCGCCAAACTCCTCGCCGGCGGCCCCGCCCTCACCGCGAAGAAGCTCGGCGAGGAAGGCGTCGAAGCCGCCCTCGCCGTCGCCTCCCAGTCCGACGAAGACGTCGCGAAGGAAGCCGCGGACGTTCTCTATCATCTGCTCGTCGCCCTCCGCTCGCGCGGCGTTGCGCTCGACCGGGTCGCGAAGGTGCTGGAGTCCCGCCAGGGCAAATCCGGCCTCGCCGAAAAAGCCTCGCGCGGCCCATGACGCTCACGATCCGCCCCGCCACGCGCGCCGATGCGCCCGCGATGGCGGACCTCATCAACGCCATCATCGCGCGCGGCGGCACGACCGCCTACGAAATCCCGTTCGACGCCGCCGCGATGGAGGCGGAATTCATCTCCCTGCCCCAGCTCGTCTCCTGCTTCCTCGCCGAGCACGACGGAAAGCTCGCCGGCTTCCAGTCCCTCATGCGCAGCTTCGAGGACGACGATCCCTTCCCCGAAGACTGGGGCATCGTCGGCACCTTCGCCCGCGTCGGCGGAACGCAACGCGGCGTCGGCTCCGCCCTCTTCGCCCACACTGTCGCAGCGGCCCGCAGCGCCAACATCACCACGATCGACGCCACCATCCGCGCCGACAACACAGGCGGCCTCGCCTTCTACACGCGCCTCGGCTTCACCGATTACGCCGTCCTGCGAGCCAAGCCCCTGAAGGACGGCACGCCAATGGACCGCATCCGCAAACGCTACGACATTGTTTGATCGTGTGCCCGCTGTCTGGGGCCTGCGCTTTGTGCTAGGCTGTAGCCAATGGGTGGGTCGGCCCACCTTGTTCCGCTCATCCTGACGCAAGTCAGGATCCAGGAACGGTGGCGCAACAGGAACAGGCTTGAAGCTTCAAGCCGGAGCAAGCCTCACCGTCAGCCCTGGGTCCTGACTTGCGTCAGGACGAGCGGGGTCTGTGTCCAGTTGGGTCAAGCACATTCCATCGCAGGGGGTCTCGATGCGCGCTCTCCGTCTCCTCGCCACAGCTCTCATCCCGCTCGCCATCGCCGCCTGCGCGCCAGAGGCCGAAACCGACGCCGAACTCGTCGCCCGCGCAAGCGCGCCGCTATTCAAGGGCATGGGCGAGTACACCCGCCCCATCACCACGACAGACCCCGGCGCCCAGCGCTATTTCGATCAGGGCATGGTGCTCGGCTTCGGCTTCAACCATGCCGAGGCGATCCGCTCCTTCCGCGCCGCGCAGAAGCTCGATCCCTCGTGCGCCATGTGCTTCTGGGGCGAAGCGCTGGTCACCGGCCCCAACATCAACGTCACCGCCAAGGGCAAGGCGATCATGTCGCCCGAGGAACAGGCCGCCGCGTGGGCCGCGCTCGAAAAAGCCAAAGCCGTCGCCACTGACAAACCTGAAGTCGAGCGCGACCTCATCGACGCCATGACCAAACGCTACGCCCCCGAACCCGTCGCCGACCGCGATCCGCTCGACCGCGCCTATGCCGAAGCGCTCGGCGCGCTCACGCAGAAATATCCAGACGATGACGACATCGCCGCCATGTATGGCGAGGCGTGGATGAACACCATGCCGTGGGATTACTGGTCAGACGCGACGACGCCCCGTCCCGAAATCGCCCCCGTCATCGCCACGCTGGAGGCCATCATCGCGCGCAGCCCGAAACACCCGCTCGCGCTCCACCTCTACATCCACGCGATGGAAGCCTCCGCCACGCCCGAAAAGGCCGAAGCCGCGTCCGACACGCTGCTCACGCTCGCGCCCGGCTCGGGCCACCTCGTCCACATGCCGGCGCACATCTATTTCCGCATCGGCCGCTACAAGGACTCGGTCGACGCCAACGCCCTCGCCGCGAAGGTGGATGAAGACTACATCGCCCAGTGCAACGCGCAGGGCTTCTATCCGGCGATGTACTACCCCCACAACATCCACCATCTCTGGTCATCCGCCTCGATGATGGGCCAGAGCAAGGTCGCCATCGACGCCGCCCGCAAGCTCGCCGACAATGTCAGCCTCGAACAGATCGACGAATTCCCCACCATCGAATTCTTCAAGACCGTGCCGCTGCAATCGCTCGTCCAGTTCGGCAAATGGACGGAGATCATGGCCGAGCCGCAACCGCGCGCCGACCTCGGCTTCTCCAACGCCATCTGGCGCTATGCGCGCGGCATGGCCCTCGCCAACACCGGAGACGTCGCTGGCGCGCGCGCCGAGCACACACAACTCGTCGCGCTGAAGGCCAACCCGAAAGTCATGGTGCTCGACGGCAACGACTATCCCGCCAGCGCCCTGCTCCAGATCGCCGACGATCTCCTGCGCGGCGAGATCGCGCTCGCCGCCGGCGCCAACAAGGCCGCGATCACCAGCTTCGAAGCCGCCGTCGCAGGCCAGGATCTCCTGCCCTACACCGAGCCCCCCTTCTGGTATTACCCCACCCGCCAGACGCTCGGCGCAGCTCTTCTGAAAGATGGTCAGGCCGCGCAAGCGCAAGCCGTGTTCGAGAAAGACCTCGAACAATACCCCCACAATGGCTGGTCCACCTACGGCCTGATGCTCGCGCTGGAAGCGCAAGGCAAAACCGGCGAAGCCGCCATGCACCGCGAACACTTCGCCCCCATCTGGCAATTCGCGGACATCGAACTGAAGAGTTCGCGCGTGGGCGGGCCGCCGACCTAGGTCAGGGCGCGCCGCCCTCGTGGTTCGACGGACGTAGCGATGCTGAACGCATCGCTACTGCTCACC
>CAZGWV010000196.1:0-3351 GCA_964529555.1 uncultured Rhizobium sp.
CTGCCGCGACTGCTCGCGCCTAGTCCGACAACTTCCGCCGCACATCCTCGGCAATCGCCAGCGAAGACGTGAGCCCCGGACTCTCGATCCCGAGCAAATTCACCAGTCCCGACATGCCATGCAGGTCCGGCCCGTCGATACGGAAATCCGCAGCCGGCTCTCCTGGACCTGACAGCTTGGGGCGACATCCAGAATAATCCGGCATGATCGCCCCATCCGGCAAGCCCGGCCAATACCGGCGGATCGCCTCGTAGAAAGACTCCGACCGCTTCGGATCAACGGTGTAGTCAACCAGAGCCGGATCGTTGCTCGCCAGCCATTCCACATCCGGCCCGAACTTCATCCGCCCCGCGAGATCCAGCGTCACATGCACGCCCAGCCCGCCCTCGACCGGCGCCGGATAGATCAGCCGCGTGAAAGCCGGCTTGCCGGTGCAGCCGAAGTAATTCCCCTTCGCCAGCACGAATTTCGGAATGTGCTCGACGGGATATCCCTCGATCGCGCGCACCACGGCATGCGCGCCAAGTCCCGCGCTGTTCACCACGCGCCGGCATTCGATCGCCGAAGGCTCCGCCCCGCCCGTATGCACCTTGAAGCCGCCCGCCATCGGCTCGATCCGCGTCACCGGCGTCTCGAATGCGATCGGCCCGCCATGATCCTCGATCTCCCCCTGCAGGGCGAGCATGTAGGAATGGCTGTCCACGATCCCCGTCTCGGGCGACCAGAGGGCCGCCGTGCAGGACAGGTTCGGCTCCCACGCCATCGCGGTTGCGCCCGTCACCATCTCCAGCGCCTCGACTTCGTTCTTGAGGCCCGTCGCGTGGATGCCCTCGATCTTCGCGATCTCCTTCTCCGAAGTCGCGACGATCAGCTTGCCACGCTTCAGATGCGGCACGCCCCGCGCTTCCAGATACGTGTAGAGTTTCCGTCGCCCCTCGACGCACATAAGGTGGCGCAGGCTGCCGGTCGGGTAATACATCCCGCCGTGAATCACTTCGGAATTGCGCGAAGACGTGCCCGTGCCGATCCCGTCCGCCGCCTCCAGCACGATCGCGTCGCAGCCATTCCGGGCGAACTCCGCCGCCACGGCAAGGCCGACGGCCCCTGCTCCAATGACGACGACGTCCGTATCCATTAACCACCTGTTGAGGGCCGCAAACCGGGCCGGAACCTCAAGCAAGTTCAGCGCCTCGCCGGGAATGCTGGAAATGGCCAGTAATACCTGAAGAGGGGTGTAATCCCGTTTCCTGATAATTACGTTTAAGCGTGTATATCCCCGCGTTGAGACAACCCGCACGGGGTGATAGGCGCTTAAGACATGGCAGCCGCGTTCAACAACCTCTACGCCCACGGCTTCGTCCGCGTCGCCGCCGCGAGCCCGCGCGTGCATCTGGCCGACCCGGCCGCCAATGCCCGCGAGACCATCGAGCTTGCCCGCCAGGCCGACAAGGCCGGCGCGGCCCTGATCGTGTTCCCCGAACTCGGCCTCTCCGGCTACACGCTGGACGACCTGCACATGCAGTCCACGCTGCTCGCCGCCGTGCGTGAGGCCATCGCCCGCGTGAAGGACGCCAGCCGCTCGCTCGCGCCCGTCATCGTGGTCGGCGCGCCGCTGGAAGTCGGCCCCGGCATTCATGGCTGTGCCGTGGTGATCCATCGCGGCGTCATCCTCGGCGTCGTGCCGAAGACCTACCTGCCCAACTATCGCGAGTTCTACGAAAAGCGTCAGTTCGCCATGGCCGCTGACGCCACCGTGGACGAGATCACGCTCGCCGGCGAAACCGCAGCCTTCGGAACCGACCTCTCCTTCGAGGCCAGCGACATTCCCGGCTTCACCCTCGCCGTCGATATCTGCGAAGACGTCTGGTCGCCGCTCCCGCCCTCCACCTTCGCCGCCCTCTCCGGTGCGACCGTCATTGCAAATCTCTCTGCCTCGAACGTCACCATCGGCAAGGCCGCCGAGCGCGACATGCTCTGCCTTTCGCAATCGGCGCGCGCCTCCTGCGGCTACATCTACGCGGCAGCCGGCTATGGCGAGAGCACGACCGACACCGCATGGGACGGCCAGCTCGCCATCTACGAACTCGGCGCCAAGATCGCGGAGTCCGACCGCTTCCCCGATGGCTCCGTCCTGCTCACCGCAGACATCGACGTGGGCCGCATCGCGCAGGACCGCCTGCGCAACGGCACATTCCGCGACACCGCCCGCAACCACAAGCGCCGCCTCAACCGCCGCCGCATCCAGTTCACCGCCGCTCCCGACCGCGACGAGCCGCTGCCCCTCGCCCGTCACATCGACCGCTTCCCCTTCGTCCCCGACGACGAAAGCCTGCTCGATCAGGATTGCTTCGAAGCCTACAACATCCAGGTTCAGGGCTTGCGCCGCCGCCTTGAAGCGTCGGGCACGAAGAAAGCCGTCATCGGCGTCTCCGGCGGCCTAGACTCCACGCAGGCCCTGCTCGTCGCCGTCCGCGCATTCGACCTGATGGGCGCGAAGCGCAAAGACATCATCGGCGTCACCATGCCGGGCTTCGCCACCACCGAGGGCACCAAGTCCAACGCACATGCGCTGATGAAGTCGCTCGGCATAGACGCGCGCGAGATCGACATAAAACCAATGGCGAACCAGATGCTCGCCGACCTCGACCATCCCTTCGCCAAGGGCAAGAAGGTTTACGACATCACGTTCGAGAATGTGCAGGCCGGCCTGCGCACCGACTACCTCTTCCGTCTGGCGAACAAAGAAGGCGGCATGGTCGTCGGCACCGGCGATCTCTCCGAGCTCGCGCTCGGCTGGTGCACCTATGGCGTCGGCGATCATATGAGCCACTACAACGTCAACGGCGCCGTGGCGAAGACGCTGATCCAGCACCTCATCCGCTGGAGCGCCGCAAGCGGCCACTATCCGCAAGCTGCCGCCGACGCGATGCGCGCCATCCTCGATCAGGAAATCTCGCCCGAGCTGATCCCCGCCGGCAAGGACGGCAAGATCCAGTCGACCGAAGACACGATCGGCCCCTACAATCTGCACGACTTCTTCCTCAACCAGGTGATCCGCTGGGGCGCCAATCCGGCGCGCATCGCCTTCCTCGCGCACGCCGCATGGGCCGACGCCAAGGCCGGCGAATGGCCCGCCCACGTCGCGCAGAAGGATCGCGTCGCCTACGACATGGCCGAGATCGTGAAGTGGCTCGAAGTCTTCACCAGACGCTTCTTCCTCACCAGCCAGTTCAAGCGCTCCGCCGTCCCCAACGGTCCCAAAGTCACCTCCGGCGGCGCCCTCTCCCCCCGCGGCGACTGGCGCATGCCCTCCGACAGCGCCGCCACGCCCTGGCTGGACGAGATCGCGAA
>CAZGWV010000197.1:0-3330 GCA_964529555.1 uncultured Rhizobium sp.
ATCGTCTCGAAGGATGTATTCAGCGCCCGCCCCATGCAACTTGCACGGTCCAGTCGCACGCTCCACATTCCGTCCATGAACGAGTTCGACCTCATCCGCCGCTACTTCGCGCCGCTTGCCACGTCGCCCGGTGCGGATGAATTGCGCGATGATGTCGCTGAAATCGCGCCCGGCTTGATCGTCACCAAGGACGCCATCGTCGAAGGCATCCACTTCCTGCCCAGCGATCCGCTCGATACGGTCGCGCAGAAGCTGGCCCGCGTGAACGTCTCCGACATCATCGCCAAGGGCGGCAAACCCGATGCAGCCTTGCTGGCGCTGGTCTGGCCTAAAGGCCGTCCCCACGAACAGCTCGAAGGCTTCGCGCGCGGTCTGGGCAAGGACCTGGCTCGCTGGGGCGCGCATCTTGCGGGCGGCGACACAACCTCAACGGACGGCCCGCTGACGCTCACGCTGACGCTGACAGGCAAGGTCGGCGCGCGTGGTCCCGTGCGCCGCTCCGGCGCGAAGGCGGGCGACGACATATGGGTCAGCGGCGCCATCGGCGATGGCTGGCTCGGGCTGCAGGCCGCGACCGGCGCGCTGGGCGCGCTATCCGCCGAAGCGGCAAATCTCCTCGTGTCGCGCTATCGCGTACCCGAACCGCCGCGCCTGCCATTCGCCGATACGGTTGCGGCACACGCCACAGCTTCCATCGACGTGTCGGATGGTCTCGTCGCTGACGCGGGGCATATCGCCAGCGCATCCGGCGTCGGCATGACGATCCGCGCAGCCTCCGTCCCGCTGAGCGCGGCAGGGCAGTCCCATGTCGACAACGCCCGCGTCACGCTCGCCCAGATGCTCACCGGCGGCGATGACTACCAGACCCTGTTCACCGCCCCGGCTTCGGCGCGCGGAGCGATCACTGGCGCGACCCGCATCGGGGAAGTCGTCGCAGGCCAAGGCGTCACAGTGCTGGATGCGGCGGGCGCCCAGATGGCCTTCGAACGCCCCGGTTTCCGGCACTTCTGAGCCGGAAACACAACCGTAAACGCGGCCTAAACCATTCCCCGCGATACTGCGCCCATGCGTATTACCCGCCGCGAAATCGTCGTTGCCGCCTCGTTGGGCGCCACGCTGGCGCCCTCAGCCTTCGCGTTCGCGCCGCCCGCTGGTGGCGATCATGGCTCCGCCGATGGCGCAACAGAAGCCGAAGTCGCCCGCTCGCTCGAACTCGGCGGTCTCGTCTTCCCGGTGTTCGACGACAAGCTGAAACTGCGCAACTATCTCTTCATCAGCGCGCGCATGCTGGTCGGCCCCGGTAAGGACGTCTGGAAGTATCGCGAGCAGCAGCACTTCATCCGCGACGCGATCCTGCGCACGTCCCACCAGACGAGCTTCCACGTCAAAGGCAACATCAAGAAGCTCGACGAGAAACTCGCCGCGGCGGAGTGCATCAAGGCTGCGAACCGGGCCGTCGGAGAAGCCGGCGCGCTCGTCCAGATGACGTTCATACAGATCGCCAGCCAAACCTGAGTTTAGGCTAGCGGCCTGATTTCAGACCTCGCGCAAAGCGCTACTGGCGTCCGCCAGGATTGTCGCCCGGTTGCCGGTCGTCGCGTTCCATGCCGGGGATCTGGTTCCGCAGGCTGCCCAGCGTCCCGAACAACTGTTCGATAATGCCGAGTTCGCGGCCGCGCGTCGGCGTGACGCGCGAGTTGTAATCCAGCACGCGACCGTCCTCGACGTCATAGACCAGCACGTCGGAGACGACATCGTCGTCGTCGAACTGAATCGCGACGATCTCGCGCTGCACGACTTTCGGATAATAGAAGGTCAGCAGTTCGCGGGTCGAGGACATATAGACCCAGAGCTTTTCCTTGCCGGCCACATACTGCGCCTTGCCCGTCTGGTCGAAGATCGAGGTGGTCGACGGCGTGCCGAGGCGCGCGAGGACGGACGAGCGGGTATCGACAACCGGCTTCACATCGGTCGCCAGCGCCTGATCGGGCACGAAGCCGTGGAAGTCGCGCGTGGCGGTGCATGCACCCAGAACGGCAAGGCTGGCGGCAGCCATACAAGCATAGAGGGGGGCAAGGCGACGGACAGCCATCGAATACTCCGGTATTTCGGGCTAGCTACAAGCCTCGCAGGGCGATTGGCAAGGCTTGTGGGCGCCAGTGTGGCGGCTCGCCCGGATTGCCGGGAATTCCGCGAATCCCCCGGCAATCGGGCAGGCTTCCACAAGCCTTCCCCAGCGCGCGAACCCTGCTAGTGTCCCGCGACTTCACGGGAAACGCTTACGCGACAGGGCAGGCATGGCGCTTGGAAACTGGTTCCAGTCGAAAAAAAACCGCTGGGCGGTGGATCGTCTGCACCAGTCGATCCAGGCTCAGGCCCTGCGCCCCGACTTCTATTTCGAGGGCGGGGCTCGTGACAATTTTTCCGGCCGCTTCGAGATGACCTGCCTGCATGGAACGCTGGTTTTCCGCCGGCTGCGCACGGCCGGCAATATTGGGAAGTCCCTGTCGCAAGACGTTTTCGATGCGCTTTTCGATGGCTTTGACGAGGCCCTGCGCGACATCGGAACAGGCGACCTCAGCGTCGGCAAGAAGATTCGGAAGATGGGCGAGGCCTTCTATGGCCGGGCAAAAGCCTATGACGAGGCGCTGGCGGAGGACGCCACGGACGATGATCTGGGCATGGCCCTGACCCGCAATCTGGGCCTGGCGCCGGTCGAAGTCGGCCGCTTTGTCCGCTATGTCCGTTCGGTTGAGGATACTCTCCGTCGCCATCAGGACGATCAACTTCTCCAGGGCGAGGTCAACTGGCCGCGTCTGTCCTGATCGGCAGGCAGGCTGATTCTCCTGTTCTGCCGCCGTTTTCGTCGATGAGGTCGCAGGGGCAGGCAGGGCCTGTTCCGTCCCCGCGCTCGTGCTATTAGACCCCTGAATCGTGGCCGGTCCGGGTCAATCCGACTCGGGGTCGCCAGCGGGAGTTCATTCGCCTCACATGCCGGCCCCCCAGATCATATCCATCGACGCGATGGGCGGAGACCACGCGCCCCGTATCGTAGTGGAGGGGCTGGAGAATTTCGCCCGCGCCAACCCCGGCTTCAGCTTCCTGCTGCACGGCGACGAGGCCCAGCTCAAACCGCTGCTCGCCAAGGCTCCAACCGCCGCGCCGCGCGCCATTATCCGCCACACCGACAAGTCCGTCGCCATGGACGCCAAGCCCAGCCAGATGCTGCGCCAGGGCAAGGGCACGTCGATGTGGAACGCCATCGAGGCCGTGAAATCCGGCGAGGCGATGGCCGCTGTCTCCGCCGGGAACACCGGCGCGCTGATGGCG
>CAZGWV010000198.1:0-3284 GCA_964529555.1 uncultured Rhizobium sp.
TGCCGAGCACGGCGGCCACGATGCCCAGCGCGGGCAGGGCGTCGGCCATGTTCTGCATGGCATGGCTGGCCTTGTGCGCCTCGTGGTGGTGCTTCTCGATCTGCTTGTCGATCGAATCCTCGACCTGGTGCGGGTCTTCGAGGTTCATCGTCATCATGCGCAGCGTGTCGCAGATGAGATCCGTGGCGAAGTGGTCTTTCAGGATCTTCGGATAGTTCTGGAAGATCGTGGAGTCCTTGGGGTTCTCGATGTGCTGTTCGATCGCCACCACGCCCTTGGTCTTCATCGTCTTCGTCAATATGAACAATAGACTGAGCAGGTCGGTGTAGTCCTTCGCCTTCCACTTGCAGCCGCCCATGATCTTGCCGAAGCCGCCCAGGGCGGCCAGCACCGTCTTGAACGAGTTGCCGATCAGGAAGGCGCCGACGGCCGCGCCGCCGATCATCATCATCTCGAAGGGCGCCGCCTTGATGATCACGTCGAAATGGCCGCCGGCGAGCATGAAGCCGCCGAACACCATCACGAAGACAACCACCACCCCGATAATCTGAAACATGACTCGCCCTGCCTATCGGCATCTTTTTCGTTGTCGCGTTTATGCACCATCAAGCTTAACGCGCCGTTTGGGGCGCCACGGGAAAAGGGTTCATGTGGGGTTAAGGCTGCGGGCGCCATGCCGTGCGTCGCTTCCGCAGACGGGCGCAAACGAACTCTATCGTTTGCGCCGAGGCGCGAATTTTGATAGTCGTTTCAGTAATGTGGGCAATCCAAAGGGGCACCCAATGAAGGGCAAGGTTCTGGCTTACGACCCGGCCACAGGCACGGGCGTGATCACGGGCGACGATGGCAATCGCTACAAGTTCTCGGTGTCGGACAACAGAAGCCCGGCTGCGCCGCGGGCCGGCGACGAGGTCGATTACGTTGCCGATGCCGAGAGCGCGAAGGAGATTTTCGTGGTTGCCCCAGCTGCCCCCGCCGCTCCGCCGCCGGGCGCCAGCATCGACATGTCGAAGATCGCTGCCGATCCTAATGTGAAGAACATCCTGGCCAAGCCGAATGTGATCTGGGCCGGCGTCGTCATTCTCGGATCGCTGATCGCCGGCTATTTCAGCGCGATTCAGCTGATCGGCGGCGGCCCGATGGGGATGATGGGCGCCGGAGGCTTCGTTTACTCGCTGCTGTTCTTCATCCCGTTTGTTGCCGCCGGACTCATCTTTCTCGAATTCACCAACCATGCCCTGACGCCGATCGCGCGCCTGGTCACGGGCGCATTTGCCGCCGGAGGCCCGATCGTTCTGCCGCTTGTCGGCAACATGTTGCTGCCGCGCATGATGGGCGAGGCAATGTCACTCTATGCCGGCATTGGCGGTATCCTGACGGCCGGAAGCATCATCACCATTGCGGGCGGCGCGCTGATCCTGCTGACGCATTTCGGCGTCATCAAGAAACTCGGCTGATGCAGTTGCGGCCTTGGCCCGCCGGGTTTCGGTCGCTTCACTGCCGCAATCGAATGGCCCCCTGATATCGCACGATATCAGGGGGTCTTCATGTCTGGCCTTGGCCGATCCTTGCGTCTCCATCGCCGGCTGTTTCTCGGCGGCGCCGGAGCATTGCTGTTCGCGCCGCGTGCGCTGGCCCAGCCCGCCGCTCAGGAAGTCGCCTTTCCCATCAAGATCGCGATCGGCGGCGAACTGCGCGCGACGAAGGCCGAAGTCTACGATCCCGCCTATGTGAAGCTGGCCTATCCCGGCGGCGATGTCGCCGACGACCGGGGCGTCTGCACCGACACTGTAATCCGCGCCTTCCGCCATGCCGGCGTCGATCTGCAGGTGGAGGTGCATGAGGACATGCGCGCGAACTTCGGCGCCTATCCGAAGATCTGGGGCCTGACCAGGCCCGACCGGAATATCGACCATCGCCGCGTGCCCAACCTCGAAACGCTGTTCCGGCGGAAGGGCGGGGCGAAGGCGATCAGCGCCAGCGCCGCCGACTATCGCGCCGGCGACGTTGTGAGCTGGCGGCTCAGCGGAAGCGGCCTGCCGCATATCGGCGTGGTGACGCGCAAGAAACAGGGCGGCCAGCCGCTCATTGCGCACAATATCGGCGCGGGCACGCGGGAAGAGCCGTGCCTGTTCAGCTGGCCGATGACCGGCTGGTTCCGGTTCGACAACTGGGCCTGACGCAGGCCGTTGTCCCGTGCTAGCGATGGGGTGTGAAACACGCTGTCCTGATCCTGCTCATTGCTCTTGGCTTCGTCGCGGCGGCGCACGCGCAGCCGCCTCCTGCCGCGCCGCGCGTCTGTGCGCCGACCAATTCGGAAACGGCGACGGTTGAGGCCATCGCCGCCGATCCGGCGGCGTGGCTCGGCAAGTGCATCAGCGTCGATGCCATCTATGCGGGTGAACAGCTCCACGCCGATGTGGATGCGATTTATGGCGTGAACGGCAATTCCATCGGCGGTTATGTCGATGGGCAGGGCGATGTCGGCGGCGCCTGGCGCGGCACGTTCACCGGGCGCGTGGCGGATTGTGCGCAGGCGGAAGAGGATCTGCTCACGGGCCTGCTGCGCTCGCCGGGCATCAGCCTGCATGGGCGGACATTGGGATGCATCGAGCCGAAGGGGCCGTTCCTCGTTTTTATGAGCCAGGGCGAACTGACGCCTGCGGGCATCAAGCGGCGTCTGCCGGGAGAGAAGGGCGGGGATCTGGTTGAGCCCCCAGCCGATTGGCCGCATCGGGACGCGATCGGGAATCTCACCGCCGAGATCACGGCCGCGATACAGGCGGGCTCCCTGCCCGACCTCAAGCGGCTGCTGGGCAACGCCTATCAGGCGGAGCGCATTGTTGCTGGCGACATCGAAGTTTTCAGGAAGGACAGGTTCGCCATGCGGACCCGGATCGGGATGTTCGTCGACAAGGATGTGACGGGCGACAGGATGGCCGCCGAGTCGTGCCGGAGCCTCAAGGGCGAGGACAACACGCTCTGGCCGATCCACAGCCGCGACGCCGACAACCAGCCGACACGGCCCTATGCCTGCCTGCGCTTCGAAGGCCGCCGCGAGGGCGATGGCTGGCGCTATCGCGTCGATGCGAGCCAGGATGTGTATGGGTTGGACGAGCCGTAGGCCAACACGAAGGCCGGCAAGCGTTGAGGCGGGAGGGGGTCTCTATCGGCAAGACGAATGTCAGTTCGGACGTGAGCCCAGTCTAAAGCCCATACGCAGTCGCCATGTCCGGGTCTTTCGCCGCGACCTGTTTCGCGAGATCGACGATGACCTTGGCCTG
>CAZGWV010000199.1:0-3214 GCA_964529555.1 uncultured Rhizobium sp.
TAACAAGGTAGCCGTAGGGGAACCTGCGGCTGGATCACCTCCTTTCTAAGGATGTTCGAGAGTGTGAAGTCTCACTTCACTTCGAGAACTCCCTAGCAGCCGGACTATCTGATTTCGATCGGACGTCACGGCAAAATACAGATGGCGGTTTCATCGCCGTCCTCGTTTCTCTTCCGTGAACCTCTCGCCGCCTGGAAGCAGGACAGGGGAGAGGTGATTGCGAGCCCAGTTCGGCAAGACCCGGTTTGGGCTAGAGCCGCGGGTGAAGGCCCGTAGCTCAGTTGGTTAGAGCACACGCTTGATAAGCGTGGGGTCGGCAGTTCAAATCTGCCCGGGCCTACCACCGCTGCTTTACCAATTCTGCTTTTCGGAACGGGGCCATAGCTCAGTTGGGAGAGCGCTAGCTTTGCAAGCTTGAGGTCGTCGGTTCGATCCCGTCTGGCTCCACCATCCTCCGCGGAGGACGTGGTAACTCGCAATCATTCCACTCATCAGTTTCGACTGGCCGGCTCTGCCGCCTGGTTGAATTGACATTGTGAAAGAGGCCGTCTGACCGACGCCGTACCCCGGCGTTCCAAAGGTCAGACCAACAACAACTAAATCGTCTAACCAAGTATTGTCCATGCGTGGACGCGGGAGACAGGTTTGTCCTCTATGCAAATAGAATGGCAGGCATGTTCTTCACCACGTATGGGTTTTTTGAGTGATCAAGCGTCAAAAGGGCGTTCGGGGAATGCCTTGGCTGTAAGAGGCGATGAAAGACGTGGCACGCTGCGATAAGCTTCGGCGAGGTGCGAGCAACCTTAGACCCGGAGATTTCTGAATGGGGAAACCCACCATAGAGATGTAAGTAGATTTTCAGGCTTCGGCCTGGACCTCAATCTTACATTTCAAAACATGGTATTTTAACCTGAATACATAGGGTTAAAAAGCGAACCCGGAGAACTGAAACATCTCAGTACCCGGAGGAAAGGACATCAAACGAGACTCCGTTAGTAGTGGCGAGCGAACGCGGACCAGGCCGTGCTCTGAAACAACGAGAACCAGCTGGAAATCTGGGCCATAGCGGGTGATAGCCCCGTATCGGTAAAATGAAGAGCCGTTAGAGTAAGGCGGGACACGTGAAATCCTGTCTGAAGATGGGGGGACCACCCTCCAAGCCTAAGTACTCCTTACAGACCGATAGCGAACTAGTACCGTGAGGGAAAGGTGAAAAGACCCCCGACGAGGGGAGTGAAACAGAACCTGAAACCGAACGCTTACAAGCAGTGGGAGCGCAAGTGACCACATACCTTTTGTATAATGGGTCAGCGACTTAGTTTAACGAGCAAGCTTAAGCCGGTAGGTGTAGGCGTAGCGAAAGCGAGTCTGAATAGGGCGCCCGAGTTCGTTGAATTAGACCCGAAGGCAAGTGATCTAGGCATGTCCAGGCTGAAGGTGAGGTAACACTCACTGGAGGGCCGAACCCATGAATGTTGAAAAATTCTGGGATGAGGTGTGCCTAGGGGTGAAAGGCTAATCAAACTTGCTGATAGCTGGTTCTCCGCGAAAACTATTTAGGTAGTGCGTCAGCCGAATACCTTGGGGGGTAGAGCACTGGAAGGGCTAGGGGGTCTCGCAGACTTACCAAACCTTACCAAACTCCGAATACCCAAGAGTACTAGCTGGCAGACACACGGTGGGTGCTAACGTCCATCGTGAAGAGGGAAACAACCCTGACCGTCGATTAAGGCCCCCAAGTAATGGCTAAGTGGGAAAGCATGTGGGAATGCTGAAACAACCAGGATGTTGGCTTAGAAGCAGCCATCATTTAAAGAAAGCGTAACAGCTCACTGGTCAAGCGTTCCTGCGGCGAAAATGTAACGGGGCTCAAGCCATTCGCCGAAATCACGGGCTCGAAAGAGCGGTAGCGGAGCGTACTGTAAGCCTGCGAAGGGTTATCGTGAGGTAGCCTGGAGGTATCAGTAGTGAGAATGCTGACATGAGTAACGACAAACAGTGTGAAAGACACTGTCGCCGAAAGACCAAGGGTTCCTGCGTAAAGTTAATCTGCGCAGGGTTAGTCGGCCCCTAAGGCGAGGCGGAAACGCGTAGTCGATGGGAACCAGGTTAATATTCCTGGACCAGAAGGATGGTGACGGATTTCGAAAGTCGTACAGACTTACTGGATTGTCTGTGCGGCCTGGGAGTCCCTGGAAATAGCCCCTTCATTAGACCGTACCCGAAACCGACACAGGTGGTCAGGTAGAGTATACCAAGGCGCTTGAGAGAACTACGTTGAAGGAACTAGGCAAATTACACGCGTAACTTCGGGATAAGCGTGCCTCGTGAATGGGCAACCATCTGCGAGGGGCACAAGCCAGGGGGTGGCGACTGTTTATCAAAAACACAGGGCTCTGCGAAGCCGCAAGGCGACGTATAGGGTCTGACTCCTGCCCGGTGCCGGAAGGTTAAAGAGAGGTGTGCAAGCATCGAACTGAAGCCCCGGTGAACGGCGGCCGTAACTATAACGGTCCTAAGGTAGCGAAATTCCTTGTCGGGTAAGTTCCGACCTGCACGAATGGAGTAACGACTTCCCCGCTGTCTCCAACGTAGACTCAGTGAAATTGAATTCCCCGTGAAGATGCGGGGTTCCCGCGGTTAGACGGAAAGACCCTGTGAACCTTAACTATAACTTCGCAGTGGCGTTATCGGCGGTTTGTGTAGGATAGGTGGGAGGCTTTGAAGCATGGGCGCCAGCTCGTGTGGAGCCAACGTTGAAATACCACCCTAATCTTCGGTGACGTCTAACCTCGCTCCATCATCTGGAGCAGGGACCCTGCGTGGCGGGTAGTTTGACTGGGGCGGTCGCCTCCCAAAGAGTAACGGAGGCGCGCGATGGTAGGCTCAGGACGGTCGGAAATCGTCCGCTGAGTGCAATGGCATAAGCCTGCCTGACTGCGAGACTGACAAGTCGAGCAGAGACGAAAGTCGGCCATAGTGATCCGGTGACTCTGTGTGGAAGGGTCATCGCTCAACGAATAAAAGGTACTCCGGGGATAACAGGCTGATGATGCCCAAGAGTCCATATCGACGGCATCGTTTGGCACCTCGATGTCGGCTCATCTCATCCTGGGGCTGGAGCAGGTCCCAAGGGTATGGCTGTTCGCCATTTAAAGAGGTACGTGAGCTGGGTTCAGAACGTCGTGAGACAGTTTGGTCCCTATCTGCCGTG
>CAZGWV010000200.1:0-3210 GCA_964529555.1 uncultured Rhizobium sp.
TCCTGCGCGCTTGCCGCGTTCGGTTTCGACTGCAGCTGGATATAGTTCTGGATGCCCATCTGCGTGATGAGATCGAACTGCGTCTCGATGTAGTCGACATGCTCTTCCTCATTGTGGAGGATCTTGAAGAGCAGGTCGCGCGAGCCGTAGTCGCGGACCTTTTCGCAATACTCGATGCCTTCACGCAGGAGCGGGATGGCCAGCTGTTCGGTCTTGAGATCGCATTCGAGGATCTCTTTCACATTCTCGCCGATGAGGAGCTTGCCGAGGTCCTGCAGGTTCGGGAGGCCTTCGAGGAAGAGGATGCGCTCGATCAGCCAGTCGGCGTGATGCATCTCCTCGATCGACTCGTCGTGCTCCTTCTTCGCCAGCTCCGAGACGCCCCAGTCCTTCAGGATGCGCGAGTGCAGGAAGTACTGGTTGATGGCCGTGAGTTCGTTCTTCAGGGCCTGGTTGAGGAAGTCGATGACCTTGGCGTCGCCTTTCATGGCGGGCTCCTTGCTGATTCTGGGGGCCGCGAAGGGGGGAAGGCGGCCCAAAATTCCGACTACACGGCCCGTAGACGGGCTTAACGCGCGAACAGGCCTAATGAGCCCGACTCACCGCAGTTTGCAACTTGTTTTTATTGGGAATTTTTGCGAATGCGAGGAGGTTTCGTTCGCAAGACCGGGGCTTTGCGCCGGATCGCTACTCGGCGGCGACCAGCTGGCGCGTGTCGCTGCAGCCCGAGGCCGAGGCGTTCTCGCGGATCATCCCGCAGACAGTTTCGCAGCATTTTCCGCAGTTTATCGTCGTGTCGTGGTGGCGGTGAACCTGCGCGGGGGAGCGAGCGCCCGCCGCGATGGCGTCGTTCACTTTCGACGTATTCAGGCCCCGGCACACGCAGATGATCATGCGAACGATTTGCAGCAGGTTGCGATTGATTGTCAATCGCCCATTGCAAGGGCCAGGCCGGGCGGGGTGTCGCAGGTTGTGGGGCGTCAGGTCGCGTGAACGAGATGCCTACTGCTTCACTCTCGGCAGGCTGCCGGGAAGGTTGGCGGCGGTCAGGGCGAAGTGGGCCATGATGACGGCGTTACGGCGCAGGTCCTCGGGCTGGAGGGCTTCGTAATAGTCGAGGTTCGTGTGGTGGGTCTTGGTGGAGTATTCCAGCGGGTCCTGAATGAACTGGAAGCCGGGCAGGCCCGCCGCGTTGAACGAGGCGTGGTCGGTCGAGCCGGTGGAGCGCATCGACATGTGCGTTGCGCCAAGATCGCGGATCGGGCCGAGCCAGTCGCGGAAGATCGGAACGATCTCGGTGTTGCCCTGGCAGTGGACGCCGCGAATGGCGCCGGCCCCATTGTCGAGATTGAAGTAGACCTGCATGCGCGGATGGGCGTCGGTCAGCGGCTGCACCTCGCCGCGCTGATTGCCATTGACGGGCACACCGCGCGCGCCGCCGAAATGCTTCGCCACATAGAGGCGCGAGCCGACAAGGCCCTGCTCCTCGCCATTCCAGAGACAGACGCGGATGGTGCGCGCGGGCCTGGCGCCGCTGGCCTTGATGAGCCGCAGCGCTTCGAGCACGGACGAGCAGGCGCCGCCATTGTCGGTGGCGCCGGTGGAGGCGTGCCAGCTATCGAAATGCGCGCCGAGGATGACGACATCGTCAGGCCGCGATGCGCCGCGGATTTCGCCCACGACGTTGAACATGTCGGGCTTGTCGTGCCAGGCGTTGCGGATGTCCGCCTCGATGGTTACCGGCTGGCCCTGCATGAGCGAGCGGGCGATGCGGCCGTAGTGCCCGGTCTCGATCACGACGCGCGGAATCTGGCGGTCCGGCGCATCGAGCGGACGGGCGCCCAGAACGCCGATAACGCCATGCCCCCTGTTGGTGGAGAGAATGCCGAGCGCGCCCTCCGCGACGAAGAAGGGCGTGCGGTCGGCGGGCTGCGAGGGGCGCTGCGGCGGCGTTCCGGCGGGCGCGGCAGGCGGCTCCTCAAGCGCGTCGAGCTGTTCGGGCGTGAGGCGGCGGGCGACGGGGTCGAACTGGGCGCTGAGCGTGACGGGGGCGGTGGGCATGATCCACTTGCCGCGCAGCTTGCCGGCATACTTCTCGCGCAGGACTTTCAGGTCTGTTTCCGTGACGAGCACGGCCTCGCCGCTGACGAGGCCGTCGGTCCCCGGCGTCCAGGCGAGCGACATGCCGGAGATGGGGAAGGCGTTCGGCGTGGTGGCGTGGAGGTAGAACTTCTCGTTGCTCCAGCCGCGCGGGAAACCGTTATTGGTTCCGGTGGGGTCTTCGGGCCAGGCTTCGAGGCCGGGGTTATCGAAGCCCCATTCCTTCATCTTCCCGACCACCCATGCGGCGGACTTGGCCAGGCCCGGCGAGCCCGAGAGGCGCGGGCCCAGCACGTCCATCATGTAGCTGGCGGTCTTCATCACCTCGGAGGTGGCTTCATCGAGGCCCAGCGCGCGGATGCGGGCGAGGGCTTCGTAATCGATGGCCGCGTTCTGCGCGAAGGCGCGGCTGGACGTCAGCAGGGGCGTCAACGCCGCGGTGGCCGCCGCCGCCATGAAGGATCTGCGATTCATCCGGTTTCCCTCTCCGTACTTGGCCCCGTACCTGGCGCTGCCAGGGGCCTGGCTTGTAAAAGACTATACGGGCGTTCGCGCCGTCGTCGATTGGGGGGCGCTTTCGCCTGGGCGGATCGCGTTCTAGGCTCGCGGCATGGACACGTTCATTATCGCGGCGATCGTCTTCCTTGTGGTGGTGGCGCTCGCGCCGCTCGTCCTGATGCGGGGGCAGTTCCGCAAGCCGAAGGGCAAGGCCGGCGCGGACGGCGCCTCTTCCAATGGCGGCGGCGACGGCGATGGCGGCGGAGACTGAGGGGGCTGGCCGATGGACTGGATGACCACGATCTACATTATCCTCGGCATTTTCGGGGTGACGGTGGTGGTGTCGCTCTTCCTTCCCAAGAACGTCGATGCGCAGACGCAGGAGGATAATCGCGACGGGCCGGTGATCCCGGTTCCGGGGGCGGACGGCTCGGTCATGGGCGTGGGCCGGGACGGGGACGGCGGGGACGAGGACTATGACCCCGATACCGACGACTGGGATGGGGATCAGGATCTGGTGAATTAGGCTGGCCATCGCGATCCGGCGGAACGGGAGCAGTTGGCCTGCCTTGAGAGACCCCCACCTGTCCTCCCCCTAAACGGGGAGGGACC
>CAZGWV010000201.1:0-3203 GCA_964529555.1 uncultured Rhizobium sp.
GTGATCGGCGTGTCGATCACGCGCCGGTCGCCGAACTCTTCCAGCAGCCCACGGCTCACCTTGTAGGCGCCCTGATACTGGCCGACCTCCTCGCCCATCAGGAACACGCGCTCGTCCTTGCGCATCTCCTCGGCGATGGCGTCGCGCAGCGCGTCGCGAACACTGGTCTTCGTATAGGTCACGCCCTCGGGCAGCGTCGGATCGTGCAGCCCCTCGGCCGCCGCAGACTTCTGCTCGGGCGCGCGCAGGCGATGGCCGTCATTCCTGGCCTTGATCTCTGGACCGCCGGGCGCCTGCCCGGCATCCTTCGCCTCAGCCTTTACGTCCTCGCGGACGTCTGCCGGCCGGGCGGCCGGCGGTCCTTTCCCCTTGCCGTTGGTCTTCGCCTTGGGCGCCGCCGCCGCTCCATCCGAAAGCTGCGCGATGATCGCGTTGACCTTCACCCCTTCGGTTCCGGCTTCGACCATCAGCTTCGCGATCACGCCCTCATCGACAGCCTCGACTTCCATCGTCGCCTTGTCGGTCTCGATCTCGGCGATTACGTCGCCGGGCTTCACGGTATCGCCTTCCTTGACGAGCCACTTGGCCAGCTTGCCCTCCTCCATGGTGGGCGAAAGCGCGGGCATGAGAATGTCCGTCATGTTCAGCGCGACTCCACCAGCACATCCGTCCACAGCTCGGCCGGATCGGGCTCCGGGCTGTCCTGCGCGAACTGCGCCGAGTCATTCACGATCTCGCGCACCTCTGCCTCGATCTTCTTGAGATCGTCCTCGGTCACATGCTTCGCATCCAGCAGCTTCTTCTTCAGCATCTCGATCGGGTCACGATGCTCGCGCACGTCCTGCACTTCTTCCCGCGTGCGATACTTCGCGGGGTCCGACATCGAGTGCCCGCGATAGCGGTAGGTCTTCATCTCCAGAATGTACGGCCCGTCGCCATCGCGCGCGCGCTTCACGGCCTTCGCCGCCGCCTTGCGCACGGCCAGCACGTCCATCCCGTCCACTTCCTCGCCCGGTATCTCGAACGAGATGCCGCGCTTGAACAACTCCGTCTCCGCCGAGGACCGCGCGATCGACGTGCCCATCGCGTACTGGTTGTTCTCGATCACATAGACAACCGGCAGCTTCCACAGCGAGGCCATGTTGAACGCCTCGTAGACCTGCCCCTGGTTCGATGCGCCGTCGCCGAAATAGGCGATGCAGACCGCATCCGTGCCCTTGTACTTGTTCGAGAACGCCAGCCCCGTGCCGAGCGGCGCCTGCGCGCCGACAATGCCGTGGCCGCCATAGAAGTTCTTCTCGCGGCTGAACATGTGCATCGAGCCGCCCTTGCCGCGGCTGTATCCGCCCTCGCGGCCCGTCAGCTCGGCCATCACGCCGCGCGAGGTCATGCCCGCAGCCAGCATGTGGCCGTGGTCGCGATAGCCGGTGATGACCTGATCGTCGCCCTCCAGCACCGACTGGACGCCCACCACCACGGCCTCCTGGCCGATATAGAGGTGGCAGAAGCCTGCAATCAGGCCCATGCCGTAAAGCTGGCCCGCTTTCTCCTCGAACCGGCGGATCAGAAGCATGTCGCGGTAAAAGCCAATCAATTCAGCTTTCTGCGGTTCTGACACCGGTTTCCTTGGCTTCGCGCCGCCCGTCTTGCCTGTCATAGCCTGCAATCCCTGCTCTGATCGGAAAGATAGGGGGTAAACCGCCCCTCTTCCTAGCTTATCGCGAGAAAGAGTGTCCGATTCCACTCATATTTTGGGTATGGCTCAGCGGGCGCTGACCAGAATCTCGTCCGGTCGGACATAGGAAAGCTGGGTCCGGGCGATTTCCTCTACGTAATCGAGATCCATCGTCCGGTCGCGCAGGCGCACCAGCGCCGTCTCGATCGAATCCCGCCGGTTTTCGAGGTCCACCACCTGCTTTTCGAGAAGCTCTTCTTCCTTCCGCAGCTCAGCCCAGGCCGCGAGGCCCTGCTCGCCCGCGAGCGCGTGATAGCAAAAGTAGATCATCAGCGCGCCGATGACGGCGGGCAGGAGGATGGACTTCGCCATTCCCAGAACCCCGTTCATCGGCCGCTGCAACTCCTCTCACACCCGACACGGCGCAGAGGTGCCCGCGCCATGGTTAAGCCCCTGTAAATCGAACCGCCCGAACGTCGGGTCAGCCTCAATTGTGTGGCGGTATCACCTTTGCATCTCGCCTGTGAAGCGAACTGCGAGGCCTGTTATGACACGAACGATTGAATCGAAGATGACCGGCGTGACCGTTGCCACAGCCCTCGACCACGACATTCCGCTCTATCTCGCCTCCGACGAAGCCCTGATCCACCTGCTCGATCGCTATCCGGCCGACCTCTTCGACATCAATCGTTACGCCTTCGATGCGGATGGCCAGGTGTCGCTGACCACCGGCGCGCGCGGCGAAGCTTCCGGCCGCGACGTGCTCGCGGCGATCCGCGCGGGCGCGCTCTGGGTCAACCTGCGCAGCTGCGAGGACGCCCACCCCGGTCTCTGGGCCGAGGTTATGCAGGCGTTCGGTAAGCTACAGCCTGAACTCGGGGCCGCTGGCGCCCGCAAGATGACGGGCCAGCTGATCCTCTCCTCGCCCGCCACCCGCGTCCCCTTCCACTTCGACGCCGCCGGCGTTGTCCTGTTTCACCTGCGCGGCGTGAAGCGCGTGTGGGTCTACCCCGCGACCGAAGCCTTCCTGCCCCAGGCGGACATGGAAAAGGTCATCATGCGCACGACCACCGAAGAGCTTCCCTACCAGCGTATCATGGACGGCGCGGCCTGGCGTTTCGACATCGCGCCCGGCCAGGCGCTGACATGGCCGCTCTATGCCCCGCACCGCGTCGAAAACCAGGAAGGCCTCTGCGTCTCGCTGTCGATGGACTACCAGACCTGGGGCTCGCGCATCACCACGGGCGCCCATCGCGCCAATGGCGTACTCCGCGCCCGAGGCTGGACCATCAAGCCGATGAACCAAACCGGCTGGGTCCATCGCACGATGCTCTGGGCCGCATCGCTGGCGTTCAAACGCCTCCGCATGGTCAAGAACAACATCAAGGACTTCGCGCGCAGCTTTGATGTGGCTGATGCGCCGATGGCGGCGAACGAAGAGCCCGCGCAACTGAAGCGGGTGGCGTAAAGCGCAGGTCCGGCAACCGGCACGCCCAACGTACCGGACCCCCACCTGTCCGCCCCCTAA
>CAZGWV010000202.1:0-3012 GCA_964529555.1 uncultured Rhizobium sp.
ATGGAGTTGTCGTGGCTGAACACGCCGATCTTGGCGCGCGAGCCCGGATCGCGGGCGCAGGCCTTGATCTCGATGACGCCCTCATAGACCTCGGGCACCTCCTGAGCAAAGAGCGCGATCATAAAGCTCGGGTGCGAGCGCGACAGGAAGATCTGCGGGCCCTTGGCCTCGGCCGAGACCTTGTAGAGATAGCAGCGCACGCGGTCGCCCGTGTTGAAGTTCTCGCGCGGGATGCCGTCATTGCGGCGGATGACGCCTTCGGCCTTGCCGAGATCGACGATCACATGGCCGTATTCGACGCGCTTCACCGTGCCGTTGATGATCTCGCCGACGCGGTCCTTGAAGTCGTCATACTGGCGGGCGCGCTCGGCTTCGCGGACCTTGCCGGTGATGACCTGTTTCGCCGTCTGGGCCGCAACACGGCCGAATTCGAACGGGGGCAGTTCCTCGCGGAATTCATTGCCGATCTCGGCGTCGGAATCCATTTTCTTGGCGTCGGCCAGCGTCAGTTGCGTGACGGGGTTCTCGACCGTTTCAACGACGGTCTGCACGCGCCAGAGGCGGGTTTCGCCCGAATCCGGGTTGATCTCGGCGCGGATGTCATGCTCCAGGCCGTAGCGCGAGCGCGCGGCTTTCTGGATCGCCTCTTCCATCGCCTCGAGCACGATGCGCTTGTCGATGGATTTCTCCGCCGCGACCGCGTTGGCGATCTGCAGGATTTCCAGCTTGTTTGCAGAAACTGCGCCGGTTGCCATTTTCCCTAATTCCTCTTGTCTTCGTCTTCATCGTCGCTGTCGTCGAACGCTTCGCCGTCAGCGTCATCCTCGAATTCTTCGTCGTCTTCATCTTCAACGTCGACATCGTCGAAATCGTCGCTCAGCTCTTCGCCGAACGCGGCGATCTCGCCATCGTCCTCGTCGTCTTCCTCGCCCTCGCCGGGCGGCGGCGCCTTGGCGCGCGCGGCCTGGATCAGCTTTTCGGTCAGCACCATCGTGGCCTTGACCATGCCGTTCACCGGCAGGCTGGCCGTGCCGCCATCCTTGAGCGCAAGCTCGACGACGCCATTGGCTTCGCTGACGATCGCGCCCTGGAAGCGCTTGCGGCCATCGGCGCCAGGCGTTCCCAGCTCGACCTTGATTTCGTGGCCGATCCAGTTGGCGAACTCGCCCGCACGGGTCAGCGGCCGGTCGATGCCGGGGCTGGAGACTTCGAGATGGTATTCGCTCGCGATCGGATCTTCCGCTTCCAGCACCGGCGAGATGGCGCGCGAGAGTTTCGCGCACGCCGCCACCGACATCGTGCCGTCCGGGCGCTCGGCCATGATCTGCAGGGTCGGCGTCTGGCCGCCCATCACGCGCACGCGCACGACGTCGAGGCCAAGCTCGCTCGCGACGGGCTCGACCATGTCGAGGATACGGATTTCAAGTTCGCTTTGCGCCCGCATGAACGGGGATATTCCTCAGGTTTTCAGAACCCAGAATCGAAGCGGCCGCCCAGTTCCCCGGACGGCCGCTGCGATGTGAGAACTCGTTCGGGGAGGCATATAGGAGCTTTGCCGCCGGGAGTCGAGCGGCATAAAGCGCCTGCAGGCGGCGCATATTGATACCATTTGGTATAGATCAACCGCAGCCGGGAGAGTGACGCTCTCGACAACCGGCCTGCGGCGGGCCCATCAATGCGCACCACACAAGAGGAAACGCCATGAAGAGCATAAAGCGCCGTTATCTTGCCGCGGCCTCCGCCATTGCGCTGGCCCTGTCGGCCTGCGGACCCGAGGCGGCCACGCCTGACGCGACCGCAGCAGCCGCCGTGGCCGATCCGGCAGTCTCCTCGCTCGAAATGGCGAACGATCCCGCAGCGCTCGGCTTCAACCCCGCAGCTTTCGAGAAGGCCAGGGCCGACATCGAGGCCGGCATTGCCGCCGGCAAGATTCCCGGCGGCATCTTCCTCGTCGCCAAGGGCGGCAAGGTGGTGAACATCACCGCCGTTGGAACCGAAGGTCCGGGCGATGCCGATCCCGTGACGCCGGAAACCATCTTCCGCGTCTACTCGATGACCAAGCCCATCGTGTCGGTCGCGACGATGCAGCTGGTCGAGGACGGCAAGATCGGGCTCGACGATCCGATCTCGAAATACATTCCCGAATTCGCCAATCCGAAAGTGCTGGTCGGCAAGGGCGAAACCCGCCCGGCCGCGCGCGAGATCACGGTGCGCGACCTGCTCTCCCACAAGTCGGGCCTGATCTACGGCATTTTCGCCGCGCCGGACGACGAACTCGGCAAGCTCTACATGGCGGCGGGCGATGTTCGCACCGACATGACATCGCTGGAACAGGCCAAGGCGTTCGCGGCCCTTCCCCTCGCCTTCGACCCCGGCTCGGCCTGGACCTATTCGCGCTCGACCGACGTGCTCGGCGCGGTGATCGAGATTGCGGCGAGCAAGCCGCTCGACGTGCTGCTCGACGAGCAGATCTTCACCCCGCTCGGCATGGACGACACGCACTTCTATCTGGACGCGGACGAATTCGACCGTCTCGCCGAGCCGCCGGCCGGCATCACGCTCTCCACGCCGAAGGAGAAGGAGCCGATGCTCTCGGGCGGCGGCGGCCTCAACGCGACGACGGAAGACTATTTCCGCTTCGTCGAGATGCTGCGCGGCAAGGGCACGTATCGCGGCGTCGAGATCATCAAGCCGGAAACGCTGGACGCCATGCTGGTGGACGAGATCGCCACGGGCGTCGACCGCAAGGCCTGGTTCTACGAGGGCCTTCCGGGCGCAGGCTTCGGTCTCGGCTTCGGCCTCATCCCGATCAACCCGGCCGATCCCGCCTCGGGCAAGTATTTCACCTGGTCGGGCTATGCCGGCACCAATATGTGGGTCGACCCGGTGAACGACATCACCACGATCTTTATGATGCAGAACAACGAAGCCTCGCCGGACTTCCGCCCCCTGCACGCAGAGTGGGTCTATGGCGGCTATTCGCCGGCTGCGACGAGCGGCCCGGCGGCGGCG
>CAZGWV010000203.1:0-2993 GCA_964529555.1 uncultured Rhizobium sp.
GCGCCCTCAGCAATTTCAGGGCTTTAGCAGCCAACAGCTTGTTTCCCGCGAATCAGCCCACACTTCCCTGTATAATCGTCCACAGGATCGGTCTGGCGGTCGCTGGCGCGGGAAGCGCGTGGCGGCTAGCGCCGATGATTGGGCAGAAGGCCACCCAGGGTAGCGATGCGGTTCCCGGAGGAATTTCTCAATGAGCTGAAGTCGCGCGTGCGGCTATCGGACGTCGTTGGGAAAAAGGTGGCGCTGAAGAAGCGCGGCAAGGACTGGGTCGGCCTCTCGCCGTTCTCGAATGAGAAGACGCCCAGCTTCTACGTTCACGACGATCGCGGTTTCTACAAATGCTTTTCCACGCAGAAGTCGGGCGACGCCATCACCTTCCTGATGGAGACCGAGCGGCTGACATTTGCCGAGTCGGTCGAGAAGCTGGCGCGCGATTATGGGCTCGAACTGCCGACGCAGTCGCCCGCAGAGCAGCAGCAGTACAGGCGGCGCACGACGCTGATCGAATGGGTGGAGAAGGCCTGCGTTTTCTTTGAGAACCAGTTGGTGCGTTCCGGCGGTCGGGAGGCGCGCGAGTACCTTGAGAAGCGTGGTTTCAAGCAGGACGCATGGGAGCGCCATCGCATGGGCTTTGCGCCGGAGGGATGGCGCAACCTGTACGAATATCTCACGAAAGAGGGCGCAACGCCGGAAGAGCTGATCGAGGCGGGCCTCGTCGTTCAGCCCGACAACGACGGCAGCGAAGGCCAGTCCGGCAATGCGAAGTCGCGCCAGCCTTATGATCGCTTCCGCAATCGCGTGATCTTCCCGATCACCGACACCGGCGGCCGCGTGATCGCCTTCGGCGCCCGCACGCTGGAGCCGGACGGAAAGCCCAAATATCTCAACTCGTCCGACAGCCCGCTCTTCCACAAGGGGCGCACCCTGTACCGCTACATGGCGGCGCGCGAGGAACTGGCCAAGATCAAGGAAGGCCCGCTGTCGCGTGGGCTTCTGGTCACCGAGGGCTATGTTGACGCCATCGCGCTGGCCGAGGCGGGGATCGGCACGGCGGTCGCCCCGCTGGGAACGGCGCTGACAGAGGAACAGCTGGACCTGCTGTGGCGGGCGGGGCCTGAGCCCATCCTCTGCTTTGACGGGGACGCCGCCGGCATCCGGGCTGCCTGGCGCGCGTGTGACCGGGCGCTGCCCCACATCGAGCCGGGCAAGAGCCTGTTCTTCGTCCTGCTCCCGGACGGGATGGACCCCGACGACGTCGTCCGCGTGCGGGGCGCTCCCGCCATGCGCGAGATGCTGGCCGGGGCGCGGCCTCTCGTGGACCTGCTGTGGAGCCGCGAAATCGACGCCGAGCCGCTGGATACGCCCGAACGATGGGCCGGATTCGAGGCGCGGCTTATGAACGCAGCCGCCCTGATCAAGCACCAGGGCGTGCGGAAAGCCTATGAACGGGAGCTGCGCGACCGGTTGTACTGGCACGCACGCGCCGCGCGAGGTCCCGGTCAGGGCGGCGGAAAGGCTTCCGGCCAGACCGCGGGAGTGACCCTAGGGAAGAAAGGGTTCTCGCCCGGTCCGACCCGGTGGCCGGGCCTGCGGCTGGTCGTTCGGGCGCTCGAGAGCCCCAAAATCATGGAGCAGGCCCCCGAGGCGCTGGCCAAGGCCGTGTTCGACGACCCCGACGTGGATGCCATCAGAAACGCTGCGTTTGACGTCTACAATGGCTCTGAAATGCTTGACCGGACAACGGTTGCGGCCCATCTACGTAGCCTCGACCGCAAGCGGGCTGTCGAGCTTTTGGAAACCTTCCCGGTCGGTCAGCCGATGGACCCTTTGTCGAATGAGGGTCGCGATTGGCTTGACGCCATTGGGCGGTTCCATGTTGCCAGGACACTGGTAGCCGAAGTGGAAGCGACGAAGCGGGCTGACGGGGAGGGCGTCGAACTGATGAGCGCGGCCCATCAGGCCAGGATCATGCAGAAGGTAATCGCCCGGCGCAGCGCCAGCCGGTCGGTGGTTGATGAAACGGTGACCTCTCCAGCCCAGGAAGGCGTTCAGGAACTTCGGAACGCGCTGGGTGGGATGAACGCCGCAATGGAGTCGAAACGCTCTGAAGACTGATCTCAAAAACAAGGCAAAGTCCGCGCAGGCCGCAAAGGCCCAGGCGGCCAAAGGCAAGCCGGCGGCGAAGACCCCGGCCAAAGCCGAGGCGCGCAAGGACAAGCCTGCTGCCAAGCCGCAACCCGCAAAGGCGGATGCGCGCAAGGATTCGAAGAAGCCCGGCCCGGCCAAGGCATCGGGCAAGGTTGGCGCAAAGCAGCCGGTCGCGACATCAAAGCCAGTTGCGGCCAGGCCCCAGCCCGTTAAAGCCGCCCCTCCCAAGGCGGCCGCAAAGCCGGCTTCTGGCAAGGAGGCCGCGCCCGTCAAAGGCGCGAATGAAAAGACCGGCACGGCGAAAGCCCAACCGGCGAAAGTCGAGCCGGCGAAACCCGCCAAGGCTGACAAACAGGGTCTGCGGAGAGACGGAATGGCGAAGGAAGCAGTAGCGAAGAAGAAGTCCGCGCCAGATGCGTCTGACGGACCGCTGCTGGATATGAACGACGCCACGGTGAAGAAATTCATCAAGTCCGCGAAGGCGCGCGGGTTCGTCACCTATGACGAACTGAACAAGGTTCTGCCCTCGGACCAGAACTCGTCCGAGCAGATCGAAGATATCATGTCCCAACTCTCGGAGATGGGCATCAACGTCGTCGAGTCCGAAGACGATGTGGAAGATTCGGAGCGTGAACAGGAAGCCGGCGAAGACGGCGAAGAGGGCGAGGACGGCTCGCCCGCCCGCTCGAAGTCCACCGCGCTCGCGACCACGCCGAAGGACCGCTACGACCGCACGGACGATCCGGTGCGGATGTATCTGCGCGAGATGGGCTCGGTCGAGCTGCTGAGCCGCGAGGGCGAGATCGCCATCGCCAAGCGCATCGAGGCCGGCCGCGACGCGATGA
>CAZGWV010000204.1:0-2986 GCA_964529555.1 uncultured Rhizobium sp.
TCCGCATGGGTCCCCCTGGCGGGCGTCCGCAGTAGGGCCTCAAGCCCGGCCCCTCATGGTTCGACGGGCGTTCGCCTGACTGCGTCAGCCGAACTGCTCACCATGAGGGACCTTCTCTCACGACTGTACCTAGAGCCCTCATGGTGAGCAGTAGCGATGCCAATGCATCGCTACGTCCGTCGAACCACGAGGGCGGCTAGGGGGACTGCCGCAAAGCCAACCGCTTTGTTTCCCCTTGCCCCCGCCGCCAATCTTCTCGATCCTTCGCACCGCAAGCGGGAGTGAACATCATGCGCATCGCGCTCACGCTCGCCGCAGCCATCACCATCCTCACATCCCCCGCCCACGCCCAAGCTGATGCCGAGGCCGACTACCGCGCCCCGCGCACATCCCTCGGCCAGCCTGACCTGCAAGGCACATGGACCAACGAAACCGCCACGCGCTTCGAACGTCCGCCCGAAATGGCCGGCCGCCTCATTATGACGCCCGAAGAAGCCGCCGAGCTTGATCGCCGCACCGAATTCCGCCCCGCCATGCGCGTCAACGGCCTGCCGCGCACCAGCCTCATCACCAACCCGCCCGATGGCCGGGTCCCCGCGCTCAAACCCGGCGCCGCGCCCGACCCGCGCTACTACACGCTCAAGCCCGGCGAGAAGGTCACCGACGGCCCCGAGCTCCAGCCCATCGACGACCGCTGCATCCTGCCCATTTTCAACAATGCCGGCCCGGTCATGCTCCCGCTTCCCGGCAATTCGAACTACCAGATCGTGCAGACCGCCGACCACGTCGTCATCCTCGTCGAGATGATCCACGACGCCCGCATCGTCCGCCTCGGCAGCACACACCGCACAGACGGCCTCCGCCCCTATCTCGGCGACTCCATCGGCTGGTGGGAGAGCGAAACCCTCGTCGTCGAAACCACGAACTTCCCCGCCGAACAGATGTTCCGCGGCTCGTGGATCAACCTGAAAGTCACCGAACGCTTCACCCGCACGGGCGAGAACCGCCTCCACTACGCCTTCACCGTCGAAGACCCGACCAAATGGAACGCCCCCTGGGGCGGCGAATACGAATTCCGCCCCGCTCATGGCCCCATCACCGAATACGCCTGCCGCGAAGGCGAAATCTCTCTCCCTTCCATGCTCCGCGCCGCGAGGATGGAAGAGGCGAGGGAAGCAGCCGAGTGATCCGAGCCCACCGAACCAGATCCCCACCGGCCTTCCCTGTTCAGACCTGCAACGGATGTCCCCGGTCTGGACACTCGCCCTTTCAGAGGGAGGGCAGGTGGGGCTCTCTCTCAACGTGTGAGATTTATCCGATTGCCCCCGATCCCTCACCAGTGTCAGTAGGGATGAACAGGATACCTAGGGAGCAGGGCCATGACCGACGCCAACACCATGCCAAATAGCATGAAAGGCAAACGCGCCATCGTCACCGGCGGCGGAACCGGCCTAGGCGCCGCCACCGCCATCGGCCTTGCAAAGCGCGGCGTCGATGTCTGCATCAACTACAATTCCAGCGCCGACGCCGCCAACGATGTCGTCGCCGAATGCCGCAGACAAGGCGTCAACGCCTTCGCCGTGAAGGCCAATGTCGGCGACGACGAAGACTGCCGCGCCCTCGTCGCCGCCGCCGTCGGGCAGTTCGGCGGCCTCGACGTGCTGATCAACAATGCCGGCGTCACCAAATTCGCCAAGCACTCCGATCTCGATGCGCTCGATGCGGAAGACTTCCTCCGCCTCTACCGGGTCAACGTCGTCTCCGTCTACCAGATGACCCGCGCCGCCCAGCCGCATCTTGCGGCCTCGGGCAAGGGCGCGGTCGTCAACGTCTCCTCCATCGCCGGCGTCGCCGGCATCGGCTCGTCCATCGCCTACGCCGCCACCAAGGGCGCGCTCAACACGATGACCCTGTCGCTCGCCCGCGCCCTCGCGCCGAACATCCGCGTCAACGCCGTCTGCCCCGGCTATATCGGCTCCGGCTGGTTCACGAAGTATCAGGGCGATGACGTGGAATCGCAGACCGCCGAACAGGTCGCCAGGACCACGCCGCTGCGCGTCGCCTCCATGCCCGAAGACATTGCGGAATCGATCCTGTTCTTCGCCGGCCCCGAAAGCCGCCACGTCACCGGCGAATTCCTGATCGTCGACGCCGGCATGCATCTCGGCTTCGCCCCGCTGAAGGCGAGGTAGCGGGATGCGCAGGGCGGATTGAGCCCTGCTCAGTGCACCCTGCGCCCTATTCGCATTCCTCCGACAAACGGCGCTTGCCGCCCGCTGCTTTGCGTCTCGTAAGGGATTGGGTGCAGAATAGGCGCACGGAGTTGCGGGAGAACTGGGAACGCGCGCGGAGGCGGGAACCGCTGGAACAGGTTCCGGGAGCGGATGCAGATGATTGAGCTGATCAAGATCGTGAAGGCCGAGCCGCTTGGCGGCTATCGCCTCCGCATTTCCTTTACGAACGGAGACAGCGGCGTCCGGGATCTCGCGGACATGATCGCCGAAGGCGGCGTCATGGTCGAACCGCTGCGCGATCATGCCTTCTTCGCGCGCGTCTTCGTTCAGTCCGGCGTGCTGGCCTGGCCCAACGGCTTCGATCTCGACGCCATCGCCTTGCATCAGGAAATGGAAGCAGCCGGAACACTGAAGCGCGCCTCGACCGTTTCCTGAAGCGTCGCTAACTATTCGGCGCCGACAAGGACCGGATGATCGACTTGCGTCGCGGCGTATTCGAGACATGCGCGAATATCCGCTTCGTCGAGAAAGGCGTAGTCCGCAAGGATTTCGGCGTGCGCGGCGCCCGACGCCAGCATGTCCAGCACGTCCTTCACGCGCAGGCGATAGTTTCGGATGCAGGGACGTCCCCCGCATTGTTCGGGGTCGAACGTAATCCTGTGAAGTTCCGAAGCCACAGCCTCTTCTTATCACGAATGCTGCGCTTTCAAAGCCGAAGCGCCGCAGCGTCATCCCAACCCCAACTCCGCATG
>CAZGWV010000205.1:0-2908 GCA_964529555.1 uncultured Rhizobium sp.
TCATTCCGTCCCGCCTCATCACATCCGGCATCCGCGAGCACGCCCAGAAGATCGTGACCCATGTGCTGGGGCCGAAGGTGGAGCTGGACCTCGCCAAAGGCCGGTTCAACGAGATCGACCGGAAGGCGGTCACGACTCTCGACCGCGAGTTGCTGGCGGCGGCGGAAAGGGGGCTGATCACGCCGGCCAGGCCGGATCTGGCGGCGCGGCTGGAACGGCTGGAGGGCTGGGGTCTGGCCGAGCGCCGCATGACCGGATGGCGGCTGGCCTCCGGTCTGACCTCCCGTCTCAAATCCATCGCCGAGCACGACGCGGTCGAGCGGGCGGTGGCTTCCGTTCGGCAGGGCAGGGACCCGCAGCTGCTGCTGGAGGCGGATCGGTCAGCTCCCGTTCTGGGCGAGCTCATTCATCTCGGTCCGAGCGATGAGTTTGGCGACAGATGGCTGGCGGTCGTCGAAACCGGCGCCGGCGAACTGCGCTACGCCCGCTTCGAGAAGGCGGACGATCTCGCCATCCTGACCGGCGCACAGGCGGGGGCGATGGTGACGATCGCGCCAAACAAGCCGGCCATCCGGCCATCGGACGAGGCGGTGGCGCGGGTAGCCGCGAAGACCGGCGGCATCTACTCGCCGGAAGCCCATGCCGGGTTGGAACCCTACGCCGATCGGCGCATCCTCGACGCCAATGTCCGGCGGCTGGAGGTCATGCGGCGGCTGGGTCTCATCGAGCGCTCTCCCGACGGAGCGTTCAATGTCGGCGACAATCATCTCTCCACCGCGCTGGCGTTCGAGGAGCGCCTGGTGCGCCGGGCGCCGTTCTCGGCTCAGGTCGCCAGCTACTGGTCGCTGGGCGAGCAGATCGAGGCGCTTGGGCCAACGCAGCTCGATCGTGTTCTCGCCGGCGAAGCGCAAGGTCCGGCAGGTGAGGGGCCTGTCGCGAGGGACTTCCAGCAGGCCCTGCGGCAGCGACGCCTGTTCCTCATCGAGCAGGGCTGGATGGGCGGCGATCAGCAGACCCTGTCCCGGCAGGCGCTTCAGCGCATGGCTGTGCTCGAACTGTCAGCGCAGACCAAGGGTCTGTCGGAGGAGCTGGGCGTGCCCGTGCTCACCTACAACGCGCATCGCGTCGCGGGCGTCTACGCGCGCCGCATAGACCTCGCGCAGGGCCGCATGGCGCTCATCATCGGACAGCGGCAGGCCAATCTCGTGCCTTGGCGGCCAGCGCTGGAGCGGTTCGGCGGACGGATGGTCGAGGGCGTCATGCGTGGGCGGGGACTGTCGTGGAGCTTGTCGCGGGGGATGGGCATCGATCTTCCACCGATGTGACATCTCAGTTTTCGCGCGCAGCTTGAGTTCTGCACGGTGTTTCCACGGCATTTGCGACACCAAGCTGAATCCGGTCGCAAGGCCGACAGAACTGTGAGTTATTTGAGCGGGATATCTTCACATGGCACGACGCTCTAAGGCCGCCTCTGTTTCGGCATTGCAGCCGGATCTCTTTTCTTTCGCTGCTGCGTTTTCGCAAGCGCCTGTTGCCATGCAGCTTCCAGAGCGGGCGACGGTTGGGAAGGTCGTAGAGATCGGACGCTCGTTGAAAGCGATCGCCACGACTCCTTCGGTCGAGAAGCCAATCGCCAAGCCCCAGACATCCGAGCGCGCTGTGGCAGAGACGCGGGTGGTTTCGCTCGATGATCTTCCTGACTACCCGCTGCTCGATCAGGAACTGGTCGATCGTTCGATCGCGGCGCTTCCCGCGAACCGCATCTGGTTCACATACGCGGCGATCAAGGAGTGTTTCGGCGTTTCCAGAGCGACGGTGGCGAGGAAGGTGAAGAAGGGTCTCGTGCCGGGCATCCGGTTTCGTGGAACGAATGTGTTGGAGGATGGTCCTGTCAGGCGGTTCGACCGGAGCCAGCTCCGCTGGCTTCTTCTTTCTGTTCGCTCACATAAATGAAACTGGCCTGCGCCGATGCGCCGAGCCTGCTCCAAACAGTGTCTCATCCTCCGCCAATCAAGCTCACCCCACCTCACCATTCTCGTGGGTTGAGGTGTGGGTTGAGAATTCAGATCTTGCTGGAGTGGGATTTGTTTGGTAGTTTCAACGCGTTGCGATGATGCGTGGCGGAGAGGGTGAGATTCGAACTCACGGTACCCGTGAAGGTACAACGGTTTTCGAGACCGTCCCGATCGACCACTCCGGCACCTCTCCGTAGGACGCGGGGGTATAGCATCGCAATTCCCAATGGCAAGCCAACCTGTCGGCCATCGGCAAAATCAATGCGATGGCACGCCGGGAGGCGAGCTAACCAGTCCGTCCTGATCCGGGGGGCGTGTAGGCAGAGTCTTGAATTAATATGGATAAAATGGCTCATGGTCGAGCCTGGGCTTGTTCTTCGCCGAAAGCACGGCGCTGTTTGCGTCCCGCAACGCAATCTCCGCCGGGCCGGCGTCTTCAGGGCTTTCGGGGCAAGCCCAACGTCCGCGCCGCGATGCTCCTGTGCGGAGCTTCCTTCCAGGCCTGGGCCTCGGCATTCCGGGTCAGCAGGACAGCGCTGGCAGCGACGCTGTGCTTGCGGGTATCCTTGCGTTCGAGCTCACGGGCAGCCGCTCGGGCAAGGCCGCCAACGCGTTCTTCCACTGCCATCGCAAACGCGAGGAGTTGAATGGGCGCGAGCCTCGCCTCGAACGCTGCAGGCCCCGTTTTCAGCCGTCAGCGAGACCGGGCATGGAATCGCACGCGCATGACACCTGTTCGAGGCCGGCTGAATCGTGGTCGCCGCTGGAGTCGTCGGGCGCCGCCGGCCTGTAGAGCGCGACGGCTCCAGCCCGCTGTTCACGCTGAAGGGCGCCCATCGCCGCGCAGCGGATGAACGCTTTAGCTCTCCCTGGGTGCGTTTGTGGATCAGCCT
>CAZGWV010000206.1:0-1676 GCA_964529555.1 uncultured Rhizobium sp.
GCGTCATGTGCGCGCTGAAGGCCAGCATGCAGAGGCCGCTGTTGGTGCAGATATTTGAAGTCGCCTTGTCGCGCCGGATGTGCTGTTCGCGCGTGGAGAGCGTCAGCACGAAGCCGCGCTTGCCATCGGCGTCCACCGTCTCGCCGCAGAGGCGGCCCGGCATCTGGCGCATGAATTTCGACTTGCAGGTGAACAGGCCGACATACGGCCCGCCGAAGCCGAGCGGTACGCCGATGGACTGGCCTTCGCCAACCGCGATATCCGCGCCCATCTCTCCGGGCGTTTTCACGAGGCCGAGCGATACAACCTCAGTGAACACCGTCACCAGCAGTGCGCCCTTGGCGTGGGCGGCGTCGCCCACCGGCGTCAGGTCTGTCACCGTGCCGAACACGTTGGGCGTCTGGCCGATCACGCAGGCGACCGTGTCATCGACATGGGCCGAGAGTTCGAGTTCGCCATCGATTGCGGGAGCAAGCTGGATCACCTTGATGCCGGCGGCTTCGCACAGCGTGCGCGTGGTGTCGGCATAGTGCGGGTGCAGGCCGCCGGAGAGCACAACGGTTTTGCGCTTCGTCACGCGGCAGGCCATCACGGCGGCTTCGGCGCAAGCGGTCGAGCCATCGTACATCGAGGCGTTGGCGACTTCCATGCCGGTGAGCGCCGCCACCTGTGTCTGGAATTCGAACATGGTCTGCAGCGTGCCCTGCGCGATTTCGGGCTGGTAGGGCGTGTAGGTGGTGAGGAATTCGGAGCGCTGGATGATGTGGTCCACGCTCGCCGGGATGTGGTGCTTGTAGGCGCCGCAGCCGACGAAGAAGGGGCCATCGCTGGCGGCGCGGTTCTTCTTCGACAGCCTCGTCATGTGGCGCTCGACTTCCAACTCGCCCTGGAAGTTCGGCAGCCCCGGCGCCGAGTCCTTGAGGCGCGCCGAGGCGGGAACGTCGTCATAGAAGTCATCGACGGACTTTGCGCCGATCACCTTGAGCATATCCGCGCGGTCATTCGCGGTGAGGGGGAGGTAGCGCATGAATTATGCTTCCTTGATGAGAGACATTTCGCGCGCAAGCGCCTGCGCGGCGGGGTCGGCCGACGCCGCGAACGCCGCGATCACGCTGGCGCGGTCGGTTTCAGGTCTGTTCTGGCTCAGCTTGCGCACGCCCTCGACGCTTTCCACCGCAAGTCGCACGCCAGTGACCCCCGCGATCAGCCGGGCCACATACTCTTCCGGCGCATCGCCCACCGCCCAGGGCTCGGGCAGGCCGCGCTCCATCGTGTCGGTCAGCGCATCCAGATGCGCGCGCAGCCGGGCCGGATCGGTGAAGCCCGACAGCGCCCCGCGCGCCTGCACCGCCATATAGTTCCACGTCGGCGCCACCTTCCCGTGTTCGCGCTTGCTCGGATAGAGCGAGGGCGAGACATAGGCGGCCGGGCCGTGGAAGATGGCCAGCGCCTTGCCACCGCCCAGCGCGATCTCGCCCACGGGATTGCCGCGCGCCACATGGCCGGCCAGCGCGATCACGCCGCCATCGGCGCCGCGTTCCACCAGCATCGGGATGTGAGCCGAGACGGGCCCATCCGCGCCGGCGACGACCAGCGTTGCGAAACGGTGCGCCTCGATGAAGGCGGCCGTCTCTGCGGGATCGTCCATGCGGAAGGCGGACTGGGCGTACATCTCA
>CAZGWV010000206.1:1776-2852 GCA_964529555.1 uncultured Rhizobium sp.
GCGTCTTTTTTCACGGCCTTGCCGGCGTCGGGCAGGTCGACGAACACGACGTCGCCCAGCTTCTCGGCGGCGAACTTCGTGATGCCAACGGTGCCAACATCGCCATCGACGCTGATCCACTCGTGCTCGTTCGTGTAATAGGTCGTCATGGGAGTCCCCTCTCGGTATTCTTGTTAGCGCTTGTATCGGGCCGGTACGAAGGGCAGCGTGGTGATCTCCGCCTCCAGCGCCTTGCCGCGCACCAGCAGTTTCACCGGCGTTCCCGCCTTGGCGTAGGTCGTGTCGACATAGCCTTGCGCCACCGGCCCGTTTACGGTGGGGCCGAAGCCGCCCGAGGTGACGACGCCGATCGTTTCGCCGTCTGCGTTCTGGACTTCCGTGCCTTCGCGGGCCGGCGCGCGGCCAAGCGGCTTGATGCCGACGCGCTTGGAGGGCACGCCATTCCTGATCTCACCCAGGATACGTTGTGCGCCGGGGAAGTCGCCGCGCTCACGACGTGCCTTGGAGATCATCCAGGTGAGCGAGGCGGCGACAGGCGTCTTCGTCTCGTCGAGATCATGGCCATAGAGGCAGAGCCCAGCTTCGAGGCGTAGCGAGTCACGCGCTCCCAGGCCGATGGGCTTCACGCGATGATCTTCCAGCAGGCGATTGGCGAAGGCTTCGCCGTGCTCGGCCGGAATCAGCATCTCGAAGCCGTCTTCGCCGGTATAGCCGCAGCGCGTGATGAGGACACGACCATAGCCGGTGTGCTCGAGGCGCACGAATGTCATAAAGGTGAGGGCGGCGGCTTGCGGGAAGATGCCCTGGACGACTTCCTCGGCCTTCGGCCCTTGCAAGGCGATCAGCGCGCGATCATCGGCGCGGCGCAGTTCGGCTTCGTTGCCGGCGGCCTTGGCGATCAGTGCGAAATCGTTCTCCTTCGTACCGGCATTGACGACGATGTAGAGCATCCCCGCGCGTGCAGGATCGGCGGGGCGACCAATCATCAGGTCGTCAATGATGCCGCCATTCTCGTTGAGCAGGACGGTGAGTTGCACCTTGCCCGGCGCGAGGCCGGCGATGTCGGACGGCACAAG
>CAZGWV010000207.1:0-2795 GCA_964529555.1 uncultured Rhizobium sp.
TTCCCGCAGAAGCGCTGGATGCGGCGGCAGGCTTCTTCGAGGTTGGCGTTCGAGGTGGCGTAGGAGATGCGGAAGGCGGGGCCGAGGCCGAAGGCGCTGCCGAAGACGACGGCGACTTTTTCCTCTTCCAGCAGCGCGGCGGCGAATTCCTCGTCGTTGGTGAGGAGTTTGCCGCCGGCGGTGGTCTTGCCCATGGCTTTCGAGCAATCGGGGTAGACGTAGAAGGCGCCTTCGGGCGTGGGGCAGACCAGTTCCTCGGTCTGGTTCAGCATGCCGACGACGAGGTCGCGGCGGCCTTTGAAGAGTTCCTGGTTCGGCTTGATGTAGGACTGCGTGCCGTTGAGCGCTTCGACGGCGGCCCATTGCGAGACGGAGCACGGGTTGGACGTGGTCTGGCTCATCACCTTGGCCATGCCCTTGATGAGGCTTTCGGGCCCGGCGGCGTAGCCGATGCGCCAGCCGGTCATCGAGTAGGCTTTCGAGACGCCGTTCATGGTGAGCGTGCGCTCGTAGAGGCGGGGCTCGACCTGGGCGATGGTCCAGAACCGGAAGCCGTCGAAGACGAGATGTTCGTACATATCGTCCGTCAGGATCCAGACATGCGGGTGGCGCAGCAGGACATCGGCCAGCGCCTGGAGTTCTTCGCGCGTGTAGGCGGCGCCAGACGGATTCGACGGCGAGTTGAGCAACACCCACTTTGTTTTCGGCGTGATGGCGCGTTCGAGCGCTTCGGGCTTCAGCTTGTAGGCGTCGGCCGCGTAGGCGTGGGCGAAGACGGGCGTGGCGCCGCAGATGAGCGCCATCTCGGGATATGACACCCAGTAGGGCGTCGGGATGACGACTTCGTCGCCCGCGTTCAGCGTCGCCATGAAGGCGTTGAAGATGACGGGTTTGCCGCCGGGCGAGACGTTGACCTGGCTCGGCTTGTAGTCGAGGCCGTTCTCGCGCCTGAACTTGGCGCAGATGGCCTCTTTCAGCTCGGGGATGCCGTCGACGTCAGTGTATTTGGTCTTGCCGTCCTGGATCGCCTTGATGGCGGCCTGCTTGACGTTGTCGGGCGTGTCGAAGTCGGGCTCGCCGGCGCCGAGGCCGATGACCTTCTCGCCTTTTTGTTGCAGCTCCCGCGCCTTCTGGCTCACCGCGATGGTGGCGGAGGGCTTGATCCTTTTCAGGGCTTCGGAAACGGGGGCGGAGATCGGCGAAGACATTGCAGCGGCCTTTTCGTCGTTTTATGGCGCGGCTGATACGCGCATACGGACGGGCTTGGAAGGGCCGGAGGAGCGGGTTGGCGGAATTTCGGGGGGAGAGCGATTCCCGAGCACTGACGGCAGCGTGTGGGGCCGCCGCGAGGCGAGAACTCGCCAGTTCCCGGCCCGCCCCGGCCCCACGCGCCTTGAGGCTGCCTTCGTATGGCCGAAAAAGGCAGCTGGAATGGCCGGTCACACGGGCTATTTACAGTCGGCCCGGTTGTCTCGCGGGGCGTGTCGCGGCTATCTCGGCGGCAATAGATTGGGAGTTGAAACGATGCGGTTTCTGAAGCTTGGCGCGACTGCCCTCGCTGGCGTTTTCCTTGCCGCGGGCGCGATGGCGCCCGTCGCCGTGGCGCAGCCGGTGGCGCAGATCTCCAAGGCGATGGGCCCCGTCTACACCGAGGCGACCACGGCCATCACCGCGAAGGACTGGGCGACGGCCACGGCCAAGCTGAACCAGCTCTATCCGCTGGCCAAGACGCCGCAGGAGAAGCTGGCGGTCGAGCAGCTGCGGGCGAACGTGGCGGCGAACACGCAGGACTGGGCGGCCATGGTCGTCGCCGTGAACGCGATCGAGACGCTGAACCTCCTGCCCGCCGACGACATGAAGACCTATCGCGGCGTGCTGGCGGAATCGTACAGGAATCTCAACGACACGCCGAACTACCTGAAGGCGCACCGGGCCTTTATCGACCAGTATGGCGCGACGCATGACGTGCTCGCCTCGTTCGCCAACGAGGCGGCCAAGGCGAACGACAATGCGACGGCGATCGCCTATGTCGACAAGGCCATCGCCTCGGCGAAGGCGGCGGGCGTGAAGCCGCCTGAGTCCTACTATCGCCTGAAGGCCCGCGCGACGCAGGGCGCAGGCGATGAGGCCGGCGTCTACAAGGTGATCGAGGAAGTCATCCAGGAATATCCGAAGGAGGAATACTGGCTGCAGCATATCGGCCGCGCGCAGACCGCACCGGGCTATGGGCCGAACATGCAGCTGGATCTCTACCGTGTGCTGCAGGGCGCGGGCGTGAAGCTGTCGGCGCAGCAGATCAGCGCGGCGGCGGACATTGCGATCGACCGTGGCCTGCCGAACGAAGCGCTGCAGCTTCTGGAAACGGCCGGCGCGACGAGCGACCTGGACAAGCAGAACCTCGATACGGCGCGGACGCAGACGCCGAAGGACAAGGCGGGCCTTGCCGAAGAGACCGCGAGCATCCTTGCCAAGGGCGACAGCTCCGCGATGGCTTCGATCGGTGAAGCGCATCTCAGCTATGGCGAATACGCCAAGGCGACGGAAGTGCTGAAAGCGGCGCTGGACAAGGGCATTGCGGACGCGGGCGAGGCGGACCGTGCGCGGCTGCACCTTGGCATCGCGCAGCTGCGCAACGGCGACAAGGCCGGCGCGCAGGCGACATGGGCCAGCGTGAACGCAAACGCGGCGGCTGGCGCGATGGCTGAGAGCTGGATCCTGATTTCGAAGGTCATCCCGTAGGGCGACCCGACAGGCTGAATGAAAACGCCGCTCCGAAAGGGGCGGCGTTTTTGTTT
>CAZGWV010000208.1:0-2781 GCA_964529555.1 uncultured Rhizobium sp.
CCCGAGAATGACTCCGTTAAGAGAGTTTACTGCCTCCAACCCCGCTCAAGCGGAGCGGATGCCGCCTCACTTGCGGATGAAGCGAACAGACCGCCGCGTACTTCGCAGATGGCGAGGCAGTTGGTCTCGCCGCCGTCGGCGAGACCTGTGACGGTTTCATGGTCGATGGCGAAGTCGCCGAGATCCGTCGTGGAATGGACGACGCAGCGCAGCTTTGAGGTGTCGCTGAAGCGCGCGCGGCAGATATCCGGTGGGCAGGTCTTCGAGCCACGCATCGTCGGCGAACGGCGCCATGAACGCGGCGAGATCGCGCGCGTTGTAGGCGGCGAGTTGGGCGTTGGCGATGTCGCGGGGTGTGGTCATGCGAGACCCTTCTGGCGCTCGCGCCAGGCGGCGAGGCCGGCGAGTATGCCGGCGACAATGAACAGGATGACGCCAAAGATCGAGTCTTCGCGAAGCGCGGCGACGCTCAGCCCAGGAATCACGAGCGTGACCAGAAAGCCCGCGAACGCGCCAAGGAGGGCCGCGTGCCATCGCTGGTTCAGCTTGAAGAGCTTCGCAATGCCGAGCGCCGGAAGGCCCAGGATCACGCAGACATACATGGCGATGAAGAAGGTCATGCCCACAATCATCGCCACGGTTGCGAGGATAAATGGGATCATTTCGAAGCGGAAGATCGGAAGGAAGCCGGCGAGCATCGCGATCGTCATCGCGCCGGCGACCGTGGCCCAGGACGCGATCGTGGCGGCCAAAAGAATATCCACCCAGTCGGGGATTTCTGTCGACCGCCTTTCTGGTCGCGCCTCGCTCGACATCACGCCTCCTTCAGCACCCCGCGCCGGATCTGATCCGCCTCGATGCTCTCGAACAGAGCCCTGAAATTCCCCTCGCCGAAGCCTTCATTGCCTTTGCGCTGGATGAGTTCGAAGAAGATCGGGCCGATCTGGTTGGCGGTGAAGATTTGCAGGAGGAGGCCCTGCCCTTTGGTTGGCGCGCCGTCGATGAGGATGTGGTTCTTGTGAAGGCGCGGCACATCCTCGCCGTGATTGCCGAGGCGCTGCCCGATGCCTTCGAAATAGGTGTCGGGCGCGGTCTGGAACGGGATGCCGCGTTCGCGCAGGGCTTCGACGCTGGCGTAGATGTCGTCCGTGCCGAGCGCGATGTGCTGGATGCCCTCGCCGCCATAGTCGCGGAGGAATTCCTCGATCTGGCTCTTGTCGTCGCGGGACTCGTTGAGCGGGATGCGGATCTTGCCGCACGGGCTGGTCATCGCTTTCGAGACGAGGCCGGTCTGCTTGCCCTCGATGTCGAAATAGCGGATCTCGCGGAAGTTGAAGATCCGCTCATAATAGTCGGCCCACTTCGCCATGTTGCCGCGATGCAGGTTGTGCGTGAGGTGGTCGAGATAGGTGAGGCCCACCGAGTTCTTCGCTTCGTTGGCGCCGGGGATCGGCACGAAGTCGATGTCGTAGATGCCGTGCGCGCCGTAGCGGTCGACCAGATAGATGTACGCGCCGCCGATGGCCTGGATGGCGGGGATGTTCAACTCCATCGGGCCGACCGATCCGAAGGCGGGCTCGGCGCCGCGCCTGATCGCTTCGGCGTAGGCTTTCGCGGCGTCCTTCACGCGGAAGGCCATCGCGTTGGCGCCGGCGCCGTGGACGCCCCGGAAAGCGGCGGGCTGGCCCGAAGGCTCCATGTTGAGGATGAAGTTGATGTCGCCCTGCTTGTAGCGGACCACGTTCTTCGAGCGGTGTTTCGAGACGGCGGTGAAGCCCAGGCTCTCGAACAGCTTGGCGAGGACGTGCGGGTTGGGGGAGGTGTATTCGACGAACTCGAAGCCGTCGGTGCCCAGCGGGTTTTCAAAGATATCGGCCATGGGAATCTCCACGTTTGACCGGAGATATATACCGCGATGGCCGGCTAACCCAGCGCGCGAGCGGCCGCCGGACGATCAAACTTTGCAAGACCCGTGCGCAAGATACTGGAATCGCGGCGATTCCATGCGGCGCCGCAGCGGGAGGCGATTACACCTGCCTGCGCGAGCGGATCGAGCGCCAGCCGTCCGACACCAGATGCCAGCCGACATAGAGCAGCAGGCCGGCGGAAGCGGCGAACATGGCTTCCATGACGCCGTGGCCCGCCTCGCCCACGGCATGGGCGATGACCCAGCCAAGCGGCGTGGTGAGGGAGGACGCCGTGATCGCGACGAGGGCTGCGACGGCGGGCTTGAGGTTCGCGCGAAGTGCGAGCGCCATCGCGACGACGCCTTCGGGCGCTTCGTGCAGGATGAGGCCGAGGGCGGCCATCTGGCCCGAATGTTCGCCGTGCCAGAAGACAGCGGTGTAGACGGCGCCGTCGAGCGTCGAGTGGATGGCGAGCACGACGATGCCGAGCCATGCGCCGGTCTGCGCGGCCGATTCAGTGCGGTCCGAGCGGGCGCGGAAGACGAGTTCGAGCAGGATGCCCGCGACTGCGCCCGCGATGAGGAAGCCGCGCGCGACATCGCCGGCGGCGAGCGCTTCGGGCGCGAGATGCGTGATGCCGGTGAAGAGGATGACGACGCCGCCGGCCATGCCGACAAGGTCGGTCACCTTGCGCGCCATGGTGGCGGCAAGGAGCGCGAAGGCGACGCCGGCAACGCTGAGTGCGGCAGCGCCTAGCACGATTGCTGGCTCGGTCCCGTTCATGCGAGCGGGTGTTACATAGTAACACTGGAGTGGCAAGGGGGATTCTGGGGCGTTCGGTGCGTTGAACGCATCCTTCGAGACGATTGGCCCT
>CAZGWV010000209.1:0-1464 GCA_964529555.1 uncultured Rhizobium sp.
AGGACGAGCGCGTGCCCGCTCCCGCACGCGGCCCTCCCGTCATCTCCCGCTCCGCAATCAGCGCCCACCCACCTCGCGAGGCCACACCCGCGAGAACGCCAGCCCGCGCCTTGTCAGCACGCCTCGCAGGCGGGCGCAAAACCGGAGCCCCCCGCCTCCCCACCACGCGCAGCCGCCTCATCCGGCATACCGGGCTTCGCACTCCTCATGCGGCAGGCCCGATTTGAAAGGTCCGCAGGGTCCGCACATTCTGAAGACCGGCCTCACCAAAGCGTGCCCTCCACCGCGTATGGGCCGCGCTTGGCAGCGGCCTGCCTCCGAGGCAATCTCCCCTCCCAACGGCCATCAGAGCCGCAAGCCTCGGGGAGTTACCGTCCATGCCGCGCAGCCTGGCTTTCGCGCTATCCGCCTTCACGCTTTCCTGGGCCGCCGCCGCCCTGCCGGCCGCAGCGCAGACCGCCCCCACGGTGAAAACCGCCGTCGAGTTCACCGGCGACTACGAGCCGCCCCGCCTCTCCGATGGCCGGCCAGACCTGCACGGCTTCTGGTCCAACGCCTCCGTCTCGCGCCTAGAACGTCCGCAGGGCTATCCCCTCATCCTCTCCGAGGAACAGGCCGCCGAACTCGAAGGCCGCTCCCTGTTCAATGTGCGCCTGAAGACCGAGCGGGACTTCGTCGATCCCAACGCGCCTCCGCCCGAAAAAGGCAAGGCGCTCCCCGGCGTCGGAAACTACGACGTGGCCTGGACCGACCCCGGCGCCATCGTCGCCACCATCAAGGGCGAGAAGCGCTCATCCTACATCACCTTCCCCGCCGACGGCCGCATCCCCGCAATGACCGAACAGGGCCGCGCCTCCCGCGCCTCCCTCTCGCGCCGCCAGGGCACCGGCTACGACAATCCCGAAGAACGCGGCAGTTCGGAACGCTGCCTCATCATCGGCACCAACGGCCCGCCCTTCGGCAACTATCTCTACAACAACAACTTCCAGATCGTGCAGACCGGCGACCATGTGATGATCATGTCCGAGATGATCCACGACGTCCGCATCGCCCGCATCGGGGCCACGCATCGCGAGACGGATGTGCAGGCCTGGATGGGCAATTCCATCGCGCACTGGGATGGCGACACGCTGGTGGTCGAAACCCGCCACATCGATCCGCGCTCGGGCGGCGCCTTCATCTCGAACAACGGCACGATCACGGAACGCTTCACGCGCATCTCCGGCGACCAGATCCTCTACGAGTTCGAGGTGAACGATCCCACGGTCTACACCGCAAGCTGGGGCGGTCAGATGCCGCTGACGCACATCGACGACCGGCTCTACGAATACGCCTGCCACGAAGGCAATTACGGCCTGGTCAATATCCTCGAAGGCGGCCGCAGCAATGACCGGCAGGGTATCGCCCACACCGGCGGCGCCGATCGCGGGGAATAGCCCGCGCGCCAGGCGCGATCGGCATGGC
>CAZGWV010000209.1:1564-2722 GCA_964529555.1 uncultured Rhizobium sp.
AGCGCCGCCAACAGCAGGCAGAGCAGAACAGGCCCGGCCAGCAAGGCGACCAACAGAAACAGCGCCCGAACGATCAGCAGGATCGCAAGCCTCAGCAACGCTAGGCTGCACCGATCCCTCCGACGGAACCTCCGGCCGTTCGCGGTCGCGGTTTCCTGGGAAGCCCGGCTCTGCAAGGAGTCGGGCTTCCCGCGTGCGGATAGGCATCCGCCTGGCGCCGGCTCGCGCATGGAAAACATGCACAACTTCACCGGCCAGGGGGCGAGGCCCGACAGCTACACCATCTGTCGCGTCATCGAGGCATGACAGGGCGGCCAACGTTGATATAAGGCCGCTCTCCAGTTGGAACCCGCCCATGTACCGCGTCCATTGCCTCCTCCCCCGCGCCGACGCCGAGCGCCTGTCCGACCTGCTTGCAGGGATGGACCCCTCGCCCGCCGCCGCCGTGTCCGTCGAGGAAGCCTCGCGCGTCTCGTGGAGCCTCGACGCCTTCTGCACCGACGAGGACCTGGCCAACGAAGCCGCCGCCATCGTCGAGAAGGAGGCGCCCGGCATCTCCGTCTCCGTGCAGGAGCTTGAAGACAAGGACTGGGTCGCCGTCTCGCTCGCCGGCCTTCCCGCCGTGCTCGCCGGCCCTTTCATCGTCGCGGGCTGGCATGAACTGGCCCACCTTGAAGGCGGCCGCATCCCGATCTGGATCGAAGCCGGCCCCGCCTTCGGCACCGGCCACCACGGCACCACCAAGGGCTGCCTGCAGGCGCTCGCACTCGAACTGCAACGCAAGCGGCCGCGCCGCGTGCTGGACATCGGTACAGGCTCGGGCGTGCTGGCGCTCGGCGCGCTCAAGCGCGGCGTGCCCTTCGCGCTGGGCACGGACATGGACCCCGAGTCCATCCGCATCGCCCACGAGAACCGGAAGAACAACAAGGCCGGCCGCCGGCTCAAACTGCTCACCGCGCGCGGCGCCGGCCACGCCGCGATCCGCGCGGGCGCGCCCTACGATCTCGTGCTGGCGAACATCCTGGCCAAGCCCCTCGTCGGCCTCGCCCCCGAAATCGCCCGCCTCGTCGCCCCCGGCGGCCGCGTGATCCTGTCCGGCCTGCTCACGCACCAGGAGCCGCAAGTGAAAGCCGCCTACGCCGGCCGCGGCTTCACGCT
>CAZGWV010000210.1:0-2700 GCA_964529555.1 uncultured Rhizobium sp.
CTGATGTTCACCGGACTGGTCACCGCTATCGGCCGCGTCTCGAAAGTCGAGGACAGGAACGGATTGCGCCGGTTGACCGTGCGCAGCCTGTATCGCGCCGATCAGCTGCAGATGGGCGCGTCCGTGATGCATTCGGGCGTGTGCCTCACCCTGGTGGAATTCGGGCCGGATGACGAAGGCTCGTGGTGGGTGGTCGAGGCGATCCCCGAAACCCTCTCGCGCACAACGCTCGGCCAACTGGCCGAAGGCTCGCGCGTCAATCTCGAACTCTCGCTCAAGCTCGGCGACGAACTCGGCGGGCATCTCGTCTACGGGCATGTCGATGGCCTTGGCGAGGTCGTGTCGATCACGAGCGCGGGCGACAGCCGCGTCTATCGCGCGCGCGTCCCTGCCAGCCTCTCGAAATTCTTCGCCGAGAAAGGCTCCGTCACCATCGACGGCGTCTCGCTCACCGTTTCTGCCGTCGGCCGCGACGCGGAGGGCGACTGGTTTGAAGTCTCGCTCATCCCGCATACGCTGCATGTGACCACGCTTGGCCAGATGAAGACGGGCGACAGGGTCAATCTGGAAGTGGACATGCTGGCGCGCTATGTCGCCCGTATGCTTGAATGGCGGTCCCAATGAAAGACCAACCCGAGACCTACGATTTCTCCGCCGCCATCTCCCCCATCGAGGAGATCGTGGAGGAGGCGCGCAACGGGCGCATGTACATCCTCGTCGATGCGGAAGACCGCGAGAATGAGGGCGACCTCATCATCCCGGCGCAGTTCGCCACGCCCGCGGCGGTCAACTTCATGGCCAAGCATGGCCGCGGCCTGATCTGCCTGTCGCTCTCGCCCGATCGCGCCCGCACGCTGCAACTCGACATGATGGCGCGCGAGAACCGCACCAGCATGAAGACGGCCTTCACCGTCTCCATCGAAGCGCGCGAAGGCGTCACCACCGGCATCTCGGCGCACGACCGCGCCCACACGATCGCCGTGGCGATCGACCCGACAAAGGGCGCCGACGACATCGTTTCTCCCGGCCACGTCTTCCCGCTCGTCGCCAAGGATGGCGGCGTGCTTGTCCGCGCGGGCCACACGGAAGCGAGCGTCGATATTTCGCGCCTCGCCGGCCTCTATCCCGCCGCCGTCATCTGCGAGATTATGAGCGACGACGGCACGATGGCGCGCCTGCCCGAGCTGGTCTCGTTCGCCCAGCTGCACGGCCTCAAGATCGGCACCATCGCGGACCTCATCGCCTGGCGCCGCCGGCACGACCGCTTCCTCGAACGCCGCATCGAGGGCGACTTCGAAAGCGCCTGGGGCGGCAAGTTCCGCATCGTCGTCTTCCGCAACACGCTCGACGGCGCCGAACACGTCGCCGTCGTGAAAGGCCGCATCCAGGGCGACCAGCCGACGCTCGTCCGCGTTCACCGCGTCGACTTCCTGTCGGATGTGCTGGGAGAATCCGGCAAGCGCGAAGGCCTCATTCGTCGCGCCATGGAAAAGCTCGCCGCCGCCGAAGAGCCCGGCGTCGCCGTCTTCGTGCGCATGGGCATGGGCGAGGAAATTGCCCGCGCGCTCGGCGGCCAGTATGCCGCGACCCATGCAGAGCCCGCTCACCCATTGCGCGAGTATGGCGTCGGCGCGCAAATCCTGAAGGATCTGGGCGTCCGCCGGATGATCCACATGAGCAATACGCGCCCCAACGTGCTGCCGGGGCTTGACGGCTACGGCCTGACGGTCGAGGGCTGGCGCCGCATCGACGGAGACTAGAAGTGGCCGAAGCCCCCCGCATCCTGATCGTCACCTCCCGTTACTACGCCCACATCGTGGCCGAGCTGGAAGCCAGCGTCGCCGAAGGCCTCGAGAAGGCCGGCGTCACCTATGAATTCCTCGAAGTGCCCGGCGCTTTCGAGATCCCGGCGGCCATCGCAATGGCGGCCAGCACGGGCGAGTGGGATGGCTATGTCGCGCTCGGCTGCGTCATCCGTGGCGAGACCAGCCATTACGAGCTGATCACCAACCATGTCGCCCGCGCGTTGATGGAGCTGTCCATCTCCGGCGTGCCGCTGGGCTTTGGCGTGCTCACCGTCGAGAACGAAGGCCAGGCCCGTGTCCGCGCCGACCGCAAGCAGAAGAACAAGGGCGCCGAAGTTGTCGCTGCTGTCCTGCGCATGGTCGGCCTGTCGTATCGCTTCAACAAGCTGGACGAGCTCGGCGAATGAGTAACGCGCCGTCCGCCGAGGCCGAACGCAAGCTGCTCGCCGCGCGTCGCGCCGGCGCGCGCCTTGCCGCCGTTCAGGCGCTCTACCAGATGGAGCAGACGGGCCAGTCGGCCCGCTCCGTCATCGCGGATTTCATGGAAGACCGCCTCGGCCTCAATGACGAGGGCGAGCCGGTGGAAGAAGCCGATCCCGATCTCTTCAAATCCGTCGTCGATGGCGTTGTCGAGAAGCAGGAGGCGGTTGACGCCGCCATTATGAAGCGCCTCGCCGAAGGCTGGAAGATCGAACGCCTCGATGCGACCTCGCGCGCCATCCTGCGCGGCGCGGTCTTCGAGCTGATCACTGACATCGGCCTGCCCTCGCAGATCATTCTCGACGAATACGTCTCGCTTGCTCATGCCTTCTTCGAGGGTGCAGAGCCGAAGTTCATCAACGGTTTGCTGGATGCAGTCTCGCGGGATGTGCGGGGCTAGGGGGCATGCGCTGAA
>CAZGWV010000211.1:0-2666 GCA_964529555.1 uncultured Rhizobium sp.
GGTTCCGCCCCGTACTTAGGGGGCGGACAGGTGGGGGTCTGGTCCCGCGTGAGTGGCGGATCGATGTGCGCGGGGGCCGCCGGAACCGACACGCCTTCGCCCAATCGCGGACTCATTCCACGGCCATCAACGATGTGGGCCGGAAGCCGTGTCCGCTGAACTCGCCGCGACATTGTGACGTCGGGCAAAGCGGTCGCAGCGGCCCCACATTGAGTTGCGCGTAGGCGTCGCGGTCGAGGATTGGTGTATGCAGGTTCTTATTCAGGCATCTTCGCTCGTCGTGGCCTTCGTGGTGCTGGCCGTGCTGGCTGTGCGTCCGAATGGCGGGCGCAGGTAGCGTCGGCGCGCGCGGGTGTTCGCTGCGCGCAACGACTTTTGTTGAATCCAAAACTGCCATTCCCGCTCTCCGCTTCGCTGCGGCGGGAATGACAGCGGAGAGAGGTGAGAGTGCTTCGGCCTACTTCGCCAGCACGGCCATGTTGCCGCGGACTTGCTCCGTCGAGTGGGAGGCTGAGGCCATCGCGTCGGCCATGGCGCCCATGCCTTTGTCGATCGAGGTGATGGAGAGCGAGGCCGACTGCATCGTCGCGGAGATTTCCGATGTGGCGGCCGACTGCTGCTGAACGGCGGAGGCGACTTCCGAGATGCTGGTGGCGATGGTGTTCACCGAGTTCTGGATCGCTTTCAGCGCGCCGACGACTTCGGCGGAGACGGACTGGACGCCGTGAATCTCGCTGGAGATCGTCTTGGTGGCGGAGGAAACCTGCGCCGCCAGTTGCTTGACTTCGGCCGCAACCACCGCAAAGCCGCGACCGGCCTCGCCCGCGCGGGCCGACTCGATGGTGGCGTTGAGGGCGAGGAGATTGATCTGCGAGGCGATGTCGTCGATCAGTTCGACGATGCCGGTCATCTGCTCGGCGGTGCGGGTGAGGGCGACGGTGGAGGCGTCGGCGCTCTGTGTGAGTTTGAAGGCTTCGTCGGTGGACCTCTTGGAGGCGACGACGCTGGACGAAATCTCGTTGATCGAGGCGGTGAGTTCCTCGGCGGCGGCGGCGACGCTCTGGATGGTCTCGGAGGTCTGGCTGGCGGCGCCGGCGACTTCGCTGGCCTGGCGCGAGACGGCGGAGATGTTGTCCGCGATGCCCGACAGATCCTGCTCGATCTCGGTCGAGAGGCGCTCATTGCGCAGGCGGCGCTCGACCGTGGCGCTGATGTCGGTTGCGAATTTGACGACCTTCATCGGCCGTCCATTGCCATCGAGAATCGGGTTGTAGCTGGCCTGGATCCAGATCGTCCGGTTGCCCGAGCCGACGCGCTTGTATTCGGCGCTCTGGTATTCGCCGCGGCGCAGCGCCTCCCAGAAGCGGACGTATTCGGGCAGGGCTGCATCGCTCGGGTCCACGAACATGCGGTGATGGCGGCCCTTGATGTCGTCGAGCCGGTAGCCCATCGCATTGAGGAAGTTCTCGTTCGCGTTGAGGATCGTGCCGTCCAGCGTGAACTCGATGATCGCCTGAGAACGGTCGAGCGCGGCCAGCATGCCCGAGTTGAGCCGGGCGCCGGTGACGTCGTCCCACTGCAGGACGTTGCCGACATAGTTGCGTTGGGTATCGAACACGGCGCTGACATTGAGCGCGAATTTGAGGTCGCCGACCGTGATGTCGGTCGTGTGAGGCAGGCGGTTGGGGTCGGCGAGGATCTGGCGCTGGTGCGAGGGCGTCTTGTGGAAGACATCAATGCAAGTGCCGATGATCGCGTCCGGGTTGAAGCCGGGCCAGATCGTGCGGAAGGCGGCTGCGTTCTCGCGCAGCAGTTTCCGCGTCGCCTCGTTGACGTGCAGGATTTTGAGGTCGCGATCGACCGTCATCATCGCGCCGGCCGATCCCTCGAAGGCCGAGGATTTGAAGACGACATCCTGGTCGAAGGCCGGGGCGGGCAAGGCGGGGGCGTTCAGCGGAACGACACTGGCGTGGGCCGTGCGGGATTTGAAGGCCGAGAGCATGGGTTCGATCCTTATATTGTGCTAATAGCATAAATGAAGCAACCGCGTTAACCGAGTGTTGATTCCGGGGCTGGCCGGGCGGACTTCGATGACGGGAGGGCGGCGGGACGGATGGATGACAGGGGCGCGGGCGCGGCCTATGAGGGGGCCGCCAAACGGGACCCGCCATGACCGCAGCGAAACGCTCTATCGAGAAACCCAGGAGCTTTCAGGAGATCATCCTGAGGCTGTCGGCCTATTGGTCGTCCAGGGGCTGCGCGATCCTGCAGCCTTACGACATGGAAGTGGGGGCGGGGACGCTGCACCCGTCGACCACGCTGCGCGCGCTGGGGCCCAAGCCGTGGTATGCGGCCTATCCGCAGCCGAGCCGCCGCCCGAAAGACGGGCGCTATGGCGAGAACCCCAACCGGCTGCAGCACTATTACCAGTATCAGGTGATCCTGAAGCCGAACCCGCCGGATATCCAGGATCTCTACCTGCAGAGCCTGTACGAGATCGGCATCGATCCAACGGTTCACGACATCCGCTTCGTCGAGGACGACTGGGAGAACCCGACCGTGGGCGCGTGGGGCCTCGGGTGGGAAGTGTGGTGCGACGGGATGGAAGTCTCGCAGTTCACCTATTTCCAGCAGGTGGGCGGTCTCGATGTGCGGCCTGTGTCGGG
>CAZGWV010000212.1:0-2652 GCA_964529555.1 uncultured Rhizobium sp.
ACGGTGTCGAACGCCACGCTGCACAATGAGGACGAGATCGCGCGGCTGGGCGTGATGATAAACGACTGGGTGGTGATCCAGCGCGCAGGCGACGTGATCCCGCAGATCGTGCGCGTGGAAGAAGACAAGCGGCCGAAGGATGCGAAGACGTATCGCTTCCCGCATACATGTCCGTCTTGCGGCTCCGAAGCCGTGCGCGGCGGGGGCGAGGGCGGGGAGGAAGTCGACCGGCGTTGCACGGGCGGGCTGGTTTGCCCGGCGCAGGCGGTGGAGCGGCTGAAGCATTTCGTTGCGCGGCGCATGTTCGACATCGAGGGGTTGGGCGCCAAGCAGATCGAGGAGTTCTTCGAGGCGGGTGTTATCACGGCGCCGCAGCACATCTTCATGCTGGACGAGCGGATCGCAAAGGTCGGCAAGCCCCCGCTCGCGGAGTGGGAGGGCTATGGCGAGACGTCAGCAGCAAAGCTGCGTGACGCCATCGGCAAGGCCAGCACGCAGCCGCTCGATCGCTTCATCAATGCGCTGGGCATACGCCACATTGGCGAGACCAACGCGCTGCTGCTGGCGCGGCAGTTCGGGACGTTTGAGGCGCTGCGCGAAACTGCGGAGCGCGCAGGCGGTCAGCGCGCCAATGATGCGTATCGCAGGCTCGAAGGGCTGGAGGGCATCGGCCCCATCGTGCGCAACAAACTGCTGGACGCAGCGGCGCAGTTGCCCGCAGAGCTTCTCGGCTCACTCGACAACTCTCTGGAAGGCCAGCTCGACGCTGTGGAGCTTGCCGCGGATGCGGGCAAGAAGCCGGCGCGGCTCAACAAGTCCGCGAAGGCCGTGCTTGCCCGCGAGTTCGGCGACTGGAAGACATTCCGCGACGAAGTGCAGTCCGCTGCGAGCGGGCGGCCCGGCGAAGACCTGATCGCGCTTGCCGCCATCAACGGGTTCGGTGAGGTCGCGGCCGAGGCGCTGGTGGATTTCTTCGCGGAGAAACATAATCGCGAAGTCGTCGATGAACTCGTGAAGCGCGTCGCGATCACGCCTTACAAGATGGCCGACACATCCGGCAGCAAGGTTGCCGGCCTGACGGTGGTGTTCACCGGCTCGCTCGAGAAGATGACGCGCGACGAGGCGAAGGAACAGGCGCTGGCGCTCGGGGCCAAGGTCTCGGGTTCGGTGTCGAAGAAGACCGATCTGGTTGTGGCGGGTCCGGGGGCGGGCTCGAAGCTGGCCGATGCAGAAAAGCATGGCGTGAAGGTGCTGAGCGAAGACGAATGGCTGGCGCTGATCGGGAAGGCGTAAGGCGGGTCTAGAACCCGCCATGCTCTTTCACATGGGCGGTTTCTTCCGGCGTGCTGGCGCGGCCCAGCACGTCGTTGCGATGTGGAAAGCGGCCGAACTTCGCGATCACCTCGGCATGGCGATGGGCGTAGTCCAGCGTCGAGGCGAAGAGTTCGCGCGTTGTGTCGTCGGCTTCGGCGGCCAGCGCCTCGAACAGGCGCACGGATGTCTGCTGGTCGTCCATCGCCTCGGAATGCTCGAAGGGCAGGTAGACGAACATGCGCGCGGCGGCGGGAAGCATCCTGTCCTGGCCCTTCGCGACGCTTTCCTTTGCGAGGCGCAGCGCAAGCGGATCATTGGCGAAGGCTTTGGGCGATTTGCGATGGATCGAGCGGCTGAACTGGTCGAGGCCGATGATGGCGGCCAGCCTTTCGCGCGGGCCGCGCGCGGCCCAGTCGCCGGCAAGCCCCGATCCCAGCGCTTCGACGGTCGCGCCGAACCGCTCGCTGATCTCGGCATCGACCTTGGGTCCGCCCCCGAACCAGACCTTCATTCGCTGGCCCAGCTTTGCGGGCTGATCGAGCGCATCCTCGAACCAGAATGCGAGCAGGGCTTCGGGTGTTTCGATTTGCATCATCGTCAGGTCTTCGGCCGCTTGGCCGTGAGCATGTAGTTCACGGACAGGTCGCGGCTGAGGCTCCATTTGCCGGTGAGAGGCGAGAAGGAGACGCCGAGGTTTTCGTCCATCTCGAGGCCAGCGCCGACCAGGGCCGCGCGTGCTTCTTCCGGCGTCACGAATTTCTTCCAGTCATGCGTCCCCGGCGGCAGCCAGCGCAGAACATGCTCGGCGCCGACGATGGCGAGGGCGAACGCTTGCGGCGTGCGGTTCAGCGTCGCCATGATGAGCAGGCCGCCGGGCGCCAGCAGGGCGGCGCAGTCGGCGAGGAAGCGAGCGGGGTCCTGCACATGCTCGACAACTTCGAGCGAGAGCACGATATCGAATTTGGGTTCGCCGGCGGCAATCAGCCCTTCGATCGTGCCGACGCGATAGTCGACGTCGATCTCAAGCTCGTCGGCGTGGACGGTGGCCGCCTTGATATTGGCGTCGCCCGCATCGATGCCCACGGCGTGCGCGCCCAGCCGGCCCATCGGCTCGGTGACGAGGCCCCCGCCGCATCCGGCATCCAGCAGGCGCAGGCCTTCCAGTGGTTGTTTCGCGTTGGCGTCGAGCCCGAAATGCTTCACGGCGGCGTCGCGGATGAAGCCCAGGCGCACGGGGTTGAACTTGTGCAGGGGCGCGAACTTGCCCGTGGGAGACCACCAGTCCGCCGCCATGCGCCGGAACTTCTCGATCTCGGCGGGATCGACGCTGGGCGATTC
>CAZGWV010000213.1:0-2557 GCA_964529555.1 uncultured Rhizobium sp.
CGTGAAACGGGGGAAGTACCCCGAAGGGGGGATGGGGGCGAACCTCAAGGGGATTGTCTGCGGTTGGTCCATTCCTGCTGCTCCATCGCCCCCAGGAGAATGCTCTCGACGACGCCATTCAGATTACGAAACACGTCGTCATTCCAGACGCGAATGACACGCCACCCGCCTTGTTCGAGGTATTGCGTGCGGTTGGCGTCGTACCGTCGTTCGGATTGACTGCTGTGCGTTGCGCCATCGATCTCGATCGCGAGAAGAATTTCGACACACGCAAAGTCCAGCACGAAGGGGCCCGCGGGCGTCTGTCGCCGGAACTTCCATCCTTGCTGCTCGTCTTTCAGTTTCCACCACAGAAGTCGTTCAGCAGGCGTCATGTTGCGCCGCATACGGCGTGCGAAGCGTGTCTTCTGTTCGTCGCGCATCTCTGTGATCCCCGAACGCACAGTGTCGGGAAGTTGCTGGGCAGGCAACGCTCTTGACTCGCCCCCATCCCCCCCTTCGGGGTACTTCCCCCGCAAGCGGGGGAAGAGTTTAGAACGTATTCTTCCGCTCGCGCACTTCTGCGAATGTCGCGACGACATCGCCCGGATGGCCGACGAAGGCCTGCAGCGCGGGATCATCAGCGCGCAGGAACGGGTTCGCGCGTTTCTCGCGGCCGATGGTGGTGGGTACGGTGGGGATATCCTTGGCGCGCTTCTGCTTCACATCGTCGGCGTAGTGGATGAGTTCGCCATTCTTCGCGTCGACGCTCAACGCGAACGCGGCGTTCGATGCGGTGTATTCATGCGCGCAGTAGACGACCGTTTCGTCGGGCAGGGCGCGCAGCTTGCCGAGGCTGTCCCACATCTGCGCCGGTGTGCCCTCGAACAGGCGGCCGCAGCCGAGCGCGAACAGCGTGTCGCCGACGAAGGCGATGCGGTGTTCGGGCAGGTGGTAGACGATGTGGCCGAGCGTGTGGCCCGGCGTCTCGATGATGGTGGCTGTGACATTGCCCAGCTTCACGCTGTCGCCCTGATGCAGGATGCGGTCGGGGGCTGCGCCGATGCGCGTTACCTCCTCGGGGCCGAACACTTTCGCGCCGGTGGCGGCGACGATTTCGGCGTTTCCGCCGGCGTGGTCGGCGTGCCAGTGCGTGTTCCAGACCTGCGTGATGGTCCAGCCCCTGGCTCCGGCCTCGGCGAGGATCTTCCCGGCTTCAGGCGTGTCGATCGTCGCCGTCTCGCCTGTGGCGGGATCGTGCAGCAGGAAGCCGTAATTGTCCTTCAGGCACGGGAACATGTGAACGATCGGGGCGACCATGCAGTTTACCTTTCCCGGTGTTACCGGCCCTATATAGGCGTGGATGGTCCACGAAGGTTAGGGCATGCGCTTCGATATCGACAGGCTGCAGACCTTCTATGCGTCCCCCATGGGCCGCATGGCGCAGGAGATGATCGCCCGGCGCGTGGTCGCGCTATGGCCGTCCGCCAACGGGCTCGACGTGCTGGGAATCGGCCATGCCGAGGCGCTGCTGGAGCCCTATCGGGGAAGCGCCCGCCGCGTAATCTCGGCGGCGCCCGATGAGCAGGGCGCCGAACGCTGGCCGAGCGCCGGCAAGAGCCTGACGGCGCTAGTGGAAGACGAGCGCCTGCCGTTTCCCGACGCCCTGTTCGACCGGATCATCGTCTGCCACGCGCTGGAAGAGGCCGAGAGCCCGCGCCGGCTGCTGCGCGAAATCTGGCGTGTGGCGGCGCCGGAAGCCCGGATTCTGATCATTGTCGCCCATCGGCGGGGTCTTTGGGCGCGGGCGGAGTCGACTCCCTTCGGGCATGGGCGGCCCTATACGCGCTCACAGCTCAACCGGCTGATGGAGGATTCCATGCTGGCGCCACAAGCCTCCGCACGCGCCCTGTACGCCCCGCCAATCGGGTGGGGAATCATCACATCGGCGGGCGATGCATGGGAAAAAATCGGCCGTTTTGCGTGGTCCGGCTTTGGCGGCGTGCTGATGGTTGAGGCCCAGAAACGACTCTACATCGAGCCGGGAAGGCCGGGCCGGGCGCGTCGCGTCGTAAAAGTCCCGCAAAAACAGAGCAGCCCGGCGCGGTCGGAGAAAAGGTATAGCTAGATGTTGAAGATGTGTAAGAAGTGCAATATATGCATCCACGAGGCGGCTGACCCCGCCAGGGCCTGATCGGGCCACAGAGCGACCACGAAAGGGATACGCCATGAAGTACATCACCGCAGTGTTCAAACCGAGCCGTCTGGACGCCGTGCTCGACGCCGTGACCGCCGCCGGCGCGTCGGGCGTCACCGTTACGGAAGTGCGCGGCTACGGCCGCCAGCAGGGCAAGACGGAAGTCTATCGCGGCGCCGAATACGAAGTGCGCCTCCTGCCGAAGGTCCGCATCGAGGTCGCCGTGTCCGACGCGGTCGTCGAGAAAGTGGTGGACGCCATCACGCAGGCCGCCAACACCAACAAGATCGGCGACGGCAAGATCTTCGTGATGGATCTCGAGCAGGTCATGCGCATCCGCACGGGCGAGAAGAACGAGTCCGCTCTCACGTCTTGATCTGA
>CAZGWV010000214.1:0-2475 GCA_964529555.1 uncultured Rhizobium sp.
TAGAGCAGCCAGTTCGAGATATCGAACGGCTCGTGGAACCACATCGAGTGGTCGAGCGAGGCCATCTGCACCCCGCCCGTGAACCAGTTGACGCCATGCGGCTTGGTCGAGGTGTCGAGGATGCCCATGTCGGAGGCATAGGCGAGCAGGCATTGCTGCAGCGCGATGTCGTTCGCATCGACCGCGCCGCGCGCCCGCATCCACATCTGCTTCTTCGGATCGGTTTTCACCGGGCTGATCATCTGGCGCGGATCGACCGGCTTCAGCTCGATCGGGCGCGGGCGGGCGAACTGCTTCTGGAATTCCTTCGGGATGTGATCCTTGGCGAGCGCGCGCAGCTCGTCCTCGCTCTTGAGCTCGTCCGGCTTCTTCACGCTGGGCATCGGCGTCTGGTGGACGAAGCCCTGCTCGGGGAGCTGGAAGGAGGCGGCGAGGTTGAAGATCTGTTCGCCATGCTGGACGGCGATGACGCGGCGGGTCGCGAAGCTCTTGCCGTCGCGCGAGCGGTCCACCTCGTAGAGGATCGGAACGGTGGGGTCGCCCGGCCGGATGAAATAGGCGTGCAGGCTGTGGCAGATGCGGGTGTCGACCGTGCGGTAGGCGGCAACCAGCGCCTGCGCGATGACCTGGCCGCCGAACACGCGCTTCATGCCGTCGTCGGGCGACAGCCCCCGGAACAGGTTCACCTCGATGCGTTCGAGGTCGAGCAGGTTGATGAGATCGGCGACCGGATCGTCACTGAAGGGCGGGGCGGTGTTGGGCATGGCAAATTCCAGGCAGGTGCAGGCGGGAGGCGGGCAGGGCCGGTCTTGCGCCAGCTGATGCCCCGTCTTGCCGGGCAGGTATAGACCCGCCCGCGCCGAAAGCGAACGGATGCAGCGTCGCGCCTACTGGCTGGGCGGATCGGGGAAAAGCGGCGGCTCGGGCTGGCCGGAACATTCCCCGGTGCGTGTGGCGACGGTGATGATCGTGGCGGCGGACGCGGGGTTTCCCGAGGTGACCACCTCGGTCAGCATGTAGTTGGACGCCAGATTGCCCGTGATGGTGATCTCGGTGCGGCTGTCGCCGCAGGCGAAGGAGCCCAGAATGCTCGATCCTTCCTGCCGGAAAATCGGTTGCGGGCATTGCGGATCGGGCCGCCGGTAGAGCTTGTAGGCCTCGTTGAGCGTGACGGTGTCGAAAATGCACTGGCTGTCGCGCGGCAGGGTCTGGCCATCGCGGGATTCGTTATAGTTCCAGCGGCCCACCGCCGGCCCCGGAAGCTGGGACACGCGAACAGCGGCCGGAGCGGGGGCTGCGGCGGGCGTCGCCACGGCTGCGGCGGGCGCCGCCGCCGCCACTTCGGGCCCGCCCGCCGGCGCGCCATCGCTACAGGCGGTCAGCGCCAGCATCGCGGCCAGCATAAGAGGTTTCATCGCGGGGCCTCTCGGGTGAATCGGACGGCGCCAGCATACTGCCTCGCGCGAGGCTGGCGATGGGGTGGCGGATGAAACCGCAGTCACTGTTTCCCCGGCAGATGCGCCAAAGCTTGCGGAAAGCAGGCCGTCTCGGGTATGCGGGCCCTCCGCCCCGAGGATTTCCAGGGCATCCGCATCAATGAGAGGCTCTCATGGCCGGGCACAGCAAATGGGCCAACATCCAGCATCGCAAGGGAAAGGCCGACAAGGCCAAGGCGAAGCTGTTCTCCAAGCTGGCGAAGGAGATCACCGTCGCCGCCAAGTCGGGCATGGCTGACGTCAACTTCAACCCGCGCCTGCGCCTGGCCGTGAACAACGCCAAGGCCGCCTCGATGCCGAAGGACAACATCCAGCGCGCCATCGACAAGGGCGCCGGCGGCGACGGCGCCAATTACGAGGCGATCCGCTATGAAGGCTTCGCGCCCGGCGGCGTCGGCCTGATCGTGGAATGCTCGACCGACAACAAGAACCGCGCGGCGACGGACGTGCGCACCGCTTTCAACCATCATGGCGGCAATCTCGGCCAGACGGGGGCGGTGTCCTCCGGCTTCGAGCATGTCGGCGAGATCGTCTATCCGCCGAACGCGGGCACGGAAGACGCCATCATGGAAGCGGCCCTCGATGCCGGCGCCGCCGACGTGTCGAGCGATGCGGACGGGCACTACATCTACACGGCGCGCACGGACCTTGCCGAAGTTGCGTCGGCTCTTGAAGGCAAGATCACGGTCGCCGCTTCATCGACCGGGCTGATCTGGAAACCGCTCAACACGGTGCAGGTCGAGGGCGACAACGCCGACAAGCTGATGAAGATGCTCGAAGAGCTCGAGGATTGCGACGACGTGCAGAACGTCTACGGCAATTACGAACTCTCGGACGCCGAGATGGCAAGGCTGGGCGGGTAGTTTGCCGGGACCGCCGGGCGCCTGCGCGGCCGCGCCCCGACACCCATCCTTCGAGACGATCGCACCGATGGAGCGGAGCTGTTCAGGCGGCGCGCCCGCGATCCCTCAGGATGAGG
>CAZGWV010000215.1:0-2429 GCA_964529555.1 uncultured Rhizobium sp.
AGGCTGGTGGGCGGTACAGGGATCGAACCTGTGACCCCTACCATGTCAAGGTAGTGCTCTACCGCTGAGCTAACCGCCCCTTCCAACTGGAAGGCCAGCCTTGGATCGTTACCGGAGCGCGGGCGCGCCGGATGCGGAGGCGGTCTAATGCCCCCAAGCTGCGGGAACGTCAATGGAGACGCGCAATCGGCGGCAAAGACGCCGCAACCCGCCCTGCCGGGAACCCGGCTAGGCCGCCATGACCCGCTCGACCTCTTCCACCAGCTCGCGCAGGTGGAAGGGCTTGGACAGGACCTTGGCGCCCGAGGGCTGGACGCTGCCATTGGACAGGGCGACCCCGGCAAAGCCGGTGATGAAGACGATCTTCATGGCCGGGTCGAGCTCTGCCCCCCGGCGCGCCAGTTCGATGCCGTCGAGGCCGGGCATGACGATGTCGGTGAGCAGGAGGTCGAACACTTCGCGCTCGAGCGCCTTGAGCGCCGTGCGGCCTTCATCGAAGTCCTTCACGACGTGGCCGGCGCGCTTCAGCGCGTTGACGAGAAAGCCTCTGAGGCTGTCGTCGTCCTCTGCGAGTAGAATCTTGGCCATGGCGTGCGGGACCTCGACCCAGGGGGTTGAATCGTACGATTTGTGAGGCGTCGTGGTAAAGCAGGGATAAACACGCCTTGACCGCAGGCGGGGCTCCGAAAATATGTCGGGATGTTTCCTGGCATGTCGCTCCTGACCGATTTCCTAGCGAAAGGCGCAGAAAGCGGCCTTTCAAAGGGGGCGCAGGGCGCGCCGGACGGGACCTCCCTGGCCTTTTCGATCGAGGAGCCGGTGGCGGTTGTTTCGCCTGCGGTATTCGCCTCCCCCCACTCCGGGCGACTGTATCCCAAGGGATTTCTCGAATCAGCCAGGGCCTCGATGCTCGACCTGCGACGGATCGAGGACGCCTATGTCGACCGGCTTCTGGCCGATGTGCATGGCTCGGGATCGCCGGTCATCTGCGGGCTGGTGGCGCGGGGGTATGTCGATCTCAACCGGGCGGAATCCGAGATGGATCCGGCCATGTTCGAGGACCCCTCTCCCAGCTGGTTCAGCCAGCGCTCGCCACGGGTGGACGCCGGGCTGGGCTGTATTCCGCGCGTCGCGTTCAACGGGGCGCCCATCTACGACCGCCGGCTGCGGCGCGAGGAGGCGGAGCGCCGGCTGGATCACGTCTACCGTCCCTATCACCGGGCGCTGGAGGCCCTGCTGAGACGGGCGCAGGCCATGTTCGGGCAGGCCTGGCTGATCGATTGCCATTCCATGCCGGCCGAGACCGAGCCCGGCAGCCGCTCGCCTGATATCGTTATCGGAGACCGCTTCGGCGCTTCGTGCGCGCCGGGGCTGGCGGACCTTGTGGAGCAGCTGTTCAGGAGCCGGGGATACTCCACGGCGCGCAACAGCCCCTATGCCGGCGGGTTCGCCACGCTGGCTCACGGGCAGCCGGGGCTGGGGCGTCATGCGCTGCAGATCGAGGTGCGGCGGCGGCTTTATCTCGATGAGGCAACGGTCGAGCCGCATGACGGCTTTCTGACGTTACGTCATCACCTAGGGGAAATCTCGCAGGAAATCTGCGCCTTTGCGCGCGCCCAGGTTGGCCTGGGAGCGGAAGATACAAAGAAAAAGGCCGCGTCGGATGCCGACGCGGCCAAAGGTTTAGGGAGGAAACGCCCATAAGGGCAGCGGCTCCGAAGAGCCACGCATTGAAGTTACGCTGCACTGCAAAAATCTCAAGCTTTAATCTCGCAGGTGCGGCGTAATTCCGCAGTTTGCTAGGAAAATGCATATTCTGGCGCGTTCTAAGGCGCCCCTGTCCGGTTATTGGGCAGCGTGTTTGTGCTGCGTCGCACAATTGTCATGGAGGACTCGCCCCACAGGTTGGCAAGCGCCTTGCTGATCAACCGCCTGACGGTCCTGGAATGGTACGGGCCGGCGTGTGGGAGTATGAGTAAATGGCCACGGATGTGGATATCTATGTCGGCAAGCGGCTTCGCCGCCGTCGCCGGCTGCTGGGCCTGACCCAGCAAGACCTGGCTGGCCAGGTCGGCGTTCGGTTTCAGCAGATCCAGAAATACGAGTGCGGCGCGAACCGCATCACCGCCAGCCGGCTTTTCAGCCTCGGCACGGCGCTGAACGTCAACATCAACTACTTCTTCGAAGGCCTCGCGCCGGATGGCAAACAGGCCCCGGCCAACGACCAGGCCGATCGCCTGTCGGGCGATATCCTTTCGCAGAAGGAAACGCTGGAACTGGTGCGCGCCTACTACCGCCTGTCGGAACGTCCGCGCCGCCGCCTGCTCGATCTCGCCAAGGCGCTGGAAGGCGACTCGGCGGACGCGGTCGCGTCCTAAGGTCTTCTGACCCACTACGCCATTTGGCGCCCGGCTGGTCCATTCTCCAGC
>CAZGWV010000216.1:0-2410 GCA_964529555.1 uncultured Rhizobium sp.
CTGAGGGATCGGCGCAGCGCGCCGATCGTCTCGAAGGATGGGTGTTCGGCCCCGCTAGTGAGACGTCACCCGATAGTCGCGCGTTGCTTCCCTCGTCACGGCTTCGAGCGTCATCGGCGCGCGGCGGAATTTTCGGTCGGCGAACAGCGGCGACTGGTCGGCATAGTGGGGCGAGGCGGCGTCCACCGTCGCCGAGCCGAACTGGTTGATCGTGTCGAGCGTGTATGTGCCGTCCGGCGCCCAGTCGGCGATCACGATGTAGGTGTCGCCCGCGCGGCCCGAACGGTAGCCATCCTTCGCGAGATCGCCGGCGACGTAGACCGCGCGCAGCGTATCGGGCCCGCCGTCGAGCGGCCACGTCTTGTCGCCGCGCTGGAGGCGGCTGACTTCGCCCCATTCGGGGTCGATGCGGCCCGTGCCGGCGACGAGTTGTTCCGCCGTGGTCTTCAGCGCGGCGAGGGCGCGGGTGCGATCGTAGGGATCGTGCATCTGGCCGCCCATGACGGCCTGGCCGGTGAAGATGGCGAGCGCGGCGTGGCGGTTCTCCTTGTTGGCGGCGCCGTTCCAGTCGGACAGGAAGTCGATCAGCTTCTGGATTTCGGGATCGGGCGAACCGGCGGCGGCGAGATCCTCGATCATGCCGCGGACCGACGAGCCGGTCGAATAGATGTCGTCCATCTTGTAGGCGAGGAATTTCTCGCGCGTGATGGAGGTGTCGGCGCCGAAGAGTTCCTGAGCGCGCAGGCCGCGATTGGTGACCAGCGTGTCGAGCGCGAAGCTCTCGGGATAGTCGGCGGCTTTCGGGCTGTCCTCCGGCGAGGAGGAGAAGAGCGGCGAGTGATTGGCGTTCACCACATAGCCGGACTTCGGATTGATGACGGCGGGCAGCGCTTCGACGCTTTCCCAGCCTTTCCACAACGTGTCTGATGTGTCGCCGGGCAGGATTTTCTTGCGGTCCCAGCCTTCGATGCGTTTGGGCATGTTTGCGTTCCAGACATAGGCGATGGAGCCTCTGGAATCCGCAACGACGTAGTTGATCGACGGGATGGCGTTGTACTTCACCTGCCCGGCGCGCCAGTCGGCGACGGTCTTCGCCATGTTCATCGCGAGGTATTGGTCGAGATAGCGAAACTGCGCGTCGCCTGCGAAGGAAATCGCGAAGACGCCGCGCGGCGTGACGAAAGCCGGGCCATGTTCGGAGCGGTAGCCCATGCGCTCGACCGGAACGAGCACGCCGTCCTTCAGCACGTTGTAGCGGATCGGCTCGCGTTTCAGATCCTTCCACTGGCCGTCCATCATGTATTTCGTGGGGTCCTGCGGATTGTCCACGGCAAGAAGGAAGATGTCGTAGACATCCGGCTTGTTGACGGTGGCGGCCCAGCCGATGTTGGGGCCGGCGCCGTGCAGGATGAGCGGAGAGCCGGGGAAGACGCCGCCGATCAGGTCGATGCCTTCATCGGATTTCAGGCGGGCTTCGTACCAGGCGACCGTGCCGGTGTAGGGCTGGTGCGAGTTCACGGCGAGGCGCGTGTGGCCGTCGGCCGAGCGCGAGGGGGCGACTGCGATGGCGTTGGAGCCGAGTTCCACGTCGTCGGCCGCGCCGAGATAGGCTTCGCGCGCGGACTTCGTGCTCAGCTCCACGGGCGCAGCGGATGTCAGCAGCGTGTTGAGTTCGCCATCGAGGCCGTAGAAGAAGGGCGGGCGGTTCGCGTAGCCCGCGATGATGTCGCGCCCGGTGACGGGCATGGAGCTGGCGCAGCCCGTCTCGGGATGCCCGGCGCACCATGTATTGAGGCCGGCGGCGTAGCCCTCGGCGATGGCCTTCGCGGCGGGCGAGACCTTGGCGTCATAGCCCGCATGGGTCGCCTGTATGTTGCCAAGGGCGAGGATCAGGTAGTCCGACATGGCCGCAGCTTCGCCCTGGATCTCGGCAAGTTGTCCGCGATTGGAGCGGATGACTTCCTCCATGTGCTTCCAGTCGTCTTCAGCGTGGGCGTAGGCGAGGCCGAAGGCGACGTCCGCGTTGCGCTTGCCGTAGATGTGGGGAACGCCGAATGCGTCGCGGACGATGCGGGCTTCGTGGTTTGAGCTGGAAGCGCCGGGGCCCGTGGCGCAGCCGGCGAGGGCGATGACGGATGCGCCGATGGCGAGGGTGCGAAGCATGGCGTTTCTCTCCGGGCTTTTTGGGGGAGCGTAGCTGGGGCATGTGACGGACGCTAGTGAGAAGGGACCGCGTGGCGTTGCGGCGCGATCCCAGCTTGAAGCACATCCTTCGCGACGATCGCTTCGCGATCCCTCAGAGTCCGGCCGAAAACGAACGGAACAAAATCAAGCGGGTACAAAAGCAGATGAGGTCGGTGAGTGTCGATCCGTTTCAGCATTCACCGGCCTCATCCTGAGGGCGCCCGCA
>CAZGWV010000217.1:0-2404 GCA_964529555.1 uncultured Rhizobium sp.
GCGACAGCGGCGGCACCGGAATATCGCACACCACCTGGCCCTGCTGCTTCAGCACGAGGCGGCCGGTGTCGGTCGTGTAGCCGATCACCTCGGCATCCAGGTCCCACTTCTCGAAAATCTTCTTGGCGTCCGCTTCCTTGCCAGGCTTCAGCACCATGAGCATCCGCTCTTGCGACTCGGAGAGCATGATCTCGTAAGCCGTCATCCCCGTCTCGCGCTGGGGCACCTTGTCCATGTCCATCTCGACGCCGACGCCGCCCTTGTCCGCGATCTCCACGGAGGAAGAGGTGAGGCCAGCGGCGCCCATGTCCTGAATCGACTGGATCCAGTCCGTCGCCATCAGCTCGAGGCACGCCTCGATCAGCAGCTTCTCGGTGAACGGGTCGCCCACCTGCACGGTCGGGCGCTTCTCTTCATCGCCTTCCGAGAACTCCGCCGACGCCATCGTCGCGCCGTGGATGCCGTCGCGCCCCGTCTTCGAGCCGACATAGAAGATCGCATTGCCCGGCTCGGCGCCGCGCGAATAGAAGATGTTGTCCGTCTGCGCGAGACCCACCGCCATCGCGTTGACGAGGATGTTGCCGTTATAGCCTTTGTGAAACTGCGTCTCGCCCGCCACCGTCGGCACGCCGACGCAGTTTCCATAGCCGCCGATGCCGCTCACGACGCCCGCTACAAGCGAGCGCGTCTTCGGGTGGCTCGGATCGCCAAAGCGCAACGCATTCACCAGCGCGATGGGACGCGCGCCCATCGTGAACACATCGCGCAGGATGCCGCCGACGCCCGTCGCCGCGCCCTGATAGGGCTCGATGTAGGACGGGTGGTTGTGGCTCTCCATCTTGAAGATGCACGCCTGCCCGTCGCCGATATCGACAACGCCGGCATTCTCGCCCGGCCCCTGGATGACCTTCGGCCCCTTCGTGGGAAACTTGCCCAGATGCCGGCGCGTGGATTTGTAGGAGCAGTGCTCCGACCACATCACCGAGAAGATGCCCAGCTCAACCTTGTTCGGCGCCCGGCCCAGCCGGTCGAGCAGGATGGCGTATTCATCCGCCTTGATGCCCTGGGCTGCGGCATCCGCTGCGGTCTGCGCGGCGAGCAGGGGGGAAAGATCGACCATCGCTATCCTCGGTTCGCCATGTAACGCCGGTTTCAGCGGGGTGCGGTTCCCGCTTATGGCGGGTCATTTACGCGACCGGGCCGATTCTGCAATGTGTCCACAGGTCCCGATCACGGGGCCGCTGGGTAGGGACACTAATCATGCACAAACTTTCGGCTTTTGCCTGCGCAATCGGGCTGGCTCTCGCGGGAGCGTGCGGAACCGCCGCGCAGCCTCGGGATCAAGCGGATTCCCTCGCCAAGGGCCAGAGACTGGCGTTCGAGTTGGTCTGCATGCCGGTCGTCCTCGACGGGCAGGATTTCGTCGCCGCCGCCAGCGCCCGGCTGATGACGCCCGTGGAGCCCGCCTCCAATCCCTCGGGAATGGCGGCCCGGACCTACCGCCTCGGCTTCACCGGCGTCAGCGCGACAGGATGGGCGGACGGTTCCTGCACCGTGGGCGCGCAGGAAGGCGATACCGCCCAGCTTCAGGCCCAGACACTCGCCTCGCTGGCCGCGCGCGGCATCGCGATGACCGCCGGCATGTCGGGCCAGCCCGCCGCGAACAACGGCGTCGGTTCCGCGTATTGCAGCGCTGAAGCCAGGCCGCTCGTGCTGGGCTTCACGACTTCCGCAGGCCACGCACTTGTCGCCACCCTCTACCGTGCGAGCGAGCCATCGCCGGCCGTCTGCTTGGGCAGCTGAGGGCGGAATGACCGGCGCCATAACAGCAGAGCAGGGCGACATCACCCGCGCGAAGGTGGACATCATCGTCAACGCCGCGAACGCCAGCCTGCTGGGCGGCGGCGGCGTCGACGGCGCAATCCATCGCGCGGCAGGGCCGGGCCTTCTCGCCGAATGCCGCACGCTCAATGGCTGCCGGGCGGGCGAGGCAAAGATCACCGGCGCCTACAACCTGCCGCATCGCCATGTGATCCACACGGTCGGTCCCATCTGGAAAGGCGGCGGCGCCGGCGAGGCCGGCCTGCTGGCGAACTGCTACCGCAATTCGCTGCGTCTGGCCTTCGATCACGCGGCCGCCTCGATCGCTTTCCCCGCCATCTCGACCGGCGTCTACGGTTATCCGAAAGGCGAGGCGGCAGAGATCGCCGTCACGATCGTTCGCGACGCGCTCGCTGCAGAAGCCAGCATGATGGACGTCCTGTTCTGCTGCTTCGACGCGGATACGCTGGCGCTGTATCGGAAGCTGCTTGCCTGAGCGCCGCCCAACTATTGTCATTCCCGCCGCAGCGAAGCGGAGAGCGGGAACCCAGGAGCCACGCCCACCACCCTTGCGGCCCCTGGG
>CAZGWV010000218.1:0-1199 GCA_964529555.1 uncultured Rhizobium sp.
GGAAGCAAGCAAATTCGTACCGTGGTAGCTAGTTTGCCAATCGGCCAGATCTCCCAAGTTCGGGTTCCGCTGCCAGGCGAGAAAATCCCTGCCATCGACATCGCCATCATTGTCGAAGTCGCCGGGAAGGGATGCGGCCGCGGTGAACAGGGCCACGTCGTTGCCGTCCCCCGCGGCGTAAGTGATGAACAGGTCGCGGCCGCCAAACGAACCGACGAGTGCGCCTTCGGCAAGACTGCTGAAGCCGCCGGAGGTCGCGCCGTCGATGTCGACGATGGTGAACGATTGATTGGGCGCGAGCGTGAAGCTGCCGGTGAGCGACACGCTGAGCGAACCGGCAAGCGAGGCATCGCCGCCAACCGTGAGTGCGTTGAACTGCGTCGGCGCGGTCCCTCCCAGTCGGATAACCAGCGAGTCGCCGCTGGCCATCGAGAGATTGCCCCCCACGGAGTTGTCGCCGACAAAACTGGACGTGCCGTTCGCGCTGCTCAAGATGCTGCCGAGGATCGTGGTGTTGATCAGATTCAACTGGCCGTCGTTGGTTAGCCCGGCCTGGAAATCGAGCATGCTGTTGATCGCGTTGATCTCGGCGCCGGCGAGGTTGGTCGCGGCTTGGGTGAACGTGAGCGTATCGTTGATGGCGTTGACCTGTCCACCGGCATCGTTGATGAACTCGACCTCGATGCGGCCCGTGCCGCGCAGCTCGCCTTGCGCGGCGTTGGCGAGCGGGTCGCTGCCGGTGATCCTCGTGGAAATGCCGTCGAGTTCGATGCGGTGCGCATTGATGAATCCGCCTGCCGGAATGGTCAGTTCGCCGCCCGCACCCGCGCGGACGTCACGAAGCACCAACTCGATGCGCGGCTGCGTCGGCGAGGCCTCTTGCAACACGTTCGGGTTGCCCAGTTGCAGCGATTGCCCCACGGGAACCAGCGCGAGACCAGGCGAAACAACGACCACGCCGTGATTAAGGACCCCAAAGGGGTCCCCGTCGGCGACGCTGACGCCATGGGAGGCGATGTCCGGCAGGTCTTCTCCCACCGCCAGCGTGGTAATCAGGCCGTAAATCAGAGCGCGGCCGCCACCGCCGGCGGAACCGGTGTTGTTGTAGGCACCCTCGGCGATGATCTGGCCAGTGCTCTCGAACGTTGCGCCGTGCAGGCGGATGCCTCCGCCGCTGCCGTTGCCTGACACACGTGTGA
>CAZGWV010000218.1:1299-2404 GCA_964529555.1 uncultured Rhizobium sp.
CCTGTCCCCGCGGCGAAACCGCCGCCCTCCTCCGCCGCATCCCCTCCGCTGACGTCGATCGTCGTATTGATGGTCGCGTTGCCGTGCGACAACAGCACCAGCGCGCGGTGGCCCGTGACGGTGATGTTGGCCGTGCTGGCCAGGTCGATCGCGTCGAAGGTGAACACGGCGGCGTGCGGAATGCCGAGCGGGCCGACGGTGGTCACGTCGCCGCCGGGGCCGAAGCTGTCTGCCAAGCCGCGCTGGTTGTCGATGACGCCGGCGAACAGCGGTACGCCTGGGGCGGCGTTCTCGAAGATCGTCAGCGCGTCGGTGTCGATCGTGAAATCGCCGCTGGAGAGATTGAGCGTGCCCAGCGAAGAGAAATCGAACGGGTCGAAGACATCGGCGCGGACGCATTCCGCCGCTACGAAGATAAGCAAGAAAGAAACTGTGTGGACCAACCGTGAGTGGGACAACGGTACAGCGCGCTGAGCAGACATTTTTCGGCTCCTGGATGCATGGAGAACAAATCCGGGCCAGATTCCGTCCATCTACGACAGGGACAAACGCCCCGACGAGAGTCTAGCGCTACCGCAGTCAGACGAAAGACTGTCGGTTAGCCTACCAGCGCGTTGGTTATCGGGTCAAACAGATGTTCCCCCGTGGGAAGCTCCTGGCCGAAATCCGCGGCGAATGTTGAGCGAAGTCCCCCAAACGCCAATCACGAATACTAAAAGTGCCCCCGGCTCCGGTACCGGCGAGGCCGCTTCAGCGGCCGTGTGCAACAATCAAAAGCAGTCGATTTTTTAGGAACTTTCGTAATGCATGATCGCTTTTAGGACAGAATTTGGACAAGACACAGGAAACGATATTTCCACGAACCTTGTCGCCGTTTTGACGTACTTTTTAATAGAGAGTGGTGGGAACCGCTCCTCTGATTTTGACTTCGCAAGACTGGGGGAATTATGCAAGTTCAACTCGGCACCGACAGCCATATTGAAGGCACCGTGAAACTCGCCAACTACGTACAAAATCTTGTTCAAGACACGCTGGAACGCTTTGAACGACGTATCACGAGCGTACAGGTTCACCTCGCGGACGAAAACAGCGGGCACAAATCAGG
>CAZGWV010000219.1:0-2381 GCA_964529555.1 uncultured Rhizobium sp.
CTACACCCCGCCGCGCTGCTCCTCGCGGACCTGGTTGATGTAGGACCAGAGCATGTGGGCGGCGACGCCGCGATAGGGGCGCCATTTTTCTCCGGTGCGGAGGAATTTCTTCGGCGGGTGGCGTTGGCGCTGGCCCGTGATCATCCGGTAGGCCTCGGAGAGGCCGATGTCGGCGTGGGGGAAGACGTCCCAGCGGCCGAGGCAGAACATCAGATAGACGTCGGCGGTCCACGGGCCGATGCCTTTGACGGCGACGAGTTCGGCTTGCGCGTCTTCGTCGCTGGCCCTGGCGACGCGGCGAAGATTGAGCGCGCCGGACTGCACGGCTTCGGCGATGGAGCGGATGTGCGCGATCTTGGGACCCGAGAGACCGCAGGCGCGCAGGGCGTCCATGTCGGCGGCGAGGACGCTGGCGGGCGTGATCTTGCCGAGCTGGACTTCCACCCTGCCCCAGATGGTGGCGGCGGCTTTGGTTGAGAGCTGCTGGTAAGCGATGATGCGGGCAAGGCCTTCGTAATTGCCGGGGCGGGTTCGCCATGCGGGGACGCCGCAATGATCGTGGGCGTGGGCGATGATCTCGCAGGACTTGGCGAGATGCTTCACGGCGCGGGTGAGTTGCTTCTGGTCGGTGACGTCGATGGCGGTCATGGCGGTGTTCCCTGGGAGCGGACGCTAGCGTGCACGCGGGCCGGCGCAAGACGGTTGGCGGGGCGGATGCTGACAGGGGGCGTCAGCATTAGGAGGGCAGCCGAGAGCACGGCCTCGTCCTTCGACAGGCTCAGGATGAGGCCTTTCCCACGACCGGCGAGAGAGCGCCTCATCCTGAGCCTGTCGAAGGACGAGGCGCGGCGATGGGCGGGATTCCGCGCAACGCTTCCTGGATGACAATCTGCGGAATTGCCGGTAATCGCGGGGCTTCTGGAAAGTTGTCGCCATGTCCAAACAGTCTCCCATCCGCAGGCTTCGCCGCGACCGTTCGCGCCTGGCGCAGGAGCTTTCGCTCGCCGAGGGGACGGGGGATGCGGCGGCTGTTCCGGTGCTGAGGAAGCGCATCGGCGATCTCGACAAGGAGATTGCGGCGCTGGAGGCGAAGCGCGAGGGGTAGCTGGCGACGGCGGGGCTACTCATTCATCCTTCGAGACTATCGGCGCTGCGCGCCGATACCTCAGGATGAGGACGGTGGGTGTTCAGATGTTTCGAAGGCAACGGGCCTCATCCTGAGGGGGCGCGGAGCGACCGTCTCGAAGGATGTGTGAGTTGCCCGGCTAGCCCGCCACGCACCACAGGCACCAGAACTCTGGCGGGCGGAAGAATGTCACCAGCCTTCCCGCCGTGATGACTCCGAGCCAGCAGGCGAGTGAGATGAAGCCGATTACGCGGGCGCGGATGGGGGGCATGTCGAACTCGCCGAGGGAGGACACGGCGCGCGACGTGGTGAGGTAGAACACCGCGAGGTTGACGCCGGCGATGGCCATCAAGGCGAGCTTGGTCTGGATGGCGGGGTTGTAGATGTACTGGTTCGGCGCGGTGACGATGAACATGAAGCCGGTGATGGCGCACAGAGCATAGCCTGCGACGCCGAAGGGCACGAGGCGGTGGAGCGCGCTCATGCTGACGCCTCTTGCGACGCCCATCATGCGCAGGTCGAACATGCCGACCGTGGCGATGAGCAGGCTGAGGCCGAAGAAGTGGACGATCTCTGCTGTTGGCCAGGCCCAGCTTGTGTTCATCAGCTGGAAGATGCCGACGGATTTGGCCCAGGCTTCGATGGCGTCGGGATTGAAGACGGGGTCCATCACGACACCATCAGGAAGGTTGCGGTGTGGAGCAGCAGCTTTCCGAACACGACGCCGCCGAGCCAGAGGATGAGCGCGACGGCGGCGAGCCAGCGCGCGGATGGCGGCAGGGGCTGGCTGGCGGCGGCGAGCGGGAAGGCGCGGCGAGCGAGATGCCGGACGATGATCGCCGCGCCGATGAGGCAGATGAATTTAAACGCGAAGACGGGGTTGGTGAGTGCTTTCGCCGGATAGGCGGCGAGGAGCGCCAGCCCGGAGATGGCCGCCAGCCCTGCCCCCGCCCACATGACGGAGAAGAAGCCGGCGAAGCGTTCGAGCCGTGCGGCCGGGGCGAGGCCGAGGACGCGGAGCGAGACGAGAATGCCGCCGCCGATGAGCAGGGCCATGCCGATGGAGTGGAAGATCAGCGCGATGAAATAGGCGTAGAAGTCCTCGCGCATGAAGATCGAGAACGGGGTTTGTTCGATTGCGGCGAAGAGTTCGATCATTGAGGCGGGTAGAGTTGCATGCGTTGGGGGGCGTGTCAGCGGTTGAGAGGTCTCGGCGCGGGGAGAGAGACCCCCACCTGTCCGCCCCCTAAGTACG
>CAZGWV010000220.1:0-2207 GCA_964529555.1 uncultured Rhizobium sp.
TTACCTCACAGCGAAGGTCGGTGACGACCCCAGGGTTCCGCCCCGTTCTTAGGGGGCGGACAGGTGGGGGTCTCTCTCAGCGTTTTCTGCCGGAAGCGATGGGCTAAATCGCCCACCCATTCCGATACGTCCGCGCCAGCAATGCATTCGCCTCCGGCAAATTCGTCACCATCCCCGCGGCCCCATCATACTCAATGGGCCCGCCCGCGCGCATCGCGACGATCCCCAGCAGCATCGCCTCGTTGAGATCGCACGCCACCGCGAACGGATTGGAGATCGCCTCCTCGCCGCGAATGGCCCGCGCCCAGTTCTGCTCGTGACCCTTGATCCCATCCTGGATGCGCGGCAGCGACACCGGAATCGCAGCCCCCCGCGCCACCGCCTCTTCGCCGATCAGCGTCGGCTTCGCGCCATAGGTGTCATGCAGCAGCATGCCCTTGTCGCCGACGAACACCACGCCGCCTTCCTCTTCCATGATGCGATCCGCCGGCAGCCCACGAATGGTCGGCGGCGCCAGCCCGCCATCCATCCAGGTCAGCTTCACCGGCCCGCCCTTGGCCTTGCCGAACTCGTAGTAAGTCACCGCGCTCAGCGGATAGCTCGTCAGAACCTCGGGCCGCTTGTAGTCCCACGGATCGTCATCCCCGCCCCATAGCGTATGCTTCGTCTCCACCCGCGTCGGCAGGCCCAGCTCCAGCGCCCATACGGGGAAGTCCATCAGGTGCGCGCCCATGTCGCCCAGCGCGCCCGTGCCGAACGGCACCCAGCCGCGCCAGTTGAAGTGCGCGTAATCGCGGTGATAGCCCCAGTCCACATCCGCCCCGCCCAGCCACAGATCCCAGTCGAGCGAGGCCGGCGGCGGCACGGCATCCGGCTTCTTCACGCCCTGCGGCCACACCGGGCGATTGGTCCAGATGTGAACCTCGCTCACCTTCCCGATGGCCCCGCCGCGAATGAGTTCCACCACGCGCCGGCCATCGTCGCTCGAATGGCCCTGATTGCCCATCTGCGTGACCAGCTTCGGATTCTTCCGCGACAGGTCGAGCAGCATCCGGCTCTCCTGCACGGAGTAGGTGAGGGGCTTCTGCACATAGACGTGCAGCCCGCGCTCCATCGCCATCTTCGCCGCCAGCGCGTGATGGTGATCGGGCGTTGCGATCACGACCGCGTCGAGATCCTTCCGCTCGTCCAGCATCTTGCGGAAATCGGTATAGTGCGTCGCGCCGTCATAAGCCGCCTTCAGCGCCACACGCTCGGGCCGCAGCACGCCATCGCCATCCCGCAGCGAACGGTCCACCCGCCCGAGATCAGGGTCCGCATAGGCGACGATGTTCTCGCCCGTCAGCGCGGCCATGTTGCTCGCGCCCATGCCGCCCGCGCCGATGGCCGCCACATTGATCCGGTCATTCGGCCCCGGCACGCGCCCCTGCGCATGCGCACATCCCGGCATCGCTGTCAGCGCCGCAATCGCCGCGCCCCCGCGCAGAAGCCCCCGCCGCGACCAACCCGTCCGACCCGACTCTCCGATGCTCACACGCCCGCTCCCTGACTTTGTCTTTCAGGGAGTTCACTGCTCCACGCCGCGCTTGGCAATATGCCGCTAGGTGAAGCTTTGATGGCGGCCAATCCTCGGGGTCATTCTCGGGTAAGCCGAAGGCGCATCCCGAGAATCTCGGTTCTCACGTCGATGGGAACGACGACGAATCCCGCCGAAGCCGCCAACCGAAATTCTCGGCACAAGGCCGAGAATGGCCCATGAGTGTTGCAACGAGAGGGCCAGTACTCACCGCGCCCGCACCTTCTCCTTCGGCTTCGACGCCGCCCGCGTCTTCGCCTCGAACCTGGGCTTGGGCATCAGCCGGAAGCGCGTCTGACACCACGCCCAGCCCACGCCCACATCGATCAACGCATCCGACCGCCCGCACGGACACGCAAACTCCATCACCATCGCAACCCGGTAAGCCTCCCCCGCCACCAGCGGCGCCGGCTCCCCCGTCACATGGTTCGGCCCCGCATTCACGCAAAGCACCAGATCGCCCGGCCCAATAGCATCGCTCACGGCGCCCTCCCTTGCAGCGCGCAAAGGATAAGCCCGGCAGGCGTCGCAACGAAGAAGAATTTCCGCCCCCGACCACGCCGCGATTGGCTTATTGCCAACCCGTAGGGTGCATTGAGCAAAGCGAAATGCACCGCAGGCGGCGCGTGGG
>CAZGWV010000221.1:0-2186 GCA_964529555.1 uncultured Rhizobium sp.
CTGGTGCCGGATGAGGGGATTGAACCCCCGACCTTCGGTTTACAAAACCGCTGCTCTACCGCTGAGCTAATCCGGCTGGCCGAACCCTTGGACGGGGGCCTGCAAACGGGGGAATAGGCGCCCTCCCGCCCGAGCGCAAGCGGGTTCGCGATTTGCCAGCGGATACCCCAAAATACCCGTCAGCCGCCACATTCCGCCACTGCCCGGCCACGCCCCGGCCCCGCAGGGGAACCAGCCTCACATCGGGCCGTTCAGCCCGGACGATCAACACGAGCGATCAGGAGGACAGGATGGACAGGGAGCGGTCGATGCAGCGGCTAAACATGCTGACCCTCGCAGCCTTCCTTCTGGGCTTCGCCGCCTTCGTCCTTGATTCGACGGCCTCGCGCCCCGCCGGTGCGCTCATCTGGGACACCGCGCCCCACGCCTCGCTCGACGCCGGCGACTGGCAGGCCCACGAGGGCGGCCCGCTTCAGGGCGTGATGGATTAGTCCGTCACTGGCGCCGCGGGGCCGCCCGCGTTACAAGCCGCGCCAGCGCTTCGTCTCCCTCGAAAGCGCCCAGCTCGACGGACCACAATGGCGCGTATCCTCATCACCTCCGCCCTGCCGTACATCAACGGCGTCAAACACCTGGGCAATCTGGCGGGCTCCATGCTGCCGGCGGACGTCTATGCGCGCTACAACCGCGCGGCCGGCAATGAAGTCCTCTTCATCTGCGCCACCGACGAACACGGCACGCCCGCCGAACTCGCCGCCATCGAGGCGGGCCAGACCACGGCCCAGTATTGCGACGAACAGCACGACATCCAGAAGCGCGTCGGCGCCGGCTTCTCCCTGTCGTTCGACCATTTCGGCCGCTCATCCAACCGCCCCAACCGCGAACTCACGCAACATTTCGCCGACGTTCTCGAAGACAACGGCCTGATCGACGAGCGCACCTCGAAACAGGTCTACTCGATCGACGACAAGCGCTTCCTGCCCGACCGCTATGTCGAGGGCACATGCCCCCATTGCGGCTACGAGAAGGCCCGCGGCGACCAGTGCGACAATTGCGGAACGCTGCTCGACCCGGTCGATCTCATCGATCCGTATTCATCCGTCTCCGGCTCCCGCAATGTCGAGATCCGCGACACCCGCCATCTCTACCTGCTGCAATCGAACCTGCAGGGCGATGTCCGCAAGTTCGTCGATCAACGCGCCGCCGGCTGGCCGACCCTTACCACGTCCATCGCCTACAAATGGCTCGACGAGGGTCTGATCGACCGCTCGATCACGCGCGACCTGTCATGGGGCGTTCCCGTCACGCGCAACGGCGCGCCGCGCCCCGGCTTTGAAGAGAAAGTCTTCTATGTCTGGTTCGACGCCCCCATCGAATATATCGGCTCCACCGTCGAATGGGCCGAAGCGAACAGCGGCGACTGGGAACGCTGGTGGCGCCTCGACAAGGGCGCGGACGATGTCACCTACGTCCAGTTCATGGGCAAGGACAACGTCGCCTTCCACACCGTCAGCTTCCCCGTCACCATCCTCGGCTCGAAGGAGCCGTGGAAGCTGGTCGACAAGCTGAAGGCGTTCAACTGGCTCAACTGGTATGGCGGCAAGTTCTCCACCAGCCAGAAGCGCGGCGTGTTCATGGACCAGGCGCTGGAGTTGCTGCCCGGCGACTACTGGCGCTGGTATCTCATCGCCAACAGCCCCGAAAGCTCCGACACCGCCTTCACCTGGGAACAGTTCAAGGCGACCATCAACTCCGACCTCAACGACGTGCTCGGCAATTTCGTGAACCGCATCACGAAATACGCCGCCGCCAAGTTCGACGGCAAAGTCCCCGAAGGCGGCGAGCCCGGCGAACACGAAGCCTGGATGGCCAGCGAACTGGCCACGCGCCTGCCCGCGCTCATCGGCTATTACGAGGCGATGGAGTTCCGCAAAGCCGCCGCCGAAACCCGCGCCATCTGGGCCGCCGGCAACGAATACATCACCAAGGCCGCCCCGTGGACCGCCTACAAGACGTCCGTGGATCAGGCCGCCGTCGGCATCCGCACCGGCCTCAACCTCGTCGCCCTGTTCGGCCTCATCGCCCAGCCGATCATCCCGGAGACCGCCGCCAAGATTCTCGACGCGCTGAGCATTCCCGAAAAGAACCGCCGCCTTGGCGGCGCCGGCCCGGCGCCGGACTATGCC
>CAZGWV010000222.1:0-2092 GCA_964529555.1 uncultured Rhizobium sp.
GTGATCCGCTGGGGCGAGGCCTGGATCGCGTAGAGGGCGCCGCGCTCGTATGCGAACTCGTGCAGCGCCCCGACTAGCGACGCGTCACCCGGACCCCTGATGGCGGCCTGGTTGGTTTGAGCGACGGTTGCAGGCTTGGTCTGCGCGATGGCGGGCGAAGCGAGGGTAAGCGTCGCCAGGCTCATGGCTGTAAGGCTGGCGGCGAAGAGATGCGTGCGTGTCATTGTTGGAGATCCCGTGACCAGGTGAAGGCATGAACATAAAGACCGAGCGGGTTCCTGGAGAGCCGTTCGGGATTGGAGGGCGGATCGATGACGATGGTGGCGACGCCCGAATAGCGTTCCACATGGATCAGCGTGCCGTTCGAATAGGTGCTCTCGCGCCAGCGCAGATTGAAGCTGCTGGGGCTGGCCCGGACGACCGACAGGACTTCCACGGCGACCGTGGTCTTGCCGATCCGCGCGAACGGGTCGTCGCTGGCCGCCATCGCGTTGAGGACCTGGGCGCCGCCCTGCGTCGCCCAGTCATAGGCGCGCAGCCAGTTCTGGCGGACCACGATGGGGTCTGACGGCAGGCCGCGCACCATCTCGATGAAACGTGCAAGGTGCCAGGACAATTGGGCGTCGCTCGGCTCGTAGGCCGACGTGGCGGGGCCTACGAGCCGTGCTTCGCCCGTCGCGTTCGCTTCGATCACGAACGGGACTGCTGCTGGCCGAAGGGCGAGGAGGACAACGCCCGCCGCCATCGCCGCCGACAGGGCCAGACTGCAGAATGCCGCCGTGCGCCAGGTGCGGGAATGGGCAAGGGCCGAGCCCATGCGGCGGTCCCAGAGTTGCTGGGCCTCGCGATAGGGCGTTTCGGGTTCGGGTGTGCGGGAAAGGCGCGAGGAGCGCGCACGCGTAAACATCGGTTTCTAGTCCCTCTGCTTGAGATTGGGGCCTTCGGAGGCGCCGCCGCCATCGCCGGCATTGAGTGTGTGCGTGGCGACAAGAACGCCTTCGCGCATGGCCTGGGAGCGCTTGAAGCGTTTGGCCCAGGCCGGCTGGCCGGACGCCGAAGACCCGACCGCCGAAGACGAAGAGGCGCCCGTGGAGGCCGGCGCTGGCGTGATGGCGCCGGCGGCGCCAGCGACGGCGCGGGCGCCTGCCGTTCCCCGGGCGCGGAAATGGCCCGCGATTCGCCCCGTGGTCTGGCGCAGGCCGCCGGCCGCTGTGGCCCCGAGACCGACCGCCGCGTTGAGCGGGGCTGCGATCGGACCCGAAAGACCGGTGCGCATGGCGCCCAGGGCGGTGGCTGCGCGCAGGCCGCCAGCGGCGGAGGCAGAGCCATTGGCGGCGGCGCGGGTGGCGCCGGCCGCGGCGCTAGCGGCGGCACGGCCGGCCATCAACGTGCCGGCGCCCGCGGCGCCAACGCCAAGGGTTGTTCCGGCGGCCGCTCCAGCGGAGAGTTGCGGCGCGCCGGAGACAAGACCGGCCGCAATGCGCGGGCAGAAGATGGCGAGCCCCATCAGGGTGAGCGCGCCCAGGACGACAGCAAATGCCTGTTCGATCGTCATGTCGTCAGGCGACAGCGCGGTCCGCAAGGTCGCGAACATGGTCGAGCCAATGCCGATCACCACCGCGATCACCAGCACCTTGATGCCGGATGAGATGACATTGCCCAACACGCGTTCGGCGAGGAAGGTTGTCTGCTTCCAGAAGGCGAAGGGAACGAGCACGAACCCCGCAAGCGTCGTGAGCTTGAACTCGACAATCAGCACGAAGAGTTGGATCGACAGCACGAAGAACGCCGCGATCACGATGACGCCGCCGATGATGAGAAGCAGCACTTCAGCGAGGTTGCCGAAGAATTCGAACGGGCCGGGCGCGATGGTCCCGATATGGTCGAAGATTGGCTGCGATGCTGCGAGCCCCTCGGCCGCGACGAGGCCTGGTTTCAGGAGGTCCGCCGGCGAAAAGCTGGCTGCGGAAGCGTTGAGGCCGAGCGTTGCGAAACTGTCGAAGATGATGGTCGACAGGAGAGCGAAGTTGCCGAAGATGAATGCGAAGGCGCCCACATAGAGCGTCTTCTTCACCAGGCTCTGGATGATGTC
>CAZGWV010000223.1:0-2077 GCA_964529555.1 uncultured Rhizobium sp.
AAGCCTGGGAAGCCGCGCAAAAGCCCGGCGGCAAACCGCTCCCCTCGCTCCACTCATCGGAATACGCCCCCGACCCCGACCCGACACTGGCCACAGGCGTCAAGGCGATGACGACGAGCGCGCTGGAGTTGTTGAGGCCATAACTGCGAACTCTCCCACCGAAACAGACCCCCACCTGCCCGCCCCCTAAGTACGGGGCGGGACCATGTTGAGAGAACTTACCTCACTGTGAAGGACGGTGATCGCTTCAGGGTTCCGCCCCGTACTTAGGGGGCGGGCAGGTGGGGGTCTGTCGCAACGCTCACCGCAATCGCGATAAACCCCGAACTCTACTCGCTCTTAGTCGACTTGAGATGCGTCGTCTGCTTCTTTTCTTCCCTGAACCGCAGGAAGGCAAAGATCGCAGAGCCAATACCCGCCAGCGCCGCCAGCACGGCAAACAGAGGCTGCACGCCTCGCGCCCAGGTCACGATCTCATCCACCGGCTCCACCTCGACCGTGATGTTGTCGCGATAGGAATCCAGCGGCTCTGCATCCACCGAACCCACGGCATAGCCATAGACGTTCAGCGTCAGCACATGCGTGCCCTTCTGCTTCGGCGTCACACGCCAGCGCCACTCGTTGGCCAGCTTGGGCGACAGCTTCTGCCGCGTCGACGTGGTCTGCAACTGGATATCGAACGCCGCACCCATCAGTTCCGCTGACACCGTGTCCGACAAATCGACTTCACGCTCCACCACAGTCCCCGGCAAGCCCTGCAGCCTGTCCGCTGCGTCCGTCTGCCGCGAGGTATCGATGATCAGCGAAATGTCGATGGCCTTGTCCAGCGCCAGCTTCTCCGGCGGACGATTGTAGGTCAGCCGCCGCGACTTGAACTGTGTCTCCAGCGAAGCCGCCGTCGCGGCCCCCACAGCAGCCGGCACATTCTGCGGCGCAACGCGCAACTCCGCTTCGGGCTCAACCGCCGGCGCTTCTGGCGTCGCGGGCGCAGCGGGCGCGTCCTGCACAGGCGCCTCGCCCTCATCCAGCTTCGAGAACGGCGAGATACGCGGGCTCGCCGGCGTCTCAGGCTCGGCGGCGGGCGCAGCAGGCTCCACCACCGGCGCGGGCGCAGAGCGAGCCGATGGCGTCACCGGCCCCGGCGCCGACGCCGCTGGCGGACTCACTGCGGCAATCTCCACGCCTTCACGCACGAACGGCACAGGCTCGGCGCTGATGGCAGCCGCGCCGCCGCCGAACTGGCCCAGCGCCAGCACGCCAATCGCCACGATAGCGATGACGCCCAACACGATGGAGATCACGATCCGCATGCTTCCGCTCTCCTTCTATCCGCGCCGCGTCCGGTTGAAGCCGGCCGCAACCCTACTCGTCCGCGCCGGCAAATCCACTTGTCTCATCATCGGGCGGCAGCCACCGTGCAGCCGCCGCCGGCGTTGGGCCCCGCCGGGCCAGCTCGTAGAACGCAATTGCCGCCGCGTTGGAAACGTTGAGGCTCTCCATCCCCGGCTGCATCGGAATGCGCGCCAGCCCGCTGCACGCATTCGCCACGCCTTGCCGGACGCCCGCGCCCTCCGCCCCCAGCACGATCGCCACCGGCCCGCTCACAGCCACCGCCTGCTCCAGCGTCTGCTCGGCCGCGCCATCCAGCCCGATCACCGTCCAGCCCGCGTCCGTCAGCGCATCGATCGCCCGCGAAATGTTCACCGCGCGAATCTCTTCCACCGTCTCGATCGCGCCTGTCGCCGCCTTGGCCAGCGCCCCGCCCGCGCTCGGCGCATTGCGCGTCTGCATCACAATGGCCTGCACCCCGAACGCCGCCGCAGACCTGAAGATCGCGCCGACATTCTGAGGGTCGGTCACCTGGTCCAGAATCGCGACCGGCTTCTCCGGCCTGATCGCGACATCCTCGATCCCGATCCCTTCCAGCGGCCTGCAACGCACCGCCAGCCCCTGATGCACCGCGCCGGGCGGCAACCGCTCGTCCAGCTCGCGCCCCTCGATCAGGCTGCCATTCGCAGGCAACCTGTCGGGGTCCAGCCCCGCCCGCGCCGCCGCCCCCCGCGTGGCGAACAGCTTG
>CAZGWV010000224.1:0-2065 GCA_964529555.1 uncultured Rhizobium sp.
GCTGCGCTCGACGATCTGCTTCAGGTGTCGCGGCAGCGTGCGATAAGCCGTCTGCATGTCGGCGAAAGTGTGCGGCGAGGCAGGCGGCACATCGATGGTCGTATTGATCGAATACGCGCCGCCGTCCGTATGCAGCGTCTCGATATAGCGCGGCTTGCGCGAGACAGTGGGGAGGGGTTCGGCCGGGCCGCCAAAATCGGCGATGAAGGAGAATTCGCCATAGTCATTGCGCCGCGGCCTGGCTGGCGCCGCCTGCGTTGCCGAACTTCCCGGACTGCGCGGCGTGGCCTGGCCGCCGCGCGGATAGCCCAGCGCATAGGCCATGACGCCAATCGCGGGGCGCGTCAGCGGAGCTTCGGGCCGCACATGGAGGATCAGGTGCCTGTCGAGCTTCGACCTGATTTCGGCGGCAGCGACAGGATCATTGGCGAGCACGCCGAAGTCCCTGGTCTCCAGCACGGCCGCGAAACCATCGTTCATGGGTCTAAGGACGTAGAGCCCCGTGCGCGACACGTATGGCGCGGATACCTGCGCGGGGGCCGACTGGCAGGCGGCCAGACCTATCGTCGGCGCAGCTACCATCCCGGCAAGGGCGCTCCGGCGTGAGATATTCATGGCGCGTTCCCTCGGTCGGCTTTCAGGCGCGGACTTCTGGCGGTCCATCAGGCACAAGATGCGCGGTCGGCATACACGTCCAATCACTTCTGATTGTTACGAACCGCCCGATAACCCCGGTGAAGCTACCCCCCGCTCAAGGGCGGCAGCAGCGCGACCTCATCACCCGCGGAAATCCGCGTCGCCGCCTCATCCGTCGCCATCTCGTGGTTCACCGCAATCCGTACCGTCTTCGCGAGAATAGTCTCTGCGAGATCGGGATTTTCCGCCGCCAGCATCGCGCGCAGCTCAGCCGCCGTACCGACACCCTCGGGCATCGGAATCGAAGCCGCGCCGAATGCATCCTTCAGCCGCCCGAACAGGAGCACCACGCCAGCCATCAGCCGCCCGTGTGCGACATGGTGCGGGGCGAGGCCGGCGTCGCCAGACGCGCGGCGTCGAAATCGTGCCCTTTCGGCTTGCGCGCGATGCCGCCGAGAATGGCCTCGCGCAGCGCCTTGCCCGACGGATCGGAACGCAGCGCCTCGCGCAGATCCGCGCCATCCTCGCGCCCGAGGCACGTATAAAGCCGCCCCGTACACGTGACGCGCACGCGGTTACAGCTCTCGCAGAAATTATGGGTCAGCGGCGTGATGAAGCCGAGCCGCCCACCCGTCTCCGCCACCTTCACATACCGCGCCGGCCCGCTCGTGCGGTAATCCACATCGTTCATCGTGAACTGCCGCGCGAGATCGGCGCGTACCTTGTCGAGCGGCAGAAAGTCCTCGACGCGATCCGTCTCGGCCTCGCCCATCGGCATCGTCTCGATCAGCGTGATGTCCGCCCCGCGCTCATGCGCAAACCGGATCAGGTCGGGGATCTCGTCTTCGTTCGTGCCTGCCAGCGCCACCGTGTTGATCTTCACCTTGAGACCAGCCCGGATCGCCGCGTCGATACCCCTCAGCACATCGTCCAGCATGTCGCGCCGCGAAATGCGCTCGAACACATCGCGCTTCAGCGTATCGAGCGACACATTGATCCGCCGCATGCCGATGGCCGACAGCTCGCCCGCATACTTGGCCAGCAGCGTGCCGTTGGTCGTCATCGTGAGATCGTTGAGCCCATTCCCGAGATGCCGCGAGAACCGCGCCATCAGCTCCATGACATCCTTGCGCACCAGCGGCTCGCCGCCCGTGATCCGCAGCTTGTCGACGCCGAACGCGGCGAACGCCGTCACCAGCTCGTCCAGCTCCTCGAAGCTCAGCACATCCTTGCGCGGCAGGAACGTCATCCGCTCCGGCATGCAGTAGGTGCAGCGCAGATCACACCGATCCGTGACCGACAGCCGCAGATAGCTCACCCGCCGCCCATGCGAATCCACCAGCACGCCCTGCGCCGCAGCCAGGGCCGTCGGCGAGGCGTTCGACGGCGCAAGAGCCGCCGGGCGTCGATTGATCAGTGTGTAGGCCAT
>CAZGWV010000225.1:0-2035 GCA_964529555.1 uncultured Rhizobium sp.
AACCCTTGACGTAGCGCGATGCGGATGCCTCATGGCCTGCGTTCATTTTCGAGAGATTCATGGCCGACGATCTGCCCCTTTCCGCTGATTTCCCGCAGGCTGACGAGGCCCAGTGGCAGGCGCTTGCCGAAAAGGCGCTGGCGGGGGCGCCGCTATCGAAGATCACGACCAGGACCGAGCATGGCGTGCCGGTGCGGCCGCTGTATCGGGGGACGGACTGGGCGGCGGACGCTTCAGGGCTTCCGGGGGCTGCGCCGTTCATTCGCGGGGCGCGGTCGGCCAACGATCCGTTCCTGCCGTGGGATATCCGGCAGGTGGCAGCTCATCCCGATCCGGTGATTGCCGCCGATCAGGTGATGGAGGCGCTGGAGGGCGGCGTGTCGTCGATCGAGCTGCGCGTGGACGCGGCGGGCGAGCATGGCGTGGTGGCGCGCTCGGCCATCGATATCGAGCGCATTCTGCGTGGCGTGAAGCTGGATCTCGCTCCGGTGGCGCTGGAGCCGACGGGGGCGTCGACCACGCAGGGGATCGAACTGGCGGCTTTGCTGGCGGCGGCGATTCCGGCGCGTGAGGCGGCGACGGCGCGGATCGCTTTCAATGTCGATCCGATCGGGGCGCTGGCGCGGACGGGCGCCCTGCCCGGCCCGGCAGACGAAGAGATGGCGGCGGCGGCGGCGTTCGCGCGCGATGCGGGGCCGGAGTTTCCGGCGGCGACGATGCTGCGTGCGGACTCGCGGCCGGTGCATGAAGCTTGCGGGACCGAGGTTCAGGAGATTGCCTATCTGGTCGCGTCGGGCGCGGAGTATGTGCGTGCGCTGATGACGGCGGGCGTGAGCGCGGATGCGGCGTGCCGGACGATCCTGTTCACGATGAGCGTGGGGCCGGACTATCTGGTCGAGATGGCCAAGCTGCGCGCGGCGCGGCGCATGTGGTGGCGCGTGGCGGATGCGTTCGGCGCGAAGGATGCGGCGGCGGGGATGACGCTGCAGGTCGTCACCTCGCGGCGGATGCTGTCGCGGCGCGATCCGTGGGTGAACATCCTGCGCAATACGGCGGCGTGCTTTGCCGGCGGCGTCGGCGGGGCGGACATCGTGACGGTGCGCAACTTCACCGATGCGATGGGACTGCCGGGCAAGCTGGCGCGCAGGCTGGCGCGCAACACGCAGGTGATCGCGCAGGAAGAATGCAGCCTTGGGCGCGTGGTGGATGCGCCGGGCGGCGCGTGGGCGGTCGAGAAGCTGGGCGACGATCTCGCGAAGGCGGCGTGGCCGCTGTTCCAGCAGATCGAGGCGCAGGGCGGTCTGGTGAAGGCGCTGCAGGAGGGATCGTTCCAGCAGGGCGTGGCGATCAGCCGGCAGAAGCGGCTGGAAGAAACCGCCAGGCGCAAGGCGCCGATCACGGGCGTGTCGGACTTCCCGCTGATCGGGGAAGACCTGCCAAGCGTGGAGGTCGTGAACCTGCCCGCCATCGTGCGGCGCGCGGCGGAGGCATCGGGCCGGGCGCCGGCTTCGCGCTCGTGGTTCTCGCTGAAGGCGGCGGCGCAGGACCGCGCGACGCTGGCCGATATCTCGCGGACGACGGACGACGATGGCGCGGAGGCCGAGCCGTTCTGGCCGGTGCGCGTGGCTGAGCCTTACGAGCGGTTGCGCGATCTGGCCGACCAGCGCACGGCGGCGGGGCGCGCGCCGAAGATCTATCTCGCGGCGCTGGGTCCGCTGGCCGAGCATACGGCGCGGCTGCAGTTTGCGCAGAACTTCTTTGCGACGGGCGGCGTGAGCGGCGTGCCGTCAGCGGGCGACGCCGTGTGGCATGCGCAGGCGATGAAGCAGGCGGGCTGCAAGCTTGCGTGCCTGTGCGGGTCGGACAAGCGCTATGCGGCCGAGGCGGTTGAGGCGGCGAAGGCGTTGAAGGCGGCGGGGGCGGCGCGTGTCTATCTGGCGGGGCGGCCTGGGGAGCTGGAGGCTGAGCTGCGCGCGGCGGGCGTGGACGAGTTTGTGTTTGTCGGCGTGGATGCGCTGGCGAGCCTGGAGAAGGC
>CAZGWV010000226.1:0-2028 GCA_964529555.1 uncultured Rhizobium sp.
TGCAGCGCGCGGCGCGCGATGGAAGAGAGGGCGTCGCAGAAGCGGTCGAGCTCGGCCCTGGATTCCGTCTCGGTCGGCTCGATCAGCATGGCGCCGTGGACGACCAGCGGGAAATACATCGTCATCGGGTGATAGCCCTCGTCGATCAGGCCTTTCGCGATGTCGATGGTCTCGATGCCGCTGTCTTTCAGAAACGCATCCGAGAACAGCGCCTCGTGCATGCAGTATCCCTCGAAGGCCGGCGACATCAGTGGCTTGAGACGTGCGAGGATGTAGTTGGCGTTCAGGACGGCGTCTTCCGCGACCTGCTTCAGGCCATCGGCGCCGTGGCTGAGGATGTAGGCGAGGGCGCGGGTGAACATGCCCATCTGGCCATGAAAGGCGCACATTCTTCCGAAGCTTTCCGGCGCCTCGTCATGGTGTTCGACGAAGCGCAGGCCATCGGCAGTCTTCGTGATGAAGGGCAGGGGCGCATACGGCGCCAGGGCGGCGGAAAGGACAGTCGGGCCTGAGCCGGGTCCGCCGCCGCCGTGGGGCGTGGAGAAGGTCTTGTGCAGGTTGATGTGCATGGCGTCGACGCCAAGATCGCCGGGGCGCACGCGGCCGACGATGGCGTTGAAGTTCGCGCCGTCGCAATAGAAATAGCCGCCCGCCGCGTGGATCAGGTCGGCGATCGTCTTGATGTCGCGCTCGAACAGGCCGCAGGTGTTCGGGTTGGTCAGCATGATGCCGGCGATGTCGGATGAATCGACCAATTTGGATTTGAGGTCTTCGAGATCGACGCGGCCATCGGCGGCGGCGCTGATCTCGTCGATGATGAAGCCGCACTGCGCGGCGGTCGCCGGGTTCGTGCCGTGCGCGGACACGGGCACGAGGACGCGCTTGCGCTTTTCGCCTTCGCCGCGCGCGATCAGGGCGGCGCGGATGGCCAGCATGCCGGCAAGTTCGCCATGCGCCCCGGCTTTCGGGCTCATCGCCACGGCGGGCATGTTGGTGAGCTTCATCAGCCAGTCGGCCAGTTCTTCTATCACCTCGAGCGCGCCCTGCACCGTGGCCTGCGGTTGCATCGGATGAACGTCGGCAAAGCCCGGCAGCCGTGCGACCTTCTCGTTGAGGCGCGGGTTATGCTTCATCGTGCATGAGCCGAGCGGGAACAGGCCAAGGTCGATGGCGTAGTTCTTCTGGCTGAGACGCACATAGTGGCGCACGGCTTCCGGTTCGGTGAGGCCCGGAAGACCCGGGGGCGTGGCGCGCGTCACGCCGCCGAGGCGGGGTTTCGTGCCTTTCGGCTTGGGCAGGTCAACGCCGGTCTTGTCAGTGGAGCCGATCTCGAAGATCAGGCCTTCCGCCTGAAGCAGGCCTTTCGAGCCGGAGACGGTGACATCAGTTCCCGAACCGCCATTGGCGGCGATCGAGGTGGGGCGGCCGGTGGAGTTCATGGTCATTGGACGTCCCGCGAGCGAGAGATAGTCGGAAGGGTGGCGAGGAGTTTCGGCGAGTCATTCTCGGGCAAGCGAAGCGCGTTCCGAGAATCCCGGTTCGCGCCGGTGCGGAACTGCGGGAATTCCTTCGCCGATCCAACAGGGATTCCCGGAATGCGCCCTGCGGGCTTACCCGAGAATGACGGCAGGGTTGGAGGCTGGTGTATCAAGATCACTTCAGCACCTCAGCGAGTGCCTCTGCGTATGCCTTGATATCGTCCGCCGTGCAGCATTCGGTCGCCGCCGCGACGATGACGTTGTCGAGGCCCGCGCCGGGGAAGAGGCGGGAGGCGCGGACGCCGCCGATGACGTCGTGGCGTTCGAGGGCGGCGAGAACCTGGTCGGCGGGCTTCGATGTTTCGAAGGCGATCTCGTTGAAGTACCGCGAGGTGAGAACCTTGACGCCTTTCACGGCGGCGAGGGCATCGGCGAGGTCGCACGCCGCTTCATGGTTCAGCGTGGCAAGATGCGTGAGGCCCTTGTCGCCCAGCAGCGTCATGTGCGCGCTGAAGGCCAGCATGCAGAGGCCGCTGTTGGTGCAGATATT
>CAZGWV010000227.1:0-2021 GCA_964529555.1 uncultured Rhizobium sp.
CAGGTCGTGAAGTCGCTCGAAGAGCGCGGCGCGCTTGAGTACACCATCGTCGTGGCCGCCACGGCGTCGGAACCCGCCCCGCTGCAATACATCGCGCCGTTCACCGGCTGCGTGATGGGCGAGTGGTTCCGCGACAACGGCATGCACGCGCTGATCATCTATGACGATCTTTCCAAACAAGCGGTCGCCTACCGCCAGATGTCGCTGCTGCTGCGCCGCCCGCCGGGCCGTGAAGCCTATCCGGGCGACGTGTTCTATCTCCACTCGCGTCTGCTCGAACGCGCGGCCAAGCTGAACGCGGACCACGGTTCGGGCTCGTTGACCGCGCTGCCGGTCATCGAGACGCAGGCCAACGACGTGTCGGCCTACATCCCCACCAACGTGATCTCGATCACGGACGGCCAGATCTTCCTCGAGACCGACCTGTTCAACTCGGGCATCCGCCCGGCCGTGAACGTCGGCCTGTCGGTGTCGCGCGTGGGCGGTTCGGCCCAGGTGAAATCGACCAAGCAGGTCGCCGGCACGATGAAGTCGGAACTCTCGCAGTATCGCGAGATGGCGGCCTTCGCGAAATTCGGTTCGGACCTCGACGCGACGACGCAGCGCCAGCTGAACCGTGGCGCGCGCCTGACGCAGCTCCTGAAGCAGCCGCAATACTCGCCGCAGCAGATGGAAGAGCAGGTCGTGGTGATCTACGCCGGCACGCGCGGCTATCTCGACAATGTCGCGACCGATCAGGTCGTGCGCTTCGAGGCCGACCTGCTGCGCCACATTCGCGCCGACAAGCAGGCGCTGCTGGCCGACATCCGCGACCAGAAGGACATCTCCAAGACCGGCAAGGATGGCGTCAAGATCGAAGACGCGATCAAGGCCACGCTGGAAGCCTTCGCCAAGTCGTTCGCTTAATCCCGAAGCCGAGGACAAGGCGTAGCCCATGCCCAGCTTGAAGGAATACCGTCTTCGTATCGCCAGCGTGAAATCCACGCAGAAGATCACGAAGGCGCTTCAGATGGTCGCCACGGCCAAGCTGAAGCGTGCGCAGGAAGCGGCGCAGGCGGCGCGTCCGTATGCGACGCGGATGGCGTCGGTGATCGCCAATCTCGCCTCGGGCGCGGCGGCTGGCGGCGGACCGAAGCTGATCGCGGGCACGGGCAAGGACGATGTGCATCTGCTCGTCGTGATGACGGCCGAGCGCGGCCTGTGCGGCGGCTTCAACACCAACATCGTCAAGCTGGCGCGGGCCGAGATCAAGCGCCTGCAGTCGGCCGGCAAGACCGTGAAGATCGTCACCGTCGGCAAGAAGGGCAATGATGCGCTGAAGCGCCTGTTCGGGCCGCTGATCGTCGGCCATATCGACCGCCGCGCCGAGCGCACCGTCACGGCCGCGAGCGCCGCAGGCATCGCGCGCCAGATCACCGACCGTTTCGACGCCGGCGAGTTCGACGTCGCGACGCTGATCTTTGCGCGCTTCAAGAACCTGCTGACGCAGATCCCGACCGCGCTGCAGCTGATCCCGGCGACGGCGCCGGCGGATGCGCCGAAGATCGACCTCAAGGGCGCGCGCTATATCTACGAGCCGAGCGAAGAGGCGATCCTCGAAGCGCTGCTGCCGCGTTATCTCGGCACGCAACTCCTGTCGGCCCTGCTGGAAACCGAAGCCGGCTTCCAGGGCGCGCAGATGACCGCGATGGACAACGCCACGCGCAACGCAGGCGACATGATCAAGTCGCTGCAGCTGCGCTACAACCGGGCGCGTCAGGCGCAGATCACCAAGGAACTTATCGAGATCATCTCGGGCGCCGAAGCGCTCTAGCGATCTGACGAAATTGACGAGAGGCCAAGATGAGCAACAAGACAGCCACCAACGTTAAGGGCCGTGTGAGCCAGGTGATCGGCGCCGTCGTCGATGTCGAGTTCGACGGGCACCTGCCGGCGATCCTGAACGCGCTGGAGACCACCAACAACGGCACGCGCCTCGTGCTCGAAGTGGCGCAGCACCTTGGCGAGAACGCCGTGCGCAC
>CAZGWV010000228.1:0-2009 GCA_964529555.1 uncultured Rhizobium sp.
TCATCCTGAGGGATCGCCCTTCGACGCCGCCTGCGGCGTCGCTCAGGGTAAACTGAGCGATCGTCTCGAAGGATGCGTTCAACGCTCAGACCTCGACGATCTTCACGCCCTTCGGGGACGCGGCCAGGGCGATCTTGCCTGTCTTCAGCTTGAGGGCTTTCTCGCCGAAGACTTCGCGGCGCCAGCCTTTGAGGGCGGCGATGTCGGGTTCGGTTTCGCGGGCGAGGGTTTCGATGTCGGCGGCGTTGGCGATGAGGCGGGTGGCGACGCCGGCGTCGTCGCTGACTTGCTTGAGCAGCACTTTCAGGAGTTCGACGATGGCGCCGGGCGGCGGGCCGCTGGATTCGGGGCGTTCGACGGCGGGAGCGTATTTGTCGGGATCGTCGAGGGCTTCGTTGATGGCGACGATGAGGCCGGCGCCGTGGCGCGATTTGGCGAAGCCTTGCTGGACGCCGCGCATGCGGTCGAGCGCGTCGAGCGTGCGGGGTTTCTGCTGGGCGATTTCCTGGATGGCGTCGTCTTTCAGGATGCGGCCGCGCGGCTTGTCGGTTTCCTGCGCCACGCGCTCGCGCCAGGCCGAGACGTTGGCGAGGACGGCGAGATAGTCGTTGCGGTATTTGCGGATCTTCTGGCGCTTCCACGCATCGGCGGGATCGAAGGAGTAGTTCTCCGGGTCGACGAGGGCGGCGTGTTCGTCGGCGATCCAGTCGAGGCGGCCCTGCTTCTGCAGCTTGTCGTGCAGGATGCGGTAGATGCGGCGGAGGAAGGTGACGTCGCCGCGCGCGTATTCGAGCTGTTTGGGCGACAGGGGACGGCGGGCCCAGTCGGTGAACTGGGAGGATTTGTCGACCGTGCCCTTCACGACGCGGGCGACGAGATTTTCGTAGGAGATCGAGTCCCCGAGGCCGGCGGCCATGGCGGCGATCTGCGTGTCGAAGATCGGGGCGGGCGTCTTGCCCATGAGGCGGGTGAAGATTTCGAGATCCTGGCGGGCGGCGTGAAAGACTTTCACGCGGGAGGTGTCGGCCAGCAGGTCGAGCAGGGGCTTGAGCTCGATGCCGGGGGCCAGCGGATCGACCATGCAGTCATAGTCGTCGGTGGCGAGCTGGATCAGGCAGACTTGCGGCCAGTAGGTCGATTCGCGGTGGAATTCGGTGTCCACGGCGATGAAATCGCCCCTGGCGAGCTCAGCGCAGGCGGCCTTGAGGTCTGTGGTGTCGCTGACCAGGTGGAGTTCGCCGGGCTGGCCGCCCTGTGTTTTGGGGGACGTTTCTGGCAATGGGCCGGGGCTCCTCGATCGGGACGCTTCCCGATATTGACAAGTTCGAGGGCGACATGCGCTTGTCCGCCCCAACGATCAAGCAGTTTCCCGCCAGTTTTGCCGGAATAACAGGAGTTTCGCGCCGATGCATGCCTATAGGACGCATACCTGCGGCCAGCTGCGTGCGGAGCATGTCGGCAATAATGTGCGCCTGTCGGGCTGGGTTCACCGGAAGCGGGACCTCGGGGGCCTGCTGTTCATCGATCTGCGCGACCATTACGGGATCACCCAGTGCGTGGTGACGCCGTCCAATCCGCATTTCGCCAAGCTGGAGCGGATCCGGGTGGAGTCGGTGATTTCGGTCACGGGCGAGGTGGTGAAGCGGGATGAGGCGACGGTGAACCCGGCGCTGGCGACGGGCGAGATCGACCTCAAGGTCACGGATATGGCCGTGCTGTCGGAAGTGGCCGAGGAACTGCCGCTGCCGGTGTTCGCCGAGCCGGAATATCCCGAGGATGTGCGCCTCAAATATCGCTTCCTCGACCTGCGCCGCGAGACGCTGCACGCGAACATCGTGACGCGGACGAAGGTGATCGCGTCGATGCGCGAGCGGATGCATGGGGCGGGGTTCACGGAATATTCGACGCCGATCCTGACCGCGTCTTCGCCGGAGGGCGCGCGCGACTTCCTCGTGCCGAGTCGCATCCATCAGGGCAAGTTCTTCGCGCTGCGGCGCCTGCGGCAGCGC
>CAZGWV010000229.1:0-1945 GCA_964529555.1 uncultured Rhizobium sp.
TGCCCCAGCTTGCCCTTCAGCTTGTCGAGCAGTTCCACCGCCGCCTCCGCGATCACCGTGCCCGGCGGGAAGATCGCAGCCGCGCCTGCGCCATACAGCGCTTCATAGTCCTGCGGCGGCACGACGCCGCCCACCACCACCATGATGTCCCCGCGCGACTCCTTGTCGAGGGCCCCGCGCAGTTCCGGCACCAGCGTCAAGTGCCCCGCCGCCAGCGACGACGCGGCCACAACGTGTACATCGTTCTCGACAGCCTGCCGCGCCGCTTCCTCCGGCGTCTGGAACAGCGGCCCGATATCGACGTCCCAGCCAAGATCGGCAAACCCGGACGCCACAACCTTCTGCCCCCGGTCGTGCCCGTCCTGACCCATCTTGGCGATCAGGATACGCGGACGGCGTCCCTCCGCCTTCTCGAACTCGTCCGCCAGCGCACGCGCCGCGACCACCTTGTCTGATTTCGCGCTCATGCCCTGAGCATACACGCCCTGGATCGATTTGATCACCGCCTGATGGCGCCCGACCACTTTTTCGACAGCATAGCTGATCTCGCCCACCGTCGCCTTGGCCCGCGCTGCCGCAATGCCCAGCTCGAACAAATTCCCGCGCCCGAGTTCCGTCGCCTTGGTGATCGCATCCAGCGCCTGCGTCACCGCCGTCTCGTCGCGCTCGCCCTTCAGCCGCTTCAGCTTGTCGAGCTGCAGGTTGCGCACCTTGGCGTTGTCCACCTTGAGGACCGGCACATCCTCGTTCTCGCTCAGCCGGAATTTGTTGACGCCCACAATCGTCTGCACGCCGGAGTCGATCCGCGCCTGCGTCTTCGCGGCGGCTTCCTCGATGCGCAGCTTGGGCACGCCTTCCTCGATGGCCTTGGCCATCCCGCCCATGCTCTCGACTTCCTCGATGTGCGCCCAGGCCCGCCGCGCAAGATCATGCGTCAGCCGCTCGACATAATAGCTGCCGCCCCACATATCGATCGTGCGGCACGTTCCGGCTTCCTGCTGCAGGAAGATCTGCGTGTTCCGCGCAATCCGCGCCGAGAAGTCCGTCGGCAACGCCAGCGCCTCGTCGAACGCATTGGTGTGCAGCGACTGCGTCTGCCCGCCGGCCGCCGCCATCGCCTCGAAGCAGGTGCGGATCGCGTTGTTGTAAACGTCCTGCGCGGTCAGCGACCAGCCGCTCGTCTGGCTATGCGTGCGCAGCGACAGCGACTTGTCCGACTTCGGATTGAACTGCTTCACCAGCCGCGACCACAGCAGGCGCGCGGCCCGCATCTTCGCGACCTCCATGAAGTAGTCCATGCCGATCGCCCAGAAGAACGACAGGCGCGGCGCAAACTTGTCGACGTCCAGCCCCGCCGCAATGCCCGAGCGGATATACTCGACGCCATCGGCCAGCGTGTAGGCAAGCTCCAGGTCCGCCGTCGCGCCCGCTTCCTGCATGTGATAGCCGGAGATCGAGATCGAATTGAACTTCGGCATGTTCTGCGACGTGTACGCAAAAATGTCCGAGATGATCCGCATCGAGGGGCGCGGCGGATAGATATACGTGTTCCGCACCATGAACTCTTTGAGGATGTCGTTCTGGATCGTTCCCGAGAGTTTCGCAGGCGAGACGCCTTGCTCCTCGGCGGCCACAACATAGAGCGACATGATCGGCAGCACCGCGCCGTTCATCGTCATCGAGACAGACATCTGGTCCAGCGGAATGCCCGCGAACAAAGTCCGCATGTCGTAGATGGAATCGATGGCCACACCCGCCATCCCCACATCGCCCGTCACACGCGGATGGTCCGAGTCATATCCCCGATGCGTCGCCAGGTCGAACGCCACCGAAAGACCCTTCTGTCCCGCCGCCAGGTTGCGCCGATAGAAGGCGTTGGAATCCTCAGCCGTCGAGAACCCGGCATACTGCCGGATCGTCCACGGCTGGTTGGTGTACATGGTGG
>CAZGWV010000230.1:0-1924 GCA_964529555.1 uncultured Rhizobium sp.
CACCACGGGCGACAACCGTGGCCGACCGTGGAGTACGGGTCAAGGCGGCCAACTCGCCAAAGATTTCACCGGGTTTCAATGTGGCTGTCCGCGCCGCGCCTAAAACCCTTGGTACGTCCTGCAAAAATACCCGCGTTTGCGCGAGATCCTGCACGTTGCTACTGTCGTCGGTAATGAAATCACGCTGTGCGCGAATTTGCTTGCGTACTTCGGGGAGATTCGGATTTCGCCACATCCTCAGCAACGAGTGAAGAAATCCACGCTTGTCGGTTTTTTGCCGCCCCAGAATCGTCGGGTCAAGGCCGGAAAGCACAACCTCCACGTTGCCCCGCAAGATGAGAAATGCGCTACTGCCATAATCCCCTTCACGGACAACGATGGTCCCATCGGGATAGTGATTGATGCGCGTGTCGTTTTTAAGGATTTCGCGTAGCGGCAGCGCCGCTGGAAAAGCCAGCGGATCCATGTCGCAAAAAGGCGGCAAATCCAGCAACTGGTCGACGTCCTCGTCGCGCATCGTCGCGCCAAAGGGGACATCCCAGCGGCAGGGGCGCTCCATGACGACTTCCAAAGGGACCATGGCCGTTCCTACTGATTTTTGTATTGCTCGGGTTTGGGAAGCAGTGGGTCGATCGCGGTGAGCTTTTCGCCATCGGCATCTTTGGCAAATTCAAAAGCTGCTTTGCCGACCACATCCGCGGCGATATTGAGTTCTTCCTGATGTTCGAGTTGCAGAGGGACGGAGAGCGCCGCTTGCAACGCCGCATCGATATGAGGATCGCTCACGACCTGACTGATATCGTAAAGCCTTTGTTTGAGTCGTGCGGCACGTTGCGCCGAAGCGATTCCAAAACGCGCCTTCACCGTGGCAGTTGCAGTAGCACGCAAACTTGCCTCCAGGTCGGCGAGCACACCGACAACGTAAATTTTACGAAGCTCCGCCTGGCTGGCTTGAGCATTCGATGTGCCGTTGGTCCGCAAGAAATTATGTCGCACCAAACCCTGCGACCAAGCAACCAGTTCAAACTCTCGGCTTCCCGCGGCATGTCCGCCGACATTCACAAGTTGCTCGTTGGGCGTGGTGTGGCAACTCAGGCATTGCCGCGCGATCAAGTAGAGATTTGTCGGGTTGTTCATCCCCGCTTTGACGCTCGCGGTGATACGTTCTTGGCGATGGGCGGGTGTTTCCGTTTCGCGAGTGATGTCGGGACCACCATAATCGTTATGCAGGGCGATCCAGTCCTTGGCCGCGCCGTGGCAAGATTCGCACGACACACCGGCGATCACGCGAACACGCGAATCAATTTGTTGCTGAGTGTAGTGACAGACGACGCACGTTTCATTGCGTTTGACGCTGTTGAGGCCTAGCCGGTCGGCTATCGCTTTAGCCTCGGGCAAGCGATGTAGAAAATCAAACGTCTGGAAGTGAGGCGTCATGTGCCACTGCAAAATTTCTTTTTCATGACATTTTGTACAGGAGTCAGGCCCCAGAATCTTCGTGGGATCGTTGAAAATCCCACCCGGAATATTATCAGTTTCGTCCGCAAGCACGACTACCGATGAAAAACAAGCGATTAACCAAGCTGTTATCTGAAGATGTTTTTTTATCAACTCAGGCCTCCAGTATGATGTCGCTTTTGGGGACACCAATACAAGCGAGGCATTCATCAGCCGCCAAAGGCACGCCAGGAGTTTTCATATGGGTCACTTCCCCTTCGAGAACCTTCAGCACGCATTGTCCGCAACTCCCCGCGCGACAACCGTGGTCAAGCATGATGCCTTCTTGTTCCGCGAAGTCGAGGAGCGATGAAAACTCCCCTTTCCAAGTCAACTCGCTATGGGATTTCGCGAAGCTAACCTGATAAGGCATGGTGAGTGTCGTGTGCTTTTGCAGTCCCCTCAGGCTTGCCGGACCGAAGGCCTC
>CAZGWV010000231.1:0-1924 GCA_964529555.1 uncultured Rhizobium sp.
GCCGTGCGTTCTGTCTGGGCGCGTTCGTGGTGGCAGCTTCGGTGTGGACCGATCTCGGAGGTCGTTTCATGCTGGGTGTGCATTCTCTTTACGGCGTGCTTTCCCTGGGGAGTGGTGTGCCGCTTGTCGCGATGCTCTGGCTCGACTTGGCGGTGCTAGTGGGAGTGGCCGTCGGCGTTGGTTGGCTGTGTGTGCGAGCGCGGAAGTATTTCGAGGCGGAATAATCGGCAGCTTTTGCCGGGGCTCTCTTCACGATTAGGCCAGCGGCGGAAAAATGATTTTCGAGCCCCTTGCCAGCGGGCGTCGTATCACTAGAATTCTCGTTCTGCCACTCAAGTGCGAGGAAAAATCGGACGATTTTTGGCGGAATACCCCCTTTGACAGGCTCGTGGAACTTGTTATTATTTGAAGTTCCCCATGAGTGGATGGGAGACAGTAAGGTAAGCGATCTTGTTGTCTCCTGTTCATTCAGCAGCCAGGTTTCCTGGCGGTTGAAGGAAGGGGTTGGCCGATAGGGCCACGGTTGGTTGAGCGGCTCCCTTAGCTGGGTTTTTCTTAGCTGGGGTGCCAGGAGGCAGCCGATGATCTTTGACAATTTGGTGAATTTGAATTGTAAGAGTGGCATCTGATTTTCGATCAGGCCCGCTCGGTGACTCGCTCCCTTTTTGCAGAGAGGGCGGGATGTCGGGCAGTAGATGGTCTGGTCGAATCTCCTTTGTCCTTAGATTACAAGATTTAATTCGAGCGTTACTCCCAGACGCACAGCCACGCGGAGACTGTATATCCGTGAAAAGTGTAGATCTGGAAAATAAATGTAGTTCAATCGCAATTTATCTTGAGTTTCGAGCCTCACGGCGATTTTTTTGGTTGTGGGATGAGAGCTTTGGATAAATGTGGTCAAGCTATTAAGAGCGCATGGGGGATGTCTTGGCATCGGAAGGCGATGAAGGGCGTGGAAGTCTGCGAAAAGCTCGGGGGAGCTGACAAACAAGTGTTGATCCCGGGATTCCCGAATTGGCGTGTAATGAATTCATAGTTGCACGTGGCAAACGTGGGGAACTGAAACATCTAAGTACCCACAGGAGTAGAAAGAAAAATCGATTTCGTCAGTAGCGGCGAGCGAAAGCGAAATAGCCCAAACCGCGAGGGTTTCCCTCGCGGGGTTGTAGGGCCTCTCAAATGGGAGTCAGAAAATTGCCGGCTAGTAGAATCTTCTGGAAAGAAGAACCGCAGAGGGTGACAGTCCCGTACACGAAAGCTAGCGATCTCCCGAGGGGTACCTGAGTAAGCCGGATCACGTGAAACTCCGGCTGAATCCACGGGGACCATCCCGTAAGGCTAAATACTCTCCGATGACCGATAGTGAACTCAGTATGGCGACTGAAAGATGAGAAGAACCCCTTTTAGGGGAGGAATGTGAACCTGAAACCATGCGCTTACAAGCGGTCGGAGGACTATGCCCCGTAAGGGGAATGTCTGACGGCGTGCCTTTTGCATAATGATCCGGCGAGTTACCGTTTGCGGCTTGGTTAAGGCCTTCCGGGCCGAAGCCTCAGGGAAACCAAGTCTGAATAGGGCGACAATTGGTCGCGGGCGGTAGACGCGAACCCAGTGTGAACTACCCATGAGCAGGTTGAAGAGCGGGTCAAACCGCTTGGAGGACCGAACCCACTTGGGTTGAAAACCGAGGGGATGACTTGTGGGGAGGAGTGAAAGTCTAATCAAACCTGGAGATAGCTCGTTCTCTCCGAAATAGCTTTAGGGCTAGCCTTGATCCACTATGCACCGGGGGTAGAGATACTGATTTGGTTTGGGGCCCTTCGCGGGGTACCCTGCCGAGCCAAACTCCGAATACCGGTGTAACTACATCAGGAGTCAGTCCGCGTGGGATAAGCTTCGCGGTCGAGAGGGAAACAACCCAGAC
>CAZGWV010000232.1:0-1922 GCA_964529555.1 uncultured Rhizobium sp.
CAGCACGATAGGAGAGAGCGATCAATGCTCCATCCGCTTCGTTGAGGTGTATGGCTCCGAATAACTTGGCGAGTGCGGTTTCGGTGATTCCCAATCCGCCCGGCGTAAGAGGCAACGCTCCGGCTACCAAGGCGAGCGGGACGATCGTGGCATTCTGCTCGAACGATGGTCCCATGATCGGCAGGCCCTGGCTGATACACCAAAAGGCGCTGACTAACAGGCTGTGAGTCACGATAGCCAAGGCGAAAGCGATGGCTAAATAGCGCCGCCGGCTGCTGAATCGATTGAGGCCCGCAACGAGTCGGTTTAAGATAGGACCAATTGCCGGAACACGCCCCGCCAACTCTTGAGTCTTCAATCCCGAGAACAAGTGGCTGGTCACCAGGAAAATTCCCAGGACTCCGCCGATTGCCACTGACCAAATCGTCACTTCCAAACCGCTTAGGAGAGGGCTGCGACCCAAGGTTTGGTTGGCGAATAACAGGCCGACGCTCGCCACCACGAACATGCCAACCAACCCAATGAGGCGATCAATAAACACGGAAGCCACAGCCTCGGTACGCCTTCCGGGTTGTTCATGAGCGAGGAACGCGGCTTTGAACAAATCGCCTCCCACGCTGCCGGGCATCACCTGATTGAGCGTGAATCCCATGGACCCCAATCGCATGGCATCGCGGAGCGAGAATTGCAGGCCAAGTCCATGCACGAGGACATACCAGCGTGCGAAACTGAGCGTGAAAGCGGTAAAAACCATCACGAGAGCCGTGACGAGATATCCCCACTCCTTGGGCTCGTGCAAGAGCCGCGAGAAGCCAGCATCACGCTGAATTTTCGCGACCAAATAGCCGACGATCCCAAGAGCAAGGATGATCTTGCCTATGGTGATCGCGATTTTTCGGCGACTTCGTGCGTGGCTCATAGCAGGTCGGGTCGGCAAAAGTTGCGGCGTTGACAATCCTGTTTCGGGGTGTTAGTTTGCCAGTTCGCGGTTGACGAGGCCAGGGCGACTTGGCGATTGCTCCCAAGACCACGAAATTCTCGGGGGATTAGCTCAGCTGGGAGAGCGTCTGGCTGGCAGCCAGAAGGTCAGCGGTTCGAGCCCGCTATCCTCCACTCAGATTCATCTGGAAATAGCCCGGTCAAGCTGTATCATCAGACGACCGGGCTTTTTTATGCGCTCTCTGCGTCCCGGGGAGTGCCATCCCCGGGCTTTAGCTCTTTCAAGTGAACCGACGATGGCAAGTGACAAATTCGAGATCGAGCCCGAAGAGGAATATCGCAAAGAAGGGGGCGGCGGTTGTTTTGGCGGCTGTCTCAAAGGATGCTTTTTTGTCTTGCTGATCATGGTCGCCTTGATTGTGATTCTGGGGTATGTCATTTCACAAAACTGGCGCAACTGGGGAGCCGGCGTTTCGTTGTGGGTGCTCGATGAAACGCTCGAAGCCTCGAACATCGCCGACGAAGAACGGGCAGAAATTCTCGCCGAGCTCGAGCGCCCCATCAATGGGTTGCGCGATGGAACATTGACTCTCGAACAACTCAATCAACTTTCACGAGCGATTGTCGAATCACCTCTTTTGCCCTCGCTGGGTGTCTTGGCGGTTGGAACTCATTATTTCAATCAGTCAACGCTCATGCCTGAAGAAAAACAGGTGGGAAGCCTTGCTCTCCGCCGTCTTGTGCGAGGCGTTAGCACTGGCGAGATCGACGCAGCGGGCTTCGAGCGCGCGATATCCGCGATTGCTGATAAACAATCCCGTGGGCGATGGAAATTTCGTAACAAAGTCACCGATGAAGAACTCCGCAGGTTTATTGCGGCTGCTAACCAAGAATCTGATCAGGCTGGCATTCCCGAGCAAGTCGAACCGGTCGATCCCTCGGATGAAGTCCGCAAAATCGTCGACGAGGTGATGGGACCCGCC
>CAZGWV010000233.1:0-1886 GCA_964529555.1 uncultured Rhizobium sp.
CGCAAGGGGTTGGTGCGGCCTGCAGGACCGAAGGTCCGAAGCCTCGGCCCCTTGCGCGGGCATGCGCCGGACGCTTGATGGGCGTAACAAGCAAACGTGGCCTTGGCGGGCGCCGGCGGATCGGCAAGCGATCCTGGATGCGCTTGACCATGGTCGGCGCCAGGCTCTCAATCACGGACCACTGCCAAGAAGGTAGACCAAGCTTGCCCTCATTCCTCACCATCACGCGAAAGGACCTTTACGACCTGGTCTGGTCACGACCGATGCGCGACGTGGCCGTCGAGTTTGGCATTTCCGATGTGGGATTGGCCAAGACGTGCGCGCGCCATGGAATTCCGTCGCCTCCGCGCGGCTACTGGGCTCGCCTCCAGGCTGGGCAGAAGGTCGAGCGCCAATCGCTCGCCCGGGCTGAGACCGAGAACCCGACCATTGAGATCGTCGCGACGACCTCACGGCTCCCGGAGGCTGCCGCGAAAGTTCTGGCCGAAGCACGGATCGAAGATATGCAGACGAAGGAGGATCGCCCTGAACCGGAGCCGCTAGCGCCCTTCCCGGTGGTCGATCTGCATCGATCGATCAAGCTGACGGCGTTGACCCTGCGCAAGAGCAGGCCAGCCAAGGATGGCGCCGTTCGCGCGTGCGATGAAGGCATGCACGGGGTCATCATCTCGGCGGGATTGGCGGAACGGGCTGTGTTCATTCTCGATGGCCTCGCCAGGCGACTGGAGAAGGATGGCATCGCGTTCGAACCGGGCGGCGCCTCCATGCGAGCGGCGATCGGGACTGACACCGTCTCACTGACCCTCGTTGAGAAAACGCGGCGCCAGAAGCACATCCCGACGCAGGAAGAACTGAACGGGGAGGAGAAGGAACGAAAGCGCTTCCAGCGGCGCTGGAGCCAAAGATCGCTCAGCGATCTCGTCGATCTGGGTCCCTACACGCGGCCTTATCCCGAGTGGGACATCATCTTTCTGGGCGACCTCGTCGTGGAGATCGACAGGAGCGGCGGCGATGGTCTTCGCAGGCGCTGGTCCGATGGGAAGACGCAGAAGGTCGAGCGAATGCTCGACGACATCGCGCTCGGACTGCGCGCCCATCTCGCGGCCGTGAAGGAAAGACGCGAAAGTCACGAAGAGTGGCAACGCCAGTACACCCACATGCAACGCCGGCGCGAGACGGCCCGGCGGCGCGCAGAGCGGGAGACCCGTCGCCTGGCCTTCCTGAAGGAGCTGTCTGATCACCAGCAGGAGATCGCGCGCCTCACGGAATGGCTGGCCCATGCCGGCGCCGAGCAGAAATCCCCTCACCTCGACCGAATGAACCAATGGGTGCGCGAACGACTAAGGCTCTCGCAGGCCGCACTGGACGAAGCGGGGATCGAATCTGCTCTCGCCAAGGCTGCGCTCTTTCCTGAAGCCGATGATCTTCACGACCCCGAGGGTGAACTGCCCAAAGACTCCTACAACTTCTATTGATCTCACCTTGCACAGTCTGGCGGAGCAAAGCACATTCTGCGTTTGCAGGCCCGTCCCCCCAACCCAGGGTCTGCGAAAAAAGGGGCCGCCAGTTCTGCTGGCAGCCCCTTTTGATATCGGCTGATGCCGCCTACTCGGCGGCGATCGCCGCCGCGCCAGTCGTGGTCAGCTCAATGGCGCCTTGGGGCACGGGCGTCACGAGCAGGTCCGGCAGGTAACCGGTCCCGACGAACGCCTGATCAACCCGCGCGGCCAACTCATCCTTCTTCAGCTTGGCGTAGGCAGCCATCGCTGCGTCACGGGATTTCTGCCTCATGTCGACCAGAGTCGGCGACTCGACCAGCGCCGCGAGGAGTTCCGCCTTCGGCAAGCGCGTCCAGTAGCTCGCATCCGCCTGCCAGAACTCCCGCA
>CAZGWV010000234.1:0-1880 GCA_964529555.1 uncultured Rhizobium sp.
CGGTGAAATCCCGAACAATGTCATCCGTTTACGAGTTGTTAGCAAGTCGGAATGGTGGACCTGCGGCGCAAACTTACATCCGGATCAGCGCCGAGCCCCATGTGAGGCCGCCGCCGATGGCTTCGATCAGGATGAGATCGCCCTGCTTGATGCGGCCGTCTTCGGTCGCGGCCGCGAGCGCCAGGGGCACGGAGGCCGCCGACGTGTTGCCGTGGTCGGCGACGGTCGAGACAACCTTGTTGTCGTCCAGCCCCAGCCGCTCGGCGACGGCGGAGAGGATGCGCTGGTTGGCCTGGTGCGGCACGAACCAGTCGATGTCCTTGATGGCGATGTTCGCGTCGGCGGCGGCAGCTTTCACGCTCTCGGAAATCTTGCCGACAGCGTGCTTGAACACCTGGTTGCCGACCATGCGCAAGTGACCGACCGTCTGCGTCGTCGAGGGGCCGCCGTCGACATAGAGCAGGTCGCGATAGCGTCCATCGGAGCGGAGGTGGATGCCTTTCACCCCGCGGTCGCCAGCTTCGGCGTTGGTCTGGCGTTCCAGCACGATGGCGCCGGCGCCGTCACCGAACAGGACGCAGGTCGAACGATCCGACCAGTCGAGGATGCGGGAGAAGGTTTCGGCGCCGATCACGAGCGCCCGCTCGAACTGTCCGCGCGCCAGGAAGTTGTCGGCGGTGGCGACGGCGAAGACGAAGCCCGAGCATACAGCCTGAAGATCGAACGCTGCGCCGCGCGTGATGCCCAGCTTGCTCTGCACGACCGTAGCGGTTGCCGGGAAAGTGTAGTCGGGCGTCGCGGTCGCGACGATGACCAGGTCGATATCGCCCGGGCCGACGCCAGCGGCCTGCATAGCGCGGCGGGCGGCCTCCGCGCCGAGATCGGACGTGGTCTGGCCGTCAGCGGCGATGTGGCGTTTGCGGATGCCGGTTCGCGCGGCGATCCACTCGTCGGTGGTATCGACCATCTTCGACAGGTCTTCGTTGGTCAGCACGCGCTCGGGCAGATAGCCGCCGACGCCGCGTATTACCGATGCGAACTCACTCACGCCAGTTCCTCACAGTTCCGGGCCTCGTCGTTATGCCTCCAACCCAGCATGCACAACACCCTATTTGGCGGGCTGCTGCGCAGGTGCGACGGCGGCCGCAACAGGCGCGAGGCGCCTGAGATTTTCTTCAACTTCCGTGCGGAAATTGCTCGCGCCCATGCTCGCGGCGACTTTGACCGCCTGGGCAAAGCCCACATCGTCCGTGCCGCCATGACTTTTGACCACAACGCCGTTGAGGCCCAGGAACACGCCGCCATTGGTGTTGCGCGGGTCCATCTTGGACCGGAACCCTTTCAGCGCCGGCAGGACCAGGGCTGCGCCCAGCATCGCAATCGGGCCGGACTTGAAGGCTTCCTTCAGCATGTCCGAAATCATGCGGGCGATGCCTTCGGCCGTCTTGATGGCGACGTTGCCGGTAAAGCCATCCGTCACCACGACGTCGACATTGCCGCTCCCGATCTTGTCGGGCTCGATGAAGCCACGGAAATCAATCGGCAAGTTGGCTGCCCGCATGAGGCGGGCGCCCTCGCGGATCGACTCATGGCCCTTGAGTTCTTCCTCGCCGATGTTGAGCAGCGCAACACGCGGGTTCTGCACGCCATGCACGGCGCGCGCGAAGGCCGCGCCCATGATCGCGAACTCGACCAGCTGGGCCGCATCCGCCGCGATGTCGGCGCCGAGGTCGAGCATGGCGCAGACGCCCTTGCGCGTTGGCCAGCTGCCGACCAGCGCGGGGCGATGAACGCCCTCGACCTTGCGCAGGATGAACATCGACAACGCCATCAGCGCGCCGGTGTTCCCGGCGGAGACAGCGGCCATCGCCTCGCCGGAT
>CAZGWV010000235.1:0-1865 GCA_964529555.1 uncultured Rhizobium sp.
CGTGCATGCGCCTGCGCATACCCCGCAATGAACGGGCGCAGCTGCGGGTCCGCGATCCAGTCGAACAGCCGCGCGCGCAGGATGCCCACGCCCAGCCGCCCCTTCCCCGTAATCACCAGCACGCAGCGCGCGCCCTGTCCCGCCTGCCACAGCAGGAACTCCACCAGCTCGCGATGCGCCGAATCCTGCGTATGCCCATGCAGGTCCAGCCGCGCGTCGATCTCGTGCTGACCGCGCCGCACGCGCCGTTGCCCCGACAGATCGTCCGGCGCCGACGGCTTGCGCGCCACGCGCTTTTCCTCGACCACAGGCGCAACAGCCGTAACCCCGCGCCCCGGCGCCGGCTCGGCCTCATCGACGTCCATCTCGAAAGTTTTGCCCGGAGCCGCCCGCACTGTCCGCGCCACGCGCGACCACAGCTTGCGTTCTTCAGGAGAGAGCTTGCGCGTCATCGGCGGAAGCCCGCGTCTTCACTCGGATGAAAAACTCAGCTCGCCGCCGAAACTTCGTCCAGCACCCAGTTCGGGTCCTGGGCCGTCAGCGAGCGCTTGAACGTCCAGATTTCCTTGGCCGCGCGCAGATTGTCGCCATCCGAAAGCTCGCTCTCGAACGATACCAGCACGCGCGCCATGTTCCCGCCGTCCACCGACGCTTCCACAATGCGCGCCTGGCGCAGGCGAAGCAGGCGCATCGGCTCGCCGCCCGCCTTCTCGCGCGCGGCGATCGCGTCGCTATAGACTTCGTAAACGTCGTCATCGACCAGCTGGCGCAGCGTCTCGCGGTCGCCATCGGCAAAGGCGGCCACCGTCATTTCATAGGCCTTGCGCGCGCCGCGGGTGAAATCCTCGGGCAAGAAAGTCGTGTCCTGGGCGGCGATCGCCTCGAGGCCGGCCGCCGCCGGGCCCGTGAACGCCGGGCGCAGCCGCGCGCGGGCTTCCGCCTCGCCCGCCTCATCCGCCTCGGGAACCCGGTTCGGCGCCTCGGAATAACGGCGCGCAGGCGGCCTCTGTTCGGTGCCGGTTTTCTGCCCGAGCACTGAATAAAGCCGCGAAATCACGAAAACCGCGATCGCTGCCAGAATGATCAGATCAATGCCAAAGCTCACGGCTAACCTTCAGGTAGATAGCAAAACGAGGCACGGCCCTTGCTTCGCTCTGTTCAATATAGACACAAAAGCCCGCGAGTCAGCCCGTTGTTGCCGGCGTTGCACACCGCCACACTAACGTGATAGCCGCGCTGCCTCACCAACATGCCAATTTTGGACCGGAATTTTCCATGACCGACCAGACAGCCCCGGACCAGACGCCCCCGGACCAGACAACCGGCCAGGCCCCCGCCGGCCCGCCCCTCATCCGCATGCTGGCCCAGTACGTTAAGGACCTGTCGTTCGAGAATCCGGGTCTTTTCGCCGCCCAGGGCCAGTCCGCCGCCGCTCCCGAGATCGAACTCGGCATCGACGTCCGCGTGGAGCCCGGCCCGCCCGAACAGGGCATCTTCTCGGTCGAGCTGAAACTCTCCGCCCGCGCCAAGCGCCAGGAGACGGTCGTGTTCATCGTCGAGCTCGTCTATGGCGGCGTGGTCCAGCTGCAGGACGCCCGCCGCGAAGACGCCGAGCCGATGCTCCTCATCGAAACCCCGCGCCTCCTCTTCCCCTTCGCCCGCCGCATCATCGCCGACATCACCCGCGAAGGCGGCCACCCGCCCCTGATGATCGACCCCATCGACTTCGTCGGCCTCTACCGCCAGCAACGCCAACGCGCCGAGGCAGAGGCGGCGGCGAAGGGCTGATCCACACCCCCCAGCCCGCCCCCATGGTTCGACGGACGTTCGCCTGACTTCGTCACGCGAACTGCTCACCATGAGGG
>CAZGWV010000236.1:0-1862 GCA_964529555.1 uncultured Rhizobium sp.
CCGCCGCACTGGCCGAACTGGAACTGGCCGGCAAGGCCGTGACGCATGTGGGCGGAACAGCCAGCCGGGCCGTCTAACGCTGTTGCCAAACCTCGCGGCCGCGTCAATGCTTCCGTCTCGGACGGATACGCGCGAGGGCGAGACACAATGAAAATCCACGGTATTCTGGTCGCGCTGCTGATGAGCGCCTGCGCGACGGCAACGACCGCACAGACGCCCGATCACGCAGCGCAGATCGACGCCCTGTTCGCCAGCATCGGGAAAGACGGCCCCGGTTGCGTCATCGGCGTCACGCAGGACGGCAAGACCGTGATCGAGAAGGCTTATGGCCTCGCAGTGCTGGAGCATGATGTTCCGAACACGACCGCGACGTTGTTCGAGATCGGCTCCGTCTCGAAGCAGTTCACGGCGGCGGCCATCCTGCTGCTGGAACAGGATGGCAAACTGAAGCTGACCGACGACATTCGCAAATATCTGCCGGAGATGCCGGACTATGGCGTGCCGATCACAATCGAGATGCTGCTCAACCATCAGAGCGGCCTGCGCGACTGGGGCTCGGTTGCGAACGCAGCGGGCAAGCCGCGCGGCGAGCGGAATTTCTCCAACGTCGAAGTCCTCGATATCGCGTCGCGACAGGAGGCGCTGAACTACAAGCCGGGCTCGGCCTACTCCTATACGAACACGGGCTTCAATCTGGCGGCCACCATAGTCGAACGCATCAGCGGCCAATCGTTCATGGCGTTCACCAGGGAGCGGCTGTTCGATCCGCTCGGTATGGCATCGGCGCAGTGGCGCGACGACCACAACCGGATCGTGAAGAACCGCGCCATGGCCTACGCGCCCGCCGGCGACGGCTTCGAGCAGGCGATGCCGTTCATGGACGTCTACGGCAATGGCGGGCTGATGATGACGAATAGCGACCTCACGCGCTGGAACGAAGCCATGATGGCCGACACGCTCGGCCTGCGCGCCGGCATGGAAAAGCAGGGCGTGCTGACCGATGGGCGCGTGACGCCGTATGCGCGCGGCGTCAATGTCGGCGCCTACAATGGCGTTACCGAGGTTTATCATGGCGGCGTCACGGGCGGATATAATGCATGGCTCTCGCGCTTCCCCGATCGCAAGCTTTCCATCGCGATGACCTGCAACATGCCGCCGCCGCGCGCCGCGACGCCTGCTGCGATGGCTGCCGTGTTCTTCGGCGCCACACCCGAGATTGCTTCCGCGGCCGGCCTGTCTGACCCGGCGCGCTATGCCGGACTGTTCGTGGATACGCGCACCGGCATGGACTGGGAGGTGACGGCGAGCGCCGGCGAGTTGAAGATGAACGGCCGCGCCGTCACGCGACTGTCCGAGACGCAATGGAAGCGCGGCAACGACACCTACACGTTCCTCGGCGCGGATGCGTTCCAGATCGAGGGGTTCGACGGCAACCTCTATCAATTCGTCCGCACGCCAGCGGTGGCCCTGCCGGTCTCCATGTTCGGCGAGTATGCCGGCAGCTATGCCAGCGACGAAACGAGAGCCACCTACCGCGTAGCAGTCGAAGGCGGCGTGCTGACGCTGAGGATCGACAGCTGGCCCGACACGTCGCTCACCCTGTCGGCCATCTACCGGGACGCTTTCTCCAGCGACGGGATGCTGGTCCGCTTCCGGCGCGGCGCGGACGGCCAGGTCAACGAAGTAAGCCTGGGCGACAGCCGGATGTGGGACCTGCGGGCGGCACGGGTGAAATAGGGCTCGTTTGGGTGGGAACCCAGCCCGGCCAAGGGGCGCTATTCATCCTCTGAAAATATCTCCCCCCTACGGGGGAGGCTGCGGCGTCACTTTCCCCTGAATTGACATTCGGGACGGTCGCCCCC
>CAZGWV010000237.1:0-1712 GCA_964529555.1 uncultured Rhizobium sp.
TGGGCGTGCCCTTCATAAACAGGAAGACGGGCGAGCCGTCGATCAGGCCCTGAATACGTGCATTGGTGTCGGACATGGGCAGGCCTCCGCGGCGGTTCCCCGCCGGAAATGGGGTTCAGGCCTCTGAGCTAAGGCTTGAACCGCCCGCAATCAAGCGCCCTGTGCTATCAAGCGTCCTGTGTTCGGCGACATGATGGCCGCGACATTGAATTCGAGGTGATCCAGCCGCGACGTGGTCGAGATGACGCGATGCGCGCCTCCCTCGCCAAGGGCCCAGTTCAGCGCCTCGTCCACCGTCATGGGCGTGGCCGGGCGGGGCGTCGCCCAGCCGATCAGCGACCGCGCCATCCGCCAGGTCGCCCCGGCGCTCAATGTGAACTGCTTGTTGACCGTCGCCAGCGTCTCGATTCCGATCAACTCGCCCGCCGAGCGCAGGCGGTAGAGGCGTTCCTTCTCCTCCGTCGACAGGCCGGCATGGACGGGCGCCATGAAGTGCGTGAAATGGCCCGAGGCCAGCGCCACGTCGAGTTCCGGCCCACGCCCGCATATGCCCAGCGAGACGACATCGCCCTTGAATTTGAGGTCCACGAGCGTCTTCAGCAAGCCATCGGTCAGTTCCTCCGGCGCGGGGCCATGCAGGAACAGCCAGTCGATCCGCGTGCGGCGCAGGCGCTTGAGCGACGCCTCCACCGAGCGGCGCACGCCGCCAGGCGAGAAGTCGCGATGACGGCGCTTGAGGCCCGACGACTGGATGCCGACTTTCGTTGCGACGATGGGATCATAGGGCGGCAGGCGCAGCAGCGCCTCGCCAAGCCGCCGCTCGGCCTCGCCCGCGCCATAGGACGGGCCGGTGTCGAACACGCGCACGCCCAGCGCGTAGGCATGCTGGATCATCTGCACCGTCGCCTCGGGCCGGATCAGCGCCGAGCCATGCGGCCCGCTCACCCCGAAGCCGAGGCGGCGCGCTCCATGTGCGTTATCGCGGAAACCATCACCCACGCGGGCCTGCGCCTTTTCAGCCGGGAGCGCGGGTGACGAGGGCGAGGGCGTGAAGCTGTCCGCCCATCCGGCCCTTGAGGGCGGCGTAGACCATCTGGTGCTGGGCGACGCGCGACTTGCCACGGAACTGCTCCGAAACGATTTCGGCGCTCCAGTGATCGTTGTCGCCTGCCATGTCACGTAGGCTGATTTCGGCGTCCGGGAAGGCGTCCCGCAAATAGGTTTCGAGCGTCGCCCGATCCATCGCCATGATCGTATCCTTCCCCAGAGTGGCCGCGCTGAAAGCGCCGCTCGCCCGGCTGTCTGTCCCGGATGCTGTATCTAGTCAGCTATCGGCTTCGCACAATAGCGGAACGCAGCGTCCCGCAACGAAAGAGGGCGGACGCCTTGTCGCGCGTCAAGTTGCGCGGGTGGATTCCGGCCGAGTTGTTGTCGGTGCAAGACGTTGAAGGGGGCGGCGCGCGAGCACATCCTTCGAGACGATCGCCACGAAGGGGCTGCGCCGTTGAGGCAATGTGCCCGCGATCCCTCAGGATGAGGCCTGCTGACATTGAAACATCCCAACACCCACCGCCCACCGCCCTCATCCTGAGGGATCGGCGCAACGCGCCGATCGTCTCGAAGGATGTGTTCAGCGCACGGACGTCAGCCCTGGCCCTTCATGTAGGCCGGCAGCCAACCTTCATGCGCGGCGCGGAGGGTGGCGAGGGGGA
>CAZGWV010000238.1:0-1690 GCA_964529555.1 uncultured Rhizobium sp.
CCGCCGGCCTCATCCTGAGGGATCGCGAAGCGATCGTCTCGAAGGATGTGTTCAGGCCGCTACCGCCCGCGCTTCACCTTGCGCTGCATGAAGCAGCGGAGGCGGACGTCCATGGTGGCGCGTTGGAGGTCGCGGATTTCGGCTTGCCAGTCCTGCATGCGCCAGACGGGGACTTCGCGGAAGCCGAGCTGGCGGTAGAACGGGCCGTTCCAGGGGACTTTGCGGAAGGTGGAGAGAGAGACGCGCCGGAAGGCGCGGGCTTCGGCTTCCTGCAGGCAGCGGCGGACGAGGCGCGTGCCGATGCCGCGCCGGCCGTGGCGGGGCAGGACGGAGAGCTGGTCGAGGTACAGGTCCTCGCCCCGGTCCGAACAGAGGGCGAAACCCACAAGTTCCTCCCGGTCGTCGACGGCGACCCAGATGAGGCCGTCGCCGAAGCCCCGGCGCAGGCGGTCTTCCGGGATGGGCTGGGTCGGCTCGCCCAGCGGGCCGAAATCGATGAGGCCGAGGCCGCGGAAAAGCGTTGCTGACGCGAGGTCTATGTTCTGGAGTTCCCCGATCTCGTTTCCGCGCGCGGGCCGCACCCTGTATTGCGGCGCGGTTTCGGAGATCAAAGTCGCCATGGGAAGGCCGGCCTGTCGCGGGTCTTTTGTGGATGGAACTGGAGTACGCATGGAACGCGCCGTATGAATAGCCTGTGAACCAGCAACGGAACAGGCCGCATGACAGCGCTGACCCCTGAACAGATTTTGATTCGACAGACTGCGGCAGACTTTGCGGCCGAAAAACTCAGGCCTTTCGCGGCCGAATGGGATGAAAAGAAACACTTTCCTGTGGACGTCATCCGCGAGGCGGCGGGGCTGGGGTTTGCCGGGCTTTATGTGAATGAGGATGTGGGCGGGTCGGGCCTGTCGCGTTTCGATGCGGTGCTGGTTTTCGAGCAATTGTCGCAGGGATGCATCAGTACCGCTGCGTACCTTTCGATCCACAATATGTGCTCGTGGATGATCGACAGGTTTGCCAGCGACGAGATGCGGAAGGAGTGGCTGCCGGGGCTGACCTCGATGGAGTGGCTGTCGTCATACTGCCTGACCGAGCCGGGCTCGGGGTCGGACGCGGCGGGGCTGAAGACGAAGGCCGTGAAGGATGGAGACGATTACGTTCTCAACGGATCGAAGCAGTTCATCTCGGCGGCGGGGACGAGCGACGTTTATGTCGTGATGGCGCGCACGGGGCAGGACGGGCCCAAGGGCGTGTCGGCATTCATCGTGTTGAAGACCGACAAGGGCGTGTCGTTCGGCGCCAACGAGAAGAAGATGGGCTGGCACTCGCAGCCGACGCGGCAGGTGATCTTCGAGGATGTGCGCATTCCGGCGAGCCGCCGCATCGGCGCGGAGGGCGATGGCTTCCGCTTCGCGATGGCGGGGCTGGATGGCGGGCGGCTGAACATCGCGGCTTGTTCGCTGGGCGGGATGCAGGAGGCGCTGAACCGGGCGCTGGCCTATACGCGCGAGCGCAAGCAGTTCGGCCAGGCGATCGCGGATTTCCAGGCGAGCCAGTTCAAGCTGGCCGACATGGAGACGGAAACGCAGGCGGCGCGCATGATGCTGTACAACGCGGCGCAGGAGTTGGACGCCCATTATGCTGGCAAGGAGGCGCCGATGGCGACGCGCTGGTGCGCGATGGCCAAGCG
>CAZGWV010000239.1:0-1654 GCA_964529555.1 uncultured Rhizobium sp.
TGGGGGCGTGCATCTTTCTTGCACCCCGGAGGCCGCATTGAAAATCTGAGGAATTCGCTATGGCTGTGCGTGTCGCGATCAACGGTTTTGGCCGGATCGGTCGTCTGGTTCTCCGTTCCATTCTGGAACACAAGCGCACCGACATCGAAGTCGTCGCCGTGAACGATCTCGGGCCGGTGGAAACCAACGTCCACCTGCTCAAATACGACTCGGTGCACGGCCCCCTGAACATGGACGTGAAGGTCGAGGGAGACACGGTCTCCGTCGGCAACCAGAAATTCAAGGTCACCGCGATCAAGGACCCGGCCCAGCTGCCGCACAAGGAGCTGAACGTCGACATCGCGTTCGAGTGCACCGGCATCTTCACGGCGAAAGAGAAAGCCGCCCTCCACCTCCAGGCCGGCGCCAAGCGCGTGCTGATCTCGGCGCCGGGCGAGAACTCCGACCTCACGGTCGTCTATGGCGTGAACCATCAGAAGCTCACGAAAGAGCACATGATCGTCTCGAACGCCTCGTGCACCACCAACTGCCTCGTGCCGGTGGTCAGCGTCCTTCACGAAGCCATCGGCATCGAGAAGGGCATGATGACGACGATCCACTCCTATACCGGCGACCAGCCGACGCTGGATACGATGCACAAGGATCTCTATCGCGGCCGCGCGGCTGCGCTCTCGATGATCCCGACCTCGACGGGCGCTGCGAAGGCCGTCGGCCTCGTGATGCCGGACCTCAACGGCAAGCTCGATGGCGTCTCGGTGCGCGTGCCGACGCCGAACGTTTCGCTGGTGGATTTCAAGTTCATCGCCAAGCGCGGCACGACGGCGAAGGAGATCAACGATCTCATCCGCACCGCCGCCAACGGCAAGCTGAAAGGCATTCTCGGCTACACGGACGAGAAACTGGTTTCCTCGGACTTCAACCACAACCCGCACTCGTCGATCTTCCACACCGACCAGACCAAGGTGATGGACGGCACATTCGTCTCGATTATGAGCTGGTATGACAATGAGTGGGGCTTCTCGACCCGCATGAGCGACACGGCTGTCGCCTGGGCGAAGCTGATCTAGGCTTTCCGGCAACCCGGATTATCGAAGCGCCCCCGGTCAAAAGCCGGGGGCGTTTTTGTTGACGCGGCGCGGGTCAGCGTCCAAGTCAGGAGCATGACCGAACCCAAGGCAAAGGCTGGCCAGGCGCCGGCGCAGGAAACGCACGAAGCCGAAGAGATCGCCGTCCACGCGACAGCCTCCCCGCCCTATCATGTGAAGGGCGAGGTGGACGATGGCGAGGCTCCGCAGGTCCCCGCCCGCCAGCCGCCCGATCCGGCCAGCTGGATGCACCAGCGGCTGGTTCACCAGATACTGGAGTTCGAGAAGAATCTTGGGCCCGACCTCGAGATTGGCGGGCGTTTCGTCGGCGGGCCGACCAACGAGCCGCTGCACATCACCAATGTGGCCAGCTGGAGCCCGGACATGATCGTGTTCATGGGCCAGTATCAGGATGGCCGGAAATTCGAGCTGATGCAGCACTACAGCCAGGTGAGCGTGCTGCTGGTGGCCGTGCCGACGATGAAGGACGAGCCGCGCCGCATCGGCTTCGAGCTGCTGAAGAATGTGAAGGACCTGCCGCACCCGTGGGGCGACCCGGTCAGCTAGGG
>CAZGWV010000240.1:0-1637 GCA_964529555.1 uncultured Rhizobium sp.
GAGCCCGGCCCCTCGTGGTTCGCCCTTCGAGACGCCGCCTGCGGCGGCTCCTCAGAGGCTGGCCGTAAAAGAAGTTCGAGTCTTCTCAACGGTTTGCGTGGACGCCTGCGCGGGTGAAGCGGCCCTTGGTGTTGTCAGCGGAAGCCTGAAATCAAAGGCTTTGCTGAGTATTCGCGCCTGCCAAGATTGTCCCGAGCCGCTTCAAGATACCTTGATTTTCAACAACGTATTTCCGGCCAGACTCTCAGGGTGAGGGGACGTTCGCCAGACCTCGTCAGGCGAATTGCTCACCATGAGGGTCCTCTCTCCAACGACAGTAGTTTGAGCCCTCATGGTGAGCAGTAGCGATGCGCAAGCATCGCTACGTCCGTCGAACCACGAGGGCGGTAGGGGGACTCGCGCCACGTCTCACCCAACCCTGACGCGGATGATACAGCGCGCCGAGTTTCGAGCCGTAGATCGCGTTTTCCATGCCGATGATCAGCGCCGCGCCCGTCTCGGCGGGCGGCTGCGCGCGGCTGCGGCCATCCTGACTGCGGGCCGTGTCTTTGCAGGCTTGGCTTGCGCGGCGGATGCTTTCTTCGGCTTGGCCTTCTTGGCCGCTGATTTCGTCGCCGCCGGCTTCGTCTTGGCCCCGCGCGTCTTGCCGGTCACCGCCGCGCTGTGGCCCATCTCGTCGTCCCAGTGGCGGCGGCAGAGGGAGACATACATCGATTTCTCGATCCCCACCTGATCGCCGCTGGTTAGCGTGCGGCCATCGGCGCTGCGGCGCACCACCATCGTCGCCTTGCGCCCGCAATGGCAGATCGTGCGGATCTCGCGCAGATTGTCGGCGATGGCGAGCAGTTCGGACGATCCTTCGAACAGCTGGCCGCGGAAATCCGTGCGCAGGCCAAAGCACATCACCGGAATGTCGAGCCGGTCGGCCACGCGCGCCAGTTGCCACACCTGTGCCTTGCTCAGGAATTGCGCCTCGTCGATGAACACGCAGTCAAGCTTGCGGCGCTTGTTCTCTTTCGTGATCCACGCGCAGAGATCGTCGTCCGCCGAATAGAGATGCGCGGTCGCGTCGATGCCGATGCGCGAGGTGATCTTGCCCGCGTCCGCCTTGGCGTAGAGCGCGGACGTGAACAGCATCGTCTGCATGCCGCGTTCATTGTAGTTCCACGACGCCTGCAGCAGCAGGGTCGACTTGCCCGCATTCATCGCGGCATAGGAGAAGTACAGCTTCGACATTGCAGCTTTTGTGCATCGCCAGCGGCCATATGGCGAGTCCCGAACGGGACCGGATCGGCGCAATGCTGGGGAAAGCTTGGGCTGGGGAAAGCTTGGGCTACCGCCGTCTGACCGGGCGGGGACAGGCCAGGGCCGGTAATCCAGCCGCTATTGCTTCGGCGCCTCACCGCCCCGGCGGGCTGTTGTGCAGGTTGCGGGCGTTGTCGGCCGCGCGCGTGCGCGCCGCATTCGTATCGACCGGACATCGCGCCGGCGGGCGCGCGAAGGCCGGGTTGGTGATGAAGGTCTGATCCGTCAGCGCCTCCAGAAACGCAATCAGGTCTTGCGTCTCGGTATCGCTCAAAGCCTGCTTCAGGCGCGGATCGCTCGCCGATGGATCGGCATGGTGATGCGCAATCGCC
>CAZGWV010000241.1:0-1630 GCA_964529555.1 uncultured Rhizobium sp.
GGACGTTCGCCTGCATTCGCAGGCGAACTGCTCACCATGAGGGTCCTCTCTCTCACGACAGTAGCCAGAGCCCTCATGGTGAGCAGTAGCGATGCGAATGCATCGCTACGTCCGTCGAACCACGAGGGCGGGAGGGCGCGTTCGGAATGACAGTGGATAGGAAGAGCGCGAGGAGGCTGGGGCGTTTTCTTTCCGGCCGAATTCGGCTTTAGACAAAGCTTGAAAGACCGGAGGCCCGATCATGCGTGAAGTCGTGTTCGATACCGAGACCACCGGGCTCAATCCGCGTGAGGGCGACCGGATTGTGGAGGTCGGCTGTATCGAGCTGGTGAACTACCTGCCAACAGGGCGCGAGTTCCAGATCTATATCAATCCGGGGCGGCCCGTGTCGGACGCCACGGTGCGGATCACGGGCATCACCAACGAGACGCTGCGCGACAAGATGCGGTTCGAGCATCCCGATGTCGTTGACCGGCTGATGGAGTTTCTCGGCGACTCGCCGATCGTTGCGCACAATGCGGAGTTCGACCGGGGCTTCCTGAATTACGAGCTGGAGCTGCTGGGGCGGGAGCAGCTGCCGAAGGAGCGGTTCATCGATACGCTGGTGCTGGCGCGCGAGCACCGGCCGGGCGCGCCGGCCTCGCTCGATGCGGTGTGCAAGCGGTTCAATATCTCGATCGAGGGCAGGGTGCTGCACGGGGCGCTGCTCGATGCGCAGCTGCTGGCGATGGCGTATCTGGAGCTGCGCGGCGGGCGCGAGCGGCGGCTGGATTTCGACGAGGCCGGTATCGCGCAACTGGGCATGGCGACCTATGCGCCGCGCCTGCCTCGGCCCGTGCCGCTGGGGGCGCTGGCGACGGCGGAAGAGCTGGCGGCGCATTCCGCTTTTGTGGCGGAGTTGGGGGATGCGGCGATCTGGAAGAAGTTTGGGTGAGGTGAGGGCGGTGAGCCCGGCCCCTCGTGGTTCGACGGACGTGCCGATGTGCGGGGCACATCAGCACTGCTCACCATGAGGGTCCTCTTTCTCACATCGGCAAAATAGGATCCAGGCAACCCGTAGCCCTCATGGTGAGCAGTAGTGATGCGTCAGCATCGCTACGTCCGTCGAACCACGAGGGGCCGCGCTCACCGGCGGAACGTTCATTTGCGCGAGCGGCAGCGGGCGAGGCCGGGTAGCGTGGACCATTCGCCGCGAATGACGGCTTCCTTCTTCGCGCGCGTCCACCTCTTGATCTGTTGTTCGAAGGCGATGGCGTCGGTGGCGCGCTGGAATTCGCCGGCCCACACGAGGGTCACGGGGCGGCGTGCGTAGGTCCAGGCGTCGGGATATTTGCCGTCATTGTGTTCGGACTCGCGGACGCGCGGGTCATCGCCGCGATAGCTGCCGACATAGTAACGCTTGTCGGCGCATTCGAGGATGTAGACCCATGGGCGCATCGTGTATCCCCCGATTGGTGAGGGTTGCACGTTTGGGATGGTTGGTCACCGGTCAGCGAGCCCGGCCCCTCGTGGTTCGACGGGCGCGCTGATGTGCGCCGCACATCAGCGCTGCTCACCATGAGGGTCCTCTCGCCTTCATCGTAGCTGTCGCCTGAGCCCTCATGGTGAGCAGTTCGCGTGACGAAGTCAG
>CAZGWV010000242.1:0-1620 GCA_964529555.1 uncultured Rhizobium sp.
CCTCGTGCCGAGCCGCATCCATCAGGGCAAGTTCTTCGCGCTGCCGCAGGCGCCGCAGCAGTACAAGCAGCTGCTGATGGTGGCGGGGTTCGACCGCTACTTCCAGATCGCGCCATGCTTCCGCGATGAAGACCCGCGCGCCGACCGTCTGCCGGGCGAGTTCTACCAGCTCGACCTTGAGATGAGCTTCGTCACGCAAGAAGACGTGTGGGACACGATGGAGCCCGTGCTGCGCGGCGTGTTCGAGGAGTTCGGCGGCGGCAAGCCGGTGACGCAGAAGTTTCCGCGCATTCCGTATGACACGGCGATCCGCAAATACGGCTCGGACAAGCCGGACCTGCGCAACCCGATCGAGATGGACAATGTGTCGGAGCATTTCCGTGGGTCGGGCTTCAAGGTGTTCGCGGGGATGCTGGAGAAGGACGCCAGGAACGAGGTGTGGGGTATTCCCGCCAAGGGCGGCGGTTCGCGTGCGTTCTGCGACAAGATGAATTCGTGGGCGCAGCAGCAGGGCCAGCCGGGGCTTGGCTACATCTTCTGGCGCGAGGGCGAAGAGGGCGGCGCTGGTCCGGTTGCGAAGAATATCGGGCCGGAGCGCACGGAGGCGATCCGCAAGCAGTTCGGGCTTGCTGTGGGCGATGCTGTGTTCTTCACGGCGGGCGATCCGAAGGCGTTCTACAAGTTCGCGGGCGAGGCGCGGAACCGCGTCGGCGCGGAGCTGAGCCTGACGCAGCCGGATCAGTTCGCGTGCTGCTGGATTGTCGACTTCCCGTTCTATGAATGGAACGAGGACGACAAGAAGGTGGACTTCGCGCACAATCCTTTCTCGATGCCGCAGGGCGGGCTGGAGGCGCTCAACAGCGGCGTCGATCCGCTGAGCCTCAAGGCGTTCCAGTACGACATGGTGTGCAATGGCTACGAGATCGCGTCGGGCTCGATCCGAAATGCGAGCCCGGAGACGATGGTGCGGGCGTTCGAGATCACCGGGCTGACCAAGGACGACGTGGAAGCGCAGTTCGGCGGCATGTATCGCGCGTTCCAGTTCGGCGCGCCGCCGCATGGCGGCATGGCCGCTGGCGTGGACCGCATCGTCATGCTTGTCTGCGGGGTGCAGAACCTGCGCGAGATCACGCTGTTTCCGATGAACCAGCAGGCGCAGGATCTGCTGATGAATGCGCCGAGCGAAGCGTCGCTGAAGCAGCTGCGTGAGCTTGGCATTCGTATCCACGAGAAGCCGAAGGCATAGCGCCAGAACCGACGAAGGGGACCTGCATGAAGCGACTGGCAATGGGCGGATTGTTCCTGGTGCTGGCCGCTTGTGCGGGAAGGCCCGATGTCAAGGTGACGGCGCTGGAGGACGGGCGGTTTCTGATCGCTACGGTGCCGACCGGCGAACTGCCGGAGCCGGAAGTGCTTGCGTCGGCCATGGAGGCGGGGGATGCGCGGTGCCAGGCCGAGGGCAAGATTGCGGAGATCAGCTTCACGACCGTGACGCGCGACGGGAAGGATTTCGACGAGATCGCTTATAGTTGTGTGGCTGGTTAGGTCCGCGCTTCGTCGAGAGCCCCCCTCCGTCACGCCGCTACGCGGCGCGCCACCTCCCCCAGTCGCGTGGCGACT
>CAZGWV010000243.1:0-1588 GCA_964529555.1 uncultured Rhizobium sp.
CGAAGCCGAGCGCGAAGCCGACGTCTTCTTTCCTGCTTTCGACCGCAACGAATGGGTGGAGACATCCGCCATCTGCTTCGAAGCCGATGCCGACAATGAGTACGCCTGCGTGATCCGCGAGCTTGAGCGCATATGATACGGGCGGCGGGCGCTGCGCTTTACGGCGTCGTCCTCCGCATGCAGACTGGCTTCAGCCGGTCCGGGTGTCCGGCGGTGTCCATCCCGCAGCAACGGAGAGGGTGGAATGCGGTGGGGCGTTTCCGCACTGATGGCGCTGGCGATGGGGTGGGCGGTCTTGGCCGCCGGCGCCCCTGCGTTCGCGCAGACGCCCGACGCGCCTGAAGCGGAGGACGTCGACGACAAGCCGTTCGATCGCGACTGCATGGACGACTATGGCCGCGATCTCTGCGATGCACCGATGTGGTCGGACATCGTCGCCTCGTTCGACCTCCAGCCAGCCGAACAGGTGCAGCGGCAAGGCTGGCGCGGCGTGCGCGTCTTCACGGTCAACGGCTATTCGAACGACATGCCCATGGTGTCGGTCCTCGCGACCGCGTTCGATCGCTGGGGTGATCCGGTCGATGCGAGGCTGGAAGTAAGGGGACATGCCTATCGTGGCGGCGATGACATGATCGCCGCGAAGCTCGAACGCGACGCGTGGTGGGCTCTCTATGATTCCGCGGAATGGCTGCAGGAATTGGTCGCAAAGTCTCCCGTGCGTCAGTCCGAAGATGAGCCTGAACCTGAACCGCAGCAGGACGATGACGAAGAGCGCGATGTCATCACGATCTGTCTCCACGCCTGGGTCACGATCACGGAAAGCCTGACGGAGGAGGGCGTCACCCGCCGTATCCGCAATGCGTGCGGCGACGATCCCGTGTTCAATGCAAGCTACGACTTCTCCGCCCATGCGCTGCGCGGTTTCCCGCACTGCAACCACATCGATCCCGCAATCCAGCGCAACGAATCCACCCAGCTGTATGCCTGTTTCGCGCTCCAAGGCGAAGACAGGATCGCGGCGGCGGAAGTGCTGAACATCCTGCATGGGCCGGTCGACGAGCTTGTCGATGTTGCCCCTTACCTGGCGCCTGATGTTCGCCTGTCAGAGGCTGGCGGCCCCGGCGCGGTCGGTGCAGCAGCCGTCGCCGAAGCGTTCGCGGATGGCCGGTTCGAAGAAATGAGAGTGTATACGCATCTTTTCGAGGGGGCGTCGGGAAGCGTGGCGGCCTCCGGCAGCATCGAGCGTTATCTGGACGAAAAGACCGAGGTGGCCGAGACGCGGCAGGTCTGGCTGCGTCGCGATGGCGACTGGCGTCTCTCCGAAATCACGATCGGGCCGCGTTCGCTGGTCGATTGACCGGCCAACCGGCACGATCCTGGCCGCAGCATGCTATTTGCGCGCAACGCTTTCCCCCGCACGCAGCGCAGTCTACCGTGTTTCGTCCAACGGAGACTCCGATGCGTGAACGCCTTGCCCCTCTTGCCATGCTGGCCACGGCAGCCTGCGCCACCGGGGCAGCCGTCGTCACGCCTGTCACCAGTCTTGCGCCGCCGGCGCAGGCCTCCGTGGAGACGCTGCTGGCCACCG
>CAZGWV010000244.1:0-1586 GCA_964529555.1 uncultured Rhizobium sp.
TGAGGCCCAGCATCAGGGCGGTCAGCAGCCCGATATTCATCGCCGCCGCCTGCACTGGCGACATTCCCGTAAGGAAATCCATTGAGCCCTCCCGTTGTTCCCGGCCTGATCGGTACACGGCGCGCCGATGTGGGGCAATCGGACCAGTCTTGACGGAGTCGCCAACTGGGTAGATAATTAGTCAATTAGTTAAATGATTGAGGCCGACTACTTGCGTGTGAATGAGATCTTCGAGGCGCTGGCGTCTCAGCCGCGGCGGAAAATTCTCGCCTATCTCTCGGCGGCGGACCTGACCGCGGGCGAGATCGCGGCGCGTTTCTCGATGAGCAAGCCTGCGATCTCGAAGCACCTGCAGATTCTCGAGAATGCCGGTCTCGTGACGGCGACGCGGGAAGGACAGTTCATCCGTTATGCGCTGGTGCGCGAGAGCCTGACCAACACGCTTGCCTCGTATGTGCAGGAAGTCTGTCCGGTGTCGCGGCCGTTGAAGCGCGAAAGCCAGAAACTGGCGGCAAGCAAATCTGGCGGCGGGAAGACGAAGACCTGACGCGAAGAACGGGTTGGAGGGCGATTGATGAAACTGGTGGAAGGCTCGGAACGGATGATTGCCGCGCCGGACAGCGATCCCGGGCAGGGGCGCGTACGCTGGAAGCCGGTGAAATCAATCTGGATCGGGTCGATGACGATTGTCGGCCTGGTGTTTGCGCCGCTGACGTTCAGTTGGGATGCGCTGACGGTGTTTCTTGTCCTGTCAGCGATAACGCTCTGCGCCGGGCATTCGGTGGGCATGCACCGGCGGCTGATCCACAACAGTTTCGAATGCCCGCTCTGGCTTGAATATGCGATGGTAGAGCTGGGTGTTCTGGTGGGAATGGCTGGTCCCGTCGGCATGATGAAACAGCATGACCTGCGCGATTGGGCGCAGCGTCAGCCGGTCTGTCACGACTATCTATGCCACCGACGAGGCTTCTGGCGGGATGCGTGGTGGCAACTCCACTGCGACATCGAGATGGAGAAGGGGCCGCGTTTCGAGCTGGAGCCGCGCATCCGGCATGACCGCGTTTATGCCGTCATGGAGCGGACGTGGATGTGGCACCAGCTGCCACTGGCGTTGATCCTGTTTGCGCTCGGCGGCTGGGGCTGGGTGGTGTGGGGCGTTGCTCTGCGCGTCGCGGTGTGTGTGACCGGACACTGGCTTGTGGGGCATTACGCGCATCGTGAGGGTAAGCTGCGGCCGATGACGTGGCGCGTGCGCGGCGCCAGCGTGCAGGGACGCGACGTTCCCATCGCGGCACTGCTGAGCATGGGCGAGAGCTGGCACAACAATCACCATGCTTTTCCCGGTTCGGCGCGGATCGGGCTTGCGCCAAACCAGCCTGATCCGGGTTGGTGGCTGATCGTCGTGCTGGAGCGGCTGGGCCTTGCGTGGAACATCGTGACGCCCGCCACCATGAAGTTGCGGTCGGAGCTGGAGCGGATGCGCGATCAGCCCAACGGATGCCCGGCATGCGGGGCGATCCGTCGATGGCTGGGCTTGCCGGTCTGACGGGCGCATCCTACCAAACCTGTTGGAGGATTTATCGCAT
>CAZGWV010000245.1:0-1549 GCA_964529555.1 uncultured Rhizobium sp.
TACCGAGGGGCGCATCTTCCTCAACGGCGCGCGGACTGTGGTGTTCGATTAGGGCGAGACGCCCTTTCTATTCATCCACATCGCCGCTGCGGTGTTCGCGACAATGCCAGAGGCGCAGGATGAAGATATCTGCATTCGCGATCTCATAGCGCAGCTCATACGGGCCAACGACAATGCGGCGAACTTCTCGCGGCTCGTAGGCTTCGAGCTTCTCTCCGATGCGGGGATATTCGAGCAGACGATCCGGCGCGCGCGCCAACTGCTGGATCACGCGCGCCGCCGCCTTGGGCGCAACGGGCCGAAGATGCTCATGGAGCCTCACAAGGTCCAACGACGCCTTGCGGGTCCACTGGATCTTCATTTCACGGGAGGCGGCAGCGGCTTGCGGGAACTGAGACTGTCAGCCCATGCCTGGATGGCCCGATGATCGATCACCCGGCCGGCATCGACATCCGCCAACGCTTCAAGCGTCATGCGGTGACGTTCTTCTTCCTGATCGACCCAGGCGGCCAGCGCCTGTTTCATCACCCAGCCGCGCGAACGCTCAAGCCGCACGGCCATCGCGTCCACTTTTTCCGCGAGTTCGAGCGGGACGTGCGCTGTCAGGACCTTGGTTTCACCGGACATTCAATCACTCTCAATCGGAGTGATTGAATTTTAATCGACTCTGACCGGCTTTGCAACGAGCTAGCGTCCGTACGGGTCGCCCAGGCGATGCAAGGCGGCTTCGGCTTTCACGACATCTTCGGGCGCGTCGATGCCGGCGGAGGGAAGCGGCGAGGCGTCGACTTCGACGGCGTAGACGCTGAGGCCATTTTCCAGAAAGCGGAGCTGTTCGAGGCCTTCGAGTTCTTCGTAGCGCGAGGGCTGCATGGCGGCGATGCGGGCGAGGGCTTCGCGCGCGTAGCCGTAGAGACCGACATGCTGGAGCACGGGCGACAGCGGGCCTGAGCTGCGCAGCTTCTCCTCCTTGCGCATGGCGGGGAGAATGATCTTGGAGAACCACAGCGCGCGGCCATCGGGGCCGCGGATGCAGGTGGTGCCCGAGAAGGGCGTGGTCTTCTTGTTCTCGCGCAGGCGGTCGAGCGCTTCCCAGGTGAGCGGGATCACGGGCGTCACCACATCGCCGCGCGAGGCGTTGTCGATCAGGGCGGCGACGTGGGAGGCGGGGGTGAAGGGGGCGTCGCCTTGCAGGTTGACGATGAAGTCGGCGTCGGGCGCGGCCATTTCGGCGGCAGCACGGCAGCGGTCTGTGCCTGAGGGAAGATCGGGATCGGTCATCACGGAGGCGACGCCGATCTCGCGGCAGTGGGCGGTGATGCGATCGTCGTCCGTGGCGACGAGGACGGAGGCGCCGGTGGCCTTCCCCGCCCTGCGCGCGGCGTCGACCGTGCGGGCCAGCATGGAGACGCCGTTGATGAGCTGCAGCGGTTTTCCCGGCAGGCGCGTGGAGGCGTAGCGCGCGGGGATGACGATGACTGATTTCATGGGACCGATTTCACGCGAGCCCGGCCTTCAGCAGGTCGTGCATGTGGATGAGGCCCACGGG
>CAZGWV010000246.1:0-1452 GCA_964529555.1 uncultured Rhizobium sp.
TGGTCGGGCACCGCGCCTGCGGCCGGTTGGCTCTCCAATGCCACGGTCTACCACGTGACGAATCTCAACGACAATGGTCCGGGATCTTTGCGCGGGGCGTTCCAAGAAAATAGCTCCAACAGGATTATCGTGTTCGACGTGGCGGGGGTCATTAACCTCACCAGCGACAACCTCGATATCAAAAACCTCTCGAATTACTACATCGCGGGCCAAACCGCCCCCGGTCCAGTCACGGTCTACGGCGACATGGTTCAACTCACCCACAGCAACAACAAAGAGAATCGCAATGTCGTGCTCCGATACATGACATTCCGTAAAGGGACGGCCGACAACTCCGACTCGATCACTTTCGCGGGGAGCGGCCTGGGCACCAACATGATCCTCGATCATGTCACCGGGTCGTGGTCGGAAGACGAAATCCTGTCGGTCGCCAACAACAACACCAATATCACCGTTCAATACTCGATCATCCACGATGCCCTGGTGAACAACCATGCCTATGGATCGCTCATCCGCCCCCGCATCGACTCGCAAGTCACGTTCCATCACAACTTGTATGCCAATAACGCCAGCCGACAAGCACGGTTTGGTACCTACAACGGCAATACCCTGACCGCCGATTTTCGCAACAATGTTGTTTATAACTTCCGCGACCGGGCGAGCTATGCGGGGGGGAGTAGTGAATCAGACCAGGAATATGCCGATGTCAACTACGTGGGCAACTACATCATCGCGGGCCCCGGCACAGTGGGAAATCCCAACATCGCCTTCAGTGTCGACAAGAACATCGACGTGCGAGTTTATCAATCCGGCAATTTCATCGATTCCAACAAGAACGGCACACTCGACGGCACGAATACTGGTTGGGGCATGTTCTTGGTTTCTCCACCGGTGACGGATCAATCCCTCACACAAATGGCAACGCCCTTTGCCACTCCGGCGGTCACCACCCAAACTGCCACGGACGCCTATCATCAGATCGTCGATTACGTCGGCAACTTCTGGTGGGCTCGCGAAGCCATCGACGCTCGTGTGATCAGCAATCTCACCAACTTCACCGGTGTGCCGATTGGTGCCTCCGCTCCGATTGCCAGCGAATTGAATGCGCTGCTCGCCACCCCCATGACGACTCATGCCGCCGGCTATGACGCCGACAACGACGGCATGGCCGACGCCTGGGAAACTTTGCATGGCGGTAACTTGGCGTGGAATGCCGACTTCGACAACGACGGCTATATCAATCTGATCGAATTCATCAACGAACTCGGAGAGTTTCCGGCCCCCGCGCCGATTGTGTTCAACGGTGGTTTGAACAATCGCTATGCCCACATCATGAACTGGAAAACTGACGACGGCATCACGGCCGGCTCCAACTGGCAACCCTCGAAATACGATCTCGCCGTGATTAAAAATGGCACGGTCGTTGTCGATGCGGTCGGTCAACACGCGGGC
>CAZGWV010000247.1:0-1450 GCA_964529555.1 uncultured Rhizobium sp.
TGCGCCCCACCGATTTGGGTGCCGACTGAACTTGTAAGCCCCGCGCACTGCGACCACGCAAGAATAACGTGAGAAACAAGGTGCGCAGCGCTCGCGTCGGAGAAACTGCGTTCTCTGGGTCGAGATGCCGCAACTGGAAATCAGGCTGGCTCATGGCAGGAAGGTCTTCGCGAAATCTTGGGCCCGACGTTCCAATTCATTGCCGCCTGTCAGCTCGGTAAAGAGTTTTTCCAAGGTTCCGCTGTTGTGCGTGGCAACCAGTTCGTCGGGCTTGCCATCAATCAAAAGTTTCCCCTTGTCGATGATCAGCACACGATGGCAGACGCGCTCCACCACATCGAGAATGTGCGAACTGTAGACGATGGTTTTCCCCTCGCTCGCCAACGTTTGGATGAGTGTCTTGAAACCGACGGCCGCGTTGGCGTCTAGACCATCCAAGGGTTCATCGAAAAACACCACCGGCGGGTTGTGCAGCAGCGCCGCCGTGATCACGACTTTACGCCGCATCCCTTTCGAAAACGCCCCCAAGAGTTTCTCCGTGAGTGTTTCAAAGCTGAGATCGAAGAACGCGAGAAACTGTCGAATCCTGTCGCGGGCCGCCTGAGCGGGAATACCGTAGAGCGCCGCCACCATTTCCAGGTATTCAAGCCCGGTCAACGATTCAAAGACCGCCCCCGACTCCGGCACGAAACCGACGTTGCGTTTGACGTTGATCGGATCGTTTTGCAGATCGAATCCACAAATCGTCGCCCGACCACCGGAAGGGGTGATCATGCCCGTCAGCATTTTGAGTGTCGTCGACTTGCCCGCGCCGTTGGGTCCGAGAAAACCGACGATCTGACCGCTGGGAATCTCGAACGAGAGATCATCAACCGCCAGTTGCGAGCCAAACCGCTTCGTGAGATTGCTGACCGAGATCACGGCAAAGGGCTTCCGGGTGAACTTGAGCTGGTGGTTGGGCGGCACCCATCATACCAAGCTCGCGGCCCCAATGCCCACTAGGATTCGGCAAGACAAAGAAGCTTCGCTCACTTCGCCGGGCGGCTGTCGGGACCGTACTGCGTACCCCACAGAAATGGCGTACCGCGGTCGTCGGTTCGCAATTCACACGCCAAACGGGCCTGGCTAAAAATCCGATCGATGGCCCCCTTGAGATACGTTTTCTTGGCGGGGACTTTCACTTGAATCTTGGCCGGATCGATCTCGAGTTGCGAGAGAACAAAATCATCCATCACCACGGGAACGGTCAGCCGCGGTGCCAGGGCTTCCAACGCCGCCGTAAGGGTGTAGCCTTCGATCTCGATGGTGAGTGGTTCAAAAAGCTGGGGCACGAGTCGACGGGGCGAACCTTCCACTTTCCAGCCAATCGGCCAAATCTCTTTCTCGCGCTCATATGGCTCGATCACGAGTTGCAAACCACCAGGAATATGTTCTGGGCGCAGAGCGAGAT
>CAZGWV010000248.1:0-1393 GCA_964529555.1 uncultured Rhizobium sp.
TCGAGCCGATCTATGAGACTGTGAAGGGCTGGAAAGGCTCAACGCGCGGCGCCCGTTCGTGGACGCAGCTTCCGGGGGAGGCGGTGAAGTATGTGCGGCGGCTGGAGGAGTTGGTTGGCAAGCCGGTGGCGTTGCTGAGCACGAGCCCGGAGCGCGAGGATGTTATCCTGATGCGGGACCCGTTCGAGAAGTAGGCGCTATTTCCCCTTCGGCCTGAACGCGATCAGCACGTTGCCGGGGGGCTCTCCAAAGCGCGCATAGCCGGACTGCACAAACAGCGTGCCATCGCCTGCGATATAGGGAGCGCTGTCGAGGCCGCCGCCGTGGCCTTTGACGCCGTTCACGGTTTCCGGGAAGTCGCGGTTGGTCATGTATTCGAACAGGATCGCGCCGGTCTTTGCGTCGAAGATGCGCAGCATGCCTTGCGTTGTGCCGGTGACGACCGCGCCATCGACGACCAGCGGCGCGGGCGACATGCCGAGGCGGCAGATGTTTGTCGGGCGCGGCGGCGGGGCGGGGGCTGCTGCGGCTGGTGTGGCGGTCGCCGGCGCCGTTGCAGCGGGCGCGGCCGGGCGGGGCGGAGTGACTACGCGCGGCGTTGGCAAGATGGGCGCGGAGACGGGCTGGATGCGCCATTCGGGTGTGGGCGTGTAGGCGACGGCGGCTGGGATTTCGGCGCCGCAGTCGCGCTGGTTGGGTTTGTACGACCACCTGATCTCACCCGTCATCGCATCGAGTGCGTGGATGCCGGGGCCGAAGGCGGGGTTCTCGCCGGGTGTGGCGGGACGGTTGGGATCGTTCATCGGCGCGAAGATCAGTTCGCCATCATAGGCGAGGCCCCAGTGCGCCCCACCATTGGCCGAACCACGGCCGACCTTGTTCGACCAGACGAGTTGGCCATTGTCTGGATTGAGCGCCCAGACGACGCCGGATTTCTGGCCGGCGACGACCAGTTCCGATCCATCGATGCGCTCGATCAGCATGGCGGTCGCGCCGAAGTCGTGGTCGGGGCTGTGGTATTCGCCGGGCCAGTCGCAGTTCGCGCTGCGGCGGCCACAGGCATAGTTCCAGATATCGGCCTTGGTCGCCTGGAACACCCAGCGCTTGTCGCCCGTGTCGAGGTCATAGGCGATGATGGCGTCGGAGGTATCCGTGGCGGGCCACGAGACGTTTTCGCCGGTGCCGGCATAGGCGACGTTGCGCCTGGGGTCGATGGTGGGCGTTGACCAGATGATGGCGCCTGATGGCCCCCACTGCTGCGTGCCGGTGCGGCCCAGGCGCGTGGGCCTGGCCTCTTCCATCGTTGTGCCGGTCCAGAGCTTTTCGCCGGTTGCAAGATCGAACGCGATGACGGCGCCCTGGCCCTTGCAGCATTCGTAATCATCCGCGCCGG
>CAZGWV010000249.1:0-1382 GCA_964529555.1 uncultured Rhizobium sp.
GGACGACGCTTAGCGGGCGAGATGGCGGAGTATGCGCGCAAGCTCGATCCCACGCGCCCCGTGACGATCGCGCTGAATGGACTTGAGAAAAACGAGGATTGGCCCAAGCTCGATTCGGTTTTCGAGTCGCTTGACGTGGCTGGCTATAACTACCAGACGACCCGGCATCATGATGACCATAAACGAGTTCCGGAGCGTGTGATTTACAGTAGCGAATCGTATGCTAACTCGGCCTTTGAAGGTTGGGAGGCTGCGCACGACGAGTCGTATGTGATTGGCGATTTTGTTTGGTCGGGGATCGATTATCTCGGCGAGGCGGGAATCGGCCGCGTGTTTGCCCCGGAAGAAACAAGGCATGAGTTTTGGGAGCAGCCTCAATTCCCGTGGCATGGTGGAGCCTGTGGCGACCTTGATTTGATTTGCGAACGGAAACCGTTGTCGTTCTATCGCCAGATCTTGTGGGACCGCGGCGAAAAACTTTATGCCACGGTGCAAGTCCCCTCGTCGGATGATAGGCCGTGGCAGATTTCCAAGTGGGCGCATCCGCCCTTGAAAACCAGTTGGACTTGGCCGGAACACGCTGGCAAGGATTTAACCGTGGAAGTGTACTCGCGTTATCCCACAGTGAGGCTGTCTCTGAACGACAACCTGCTTGGGGAAAAAGAGACGACGCGGGAACAAGAATTTCGCACCACGTTTGAAGTCCCTTTTGAGCCAGGCGTACTGCGAATCGAGGGAGTCGATGATGAGAAAGTTCTGGAAACCTTCGAATTAAAGACAGCCGGGCCCACGGCTAAGATTCAACTCTTGTCCGATCGCGACACGCTCCGAGCCGACGGGCAGGATTTGGCGTTTTTGGAAGTCGAACTGCTGGATGACATGGGAACCCTGTGCCCCAATGTTAACAAGGCCGTGGAATATGAAATCGACGGTCCTGGTGAAATCATCGCGGTGGGGAGCGGTGATCTTCGGAGCCGCGAATCGTATCAAGCCAATCCGCGCAAGGTGTCTGAGGGGCGGAGCTTGATCGTGGTGCGAGCCATGAACGAACCGGGCACAATCACGATCACGGCGAAATCCAAAGGTTTACCGAAAACAACCGTGGAGATTCAAGTGGAAGAAGCGGTGTCAGAATGAGCTTGCGATTTATGAGGAGCGCGTTGCAAATCGATGTGGTATTATGCGCCCAGGCAACTGCTAAAATGAAACGATCGATCTCGGAATCCTGAAGCGAGCAGCTATGAATGGTCTTTTCACTCGGCATTTGATTTTTGCCAGTCTTACGTGTTGGGGGTGGTTAGTCGCGGCGAACAGCTATGCGATCCCCGGCAATCAACGCGGCATGGAGTCGGCGGAGTTTATTTACGATTCGGCCCCCTTCC
>CAZGWV010000250.1:0-1346 GCA_964529555.1 uncultured Rhizobium sp.
GGCTCAGCTGGCTTCGCGGCGTCCAAGCCGATCAGTCTTTCTTCTCTTCGCGGAACTGGTCATGGCAGTTCTTGCACGACCCGCCCGTCGCCGGGAATTGCGCCTTGAACGCCGTGGCATCGCTCGCCGCTGCAAGCTTGCCCGCTTCCCCCTGCAGCCTGGTCACCGCCGCGTCGAAGGTCGTGCGGTCGGTCCAGATATTGGCCTTGGCTTCCGACTCGATGCCGCTGTCCGGTCCCGTGCCAGCCGGGAACCACGCGCCCATCGCATCGGCGAACGCCTTCACATTGACCGCAGCAGCGCTCGCCGCCGCCATGTCCGGCGTCTCGCTGCGGAAGTTGTCCTGCAGCACCTTCATATTGGCCCCGAGCATTTCATAATTCTCATGGCGCGCATGCATGAAAGCCGCGATGTCGGTCGCCTCGGGCATCGCCGCCGGCCCGGTCGGCGCAGTGGCGGCAGCCGCAGGCGCCGCATCGGCAGCGGGCTCCGCCGGCTTCTCGGGCTCGGCGCCCCCACAGGCGGCAAGTGCAAGCGCCGCAGCGGCGGTGGCAGCAAACAGGATGGCCTTCATTGAATCGTCTCCCTCAAGACGTTGAACGTTTATGGTGTCGCTTATGGCGGCGTTATGTGACGGCACGTCGTTGCGCAGCTTCGCCGCGTCATTTGTTGCGAACGCTAGAAAGCGGCACGGCGTGCGTCAACTCACGGTAAAGACAGGTGTTCGGGACACTCCAGAGTTTCGCGCCGATCCAGAGAGCGTCGCGACTAGGCTCTGGGCGACTAGGCTCTGGGATGAGCCTCCGCATGCACCTTCATCAGGCGCGCGGCATCGACGCCGGTATAGATCTGCGTCGTCGACAGGCTGGCATGGCCCAGCAGCGCCTGGATCGACCGCAGGTCGCCGCCATTGGCCAGAAGGTGCGTCGCAAACGAGTGGCGCAGCGCATGTGGCGTCGCCGTCTCCGGCAGGTTCAGCCGCGCCCGCAGCGTCTCCATCAGCCGCTGCACCAGTCGCGGATTCAACGGCCCGCCACGCGCACCACGGAAGATCTGCTCATCCGGCGCCGAAGGGTAGGGGCACACCTTCGCATACTCATTCACTGCCTCACGCACCGCACGGATCAGCGGCACAATGCGAACCTTGCGCCCCTTGCCATAAACCCGCAGAGCCTCTGGCGCCGGCACGTCGCGCCCCGTCAGCGCCAGCGCTTCCGAGAGACGAAGCCCTGCGCCATAGAGCAGGGCAAGGATCGCCGCATCGCGCGCCAGTATCCACGGCGCCACATCCTCGCCATCGCCTTCGCCCGCCAGCTCGATCGTCTGCGAGGCCAGCTTCTCCGGCA
>CAZGWV010000251.1:0-1318 GCA_964529555.1 uncultured Rhizobium sp.
ATCGACGGGGGTGTACTTGTCGGCATTGATCATCAACTCGTGGTCGAGGATCGTGTCCTCGCCTTCCCCTTTGAGATTGAAATAGGCGTGCTGGGTGAGATTGACCGGCGTGGCTTTGTCGGTCGTGGCGTGATAATCGACAACGATTTCATTGTCGTCGGTGAGTGTATAAGTCACCGTGGCTTTGAGATTGCCGGGATAGCCTTGCTCGCCATCTTTGGCGAGATAGGTGAGCTTAACGGCGTTGTCGCCCACGACTTCGGCATCCCACACGACCTTGTCGAAACCAATCGTGCCGCCATGCAGGCTGTTGGGGGGATTGTTGATCGGCAATTCATATTCTTCCTCGCCGATGGAGAATTTTCCTTGGGCGATGCGGTTGCCGTAGCGGCCCACGACCGCGCCGAAATAGGGCTTGTCGACCGCATTGATGTAAGCGGCGACGTTGTCGTAACCGAGCGTGACATCGGCGAAGTTGCCGTCGCGGTCAGGGACTTTGATCGAGGTGATAATCGCGCCGAAATTGGTGACGCCGACCTCCATTCCCGCGGCGTTCTTGAGCGTGAACAACTGAATGTCGTCGAAGTCGTTGACCGAGACATCCGCGCGGGTGAAATTGGCTAGCGAAACCAACAGTGTCAAAGCGAATAGCAAGCGAATCACGGCAACTCCTGGCAGCGTAGCGAGCGGAGAAACGGACACGAGACGAGATCGAAAACGTGTGACTTGAATTTAGCGGTCGCCTGCCGCGTTGGCAACAATCGCTAAAGTTCCATGAAAGCGCACTGTCGGTGCCTGGGGTTGCAGGGTCTGTTTTTTTGCGTCAGATAGCGGCTTCCGTTCGCGCGATTGTCATTAGATAATAGGATTTTCGTAGTTCTCAGCGTTTGAGATTCGTGTCATTCCGATATGGGTTCCACGGGTGGAGTCATCAGGGTTCTTACTGTGTTCCCATGTCAAACTTACAGGCATCCTGGCCAGGTTCCTCGGGTCGTACGAGTAAAAATTTTGCTGCCCTCGGAATGACATGCGAATCCACATCGAAGGGTCGTTTGAAATTCTTTGTCACTTTGCCAACTTTTTCAGATTAGTCAGGTCGCGGATCAGCCATGAAACAATATGCCATCGGAGTCGATTATGGAACCAACAGCGTGCGGGCATTGGTCGTCGACATTGCCACGGGAGAAGAAGTCGCCACGGCGGTTTATGATTACCCCAGTGGCGAAGCGGGAATCTTGCTAGACCCCAGCGATCCCAACCTTGCGCGACAGAATCCCGCGGACTATATCGAAGGCTTCTTTCAATCCGTGAGCCAAGC
>CAZGWV010000252.1:0-1251 GCA_964529555.1 uncultured Rhizobium sp.
GGCGCCCGCAGGGCGCGTCTCGAAGGATGTGTTCGGTGCGCGGAGGCCGGGTCAGTCGCATGAGGCCTTCGGGGGCCGGTATTGTAGCACCGCGGACGCGGTGATGCGCTAGTCGATGCCGCCCAGCGTCGCCGCGGTGTCCTGTTTGATGAGGCCGGCGTCCTGCATGCGGCCGATCATCAGGGCGTTGTACATGCCGTGATTGCCTTCGTGGCAGGCGTATTCCCACACGCCGGGCGAGCGGCTGAATTCGTATTCGCCGCCCCAGGGCTCGGCCCAGACGAGCGGGTCTTCGACGTGGAACTGGTAGAGCAGACGGTCGTCGGCGACGAGCGTGAAGCGTTCGGTGACCTTGAGTTGGTCGGAGGCGTAGAAGAAATACTGCTCGGGATGGTAGTTGATCGTCTCGACGACGAGCGTGTCGCCTTCATACCAGCCGATGGAATCGCCCATCCAGGGGCGCGTGATCGCCGAAGATGGATGGTGTGTGGAGTTGAGGCGGACGATGCGGGTGTCGTTGATCGTCTCGGCCATGATGGCGACGGCGTCTGTGCCTTGCGTGATCTGGTAGTTGGTGTTGTAGGCGGCGGCGCGGAGGACGGCGCCAGCTTGCGACGGCCAGAAGATGCAGCGTTCGGCGCCGGAGCGGACTTCGTATGAATCGAGGTCGCCGACTTCGGGGGTGAAGAAGATGGTCTGCAGCGGGCTGGTCTGTTTGGGCGGCGCGTCGGGCTTGCGGGCGGGGATGCGGCCGTTTTCGGGATAGGTGATGTGCGATGTGCGCGGCTCGCCGCCGACGCGCATGACGCGATTGTTGTTGCCGACCCAGTAGGAGTTGTAGCCGCCGGTGCGGCCATCCTCGACGACGGGTTTGGAGTGATCGGTGGGCGCGTTGGCGGCGGCATAGCGTGAGTCCGCCCCGCCCTCGCGCTGGGTGACTTCGGCGGGCGTGAGGACTTTGCGCGTGCCCATAGCGGCCGGGCGCTCGAACGGGGTGAGCGATTCATTACCCCACGCGCCGGAGAAGTTGGGCTGACCCATCGCATTGCGCTTGGGCTCCCAGCCAGGGGCCATCGCCTCCTTCGGCGGCGTGTGGTTTTGCGCGAGCGCGGGCGCGGCAATGACGAGGCTGGCGGCGCAGATGAGCGCGGCGCGGAGTGCGCGGGTCGGCATGGAGTCCTCCTGTCTGCGTCCGCCACTTGGTGGGCGGTTTGCAGTCTTTGTAGACGGTAGATTTGGAGGGGGCAAGGT
>CAZGWV010000253.1:0-1242 GCA_964529555.1 uncultured Rhizobium sp.
CTGCCCCAGAATCGCCGCTTTTGGTCAAAGCGGGAATAGGGAGTAGGGAATGGGGAATAGTAACCTGCACCCCATATCCAAAGCCGGCCAAACCGCCCTACTCCCCACTCCCCATTCCCTACTCCCCGCGAAGCATGCCGAAGCCGCCCCTCTCCATCCTTCTCGCCGCCCCGCGCGGGTTCTGCGCCGGGGTGGACCGCGCGATCCAGATCGTCGAGCAGGCGCTGGTGAAGTGGGGGGCGCCCGTCTTCGTGCGGCACGAAATCGTCCACAACGCCCATGTTGTGAAACGCCTCGAAGCGATGGGCGCCGTCTTCGTCGAGGAACTTTCCGAATGCCCGGATGACCGCCCCGTCGTCTTCTCCGCCCACGGCGTTCCCAAGGTCGTCCCCGCCGAAGCCGCCCGCCGCGAGATGACCTTCGTCGACGCCACCTGCCCCCTCGTATCCAAAGTCCACGCCGAGGCGCAGAACCACGCCCGCGCCGGCCACCACATTCTGCTGATCGGCCACGCCGGCCACCCCGAAGTCGTCGGCACGATGGGCCAGCTCGATCCCGGCGCCATGACGCTGGTCGAAACCGTCGAAGACGCCGAGACCATCCAGCCGCCCGACATCACCCGCCTCGCCTACGCCACGCAGACGACGCTCTCCGTCGATGACACGAAAGACATCGTCGCCGCCCTGCGCCGCCGCTTCCCCCTGATGGCCGAACCGCGCAAGGACGACATCTGCTACGCCACCACCAACCGCCAGGAAGCCGTCAAGGCCATCGCCGCCGAAGCCCAGCTCGTCCTCGTCATCGGCGCCGCCAACTCCTCCAACTCGGTAAGACTGAAAGAAGTCGCCGAACGCTCCGGCGCCAACAGCGCCCACCTCATCGCCTCGGCCAGCAACATCGACTGGTCCTGGTTCAACGGCGTAAACACACTCGGCCTCAGCGCCGGCGCCTCCGCCCCGGAGACTCTGGTGCAAGGCGTAATAGCCGCCTGCCGCGCCCGCTTCGACGTCTCGGTGCAGGAAGTCGTCACCGCCCAGGAAGACGTCGTCTTCCGCATCCCGCGAGTCCTCGAAGGCGCCTGAGCCGCCACCGCCGCCTCTTTCCTCCCCCAGTTGCCCCGCAACTGGGGGAGGTGGATCGCGCGCCCTCGCGCGCGAGACGGAGGGGGTCCCTCGATAGAGCAGATTCGTAGGGTGCATTGAGCAAAGCGAAATGCACCGCAGGCGGCGCGTGAGGCGCGAT
>CAZGWV010000254.1:0-1242 GCA_964529555.1 uncultured Rhizobium sp.
CTTCTTGCGGCCGCGCCTGGCTTCGTCCTTGAGGAACTGCGCCGCGTCTTCTTCGCCCGATCCGCCGATCTCGCCGATCATAATGATGGACTTGGTGGCGTCGTCGGCGAGGAACATCTCCAGCACGTCGATGAAGTCCGTGCCTTTCACCGGGTCGCCGCCGATGCCGACAGCCGTGGTCTGGCCGAGGCCCTCATTCGTGGTCTGGAACACCGCCTCATAGGTCAGCGTACCCGAGCGCGAGAGAACGCCCACCGAGCCCTTCGAGAAGATGTTGCCCGGCATGATGCCGATCTTGCACTCGCCCGGCGTCAGCACGCCCGGACAGTTCGGCCCGATCAGGCGCGATTTCGATTTCGACAGGCGGTCCTTCACCTTCACCATGTCGAGCACCGGCACGCCTTCCGTGATCGTGACGATCAGCGGGATTTCGGCGTCGATGGCTTCGAGAATGGCGGCGGCGCAGCCCGACGGCGGCACGTAGATCACCGTGGCGTTGGCGCCCGTCGCATCGCGCGCTTCGGCGACCGTGTTGAACAGCGGACGCTCGGCCTTTTCACCGTTCGGCAGCGTGCCGACCCACTTCTGGCCGCCCTTGCCCGGCGTGATGCCGCCGACGAACTGTGTGCCGTAGGCAATGCCCTGCTCGGTGTGGAACGTGCCGGTCTTGCCGGTCATGCCCTGGGTGAGAACCTTGGTGTTCTTGTCGATCAGGATGGACATCGTGTCTGCCTTGAAAGGTCGTAAAATGGGTTCGGCGAGAAGCGTGTGAGGCCTATTTGCCCTTGATGGCGGCGACGATCTTCTGCGCCGCGTCGTCGAGGTCGTTGGCCGAGATCACGGCGAGGCCGCTTTCGTTGATGATCTTCTTGCCGAGTTCGACGTTCGTGCCTTCGAGGCGAACGACCAGCGGAACCGAAAGGTTCGTCTCCTTCACGGCGGCGAGCACGCCTTCCGCGATGACGTCGCACTTCATAATGCCGCCGAAGATGTTCACGAGGATGCCCTTCACCTTGGGGTCCTGCATGATGATCTTGAAGGCAGCCGCCACCTTCTCCTTGCCCGCGCCGCCGCCGACGTCGCAGAAGTTGGCCGGCTCTTCGCCGTAGAGCTTGATGATGTCCATCGTCGCCATGGCGAGGCCGGCGCCGTTGACCATGCAGCCGATCGTGCCGTCGAGCGGGATGTAGGCGAGGTCCCACTCTTTCGCGGCGATCTCTTTCTCGTCTTCTTCCGTCGTGT
>CAZGWV010000255.1:0-1197 GCA_964529555.1 uncultured Rhizobium sp.
ATCGCATTTATCGATTTGGCGATTCACGGGTGCCAACGATGACCAAATTCCGCGACCAAATGGCCGAACTCAAGGGCGAGAAGAAGTGGGTCGAGATTTCCAATATCCTAGAAGAGCAGATGGTCGCCCAAAAGAAGATCTATCCGAACTTGGATTTTCCCGCAGGCCCAGCTTACTATCTGATGGGCTTTGAGATCGATCTCTATACACCCATTTTCGTGATGGCCCGCACCGCTGGTTGGGTCGCGCATGTGTCGGAGCAGTTGGCCGACAATCGTTTGGTTCGTCCATTGGCCGAGTACGTCGGCCCCGCGCCGCGCGAAGTCGTTTCCTTAGCGAAACGAAACTAATTGCCCAAGCGAGTGACGAAGTTACAGCCATACTCGATAAAGGGAGAGGGCAACTCGCGTTGTCGGGTGATCCGGACGATCGCCTGGATCGCACTGCCACTGGCGGCTGGAAACTTGAGGGCAAGCAGGTCATGCGACAGCGTCGCGGGAATCGCGAGGCCCACCCCATCGCGCGAGATGTCGGTCAGAATCACTTTCATCGCTTTGTTTTGCAGCACGAAGTTGTCATCCATTTCGACGGCTTGAATCACCATGGCATTGTAAACACGCTCGGAGCGGCGTTTTTCCAGGTGAGCCGGTAAGGCACTGCGCGTTGCCAGCGAGGCAATATGTCGGCGAATATGAACCGGAATGTCGGGAAGCGCGCTGTCATCGAAATATTGATCGTGTAGCCGAATCAAGCGGCCTTGCCGCTCAATCGATTCAGCGTGAGCGAGACCAACGAACGAGACTCCACAGCCGGCGCAAATCCAGACGGACGACTGTTCCAAGCCGCGCGAAATACGGAGCGGCAGCGTTTTGACGCAGTTTACGCACTCGATCAACGGTAACGAACTCGCGTCCGTGTTTTCGAGCACGGCTTCCATCTGAGGCATTGTCCTTGTTGGCTCACTTGTGCGGCATCGACGAGGTTTTTGAGAACTAGTAAAACATATTCCATAATGTGGCGGAAAAGCCCTTGAATGACTTTGCGGCTTTTGGCAATTTCCTAGCCAGGGACGGATTGAGTCACAAAACATGAATAAGTATGACGTGGCTGTCCTAGGAACAGGTGGTGCGGGGAGCGCGGCCTTGCTGCATGCGGCGACAACCGGTGCCCGCACAATCGGACTCGATCGTTTTATCG
>CAZGWV010000256.1:0-1160 GCA_964529555.1 uncultured Rhizobium sp.
TCAGTGCATTCCTTGCCGGCGGCAGGCGCGTTGGTGCTGGCGTTGAGATAGAGCAGCGGCCCCTTGAAGTCCCACCTGCTTCGCGAGGCCGAGTTCAGGAATCCGCAATAGGGATAGTAAAGCACGACCGCGTCGGGCGTGAGAGCGGGCGAGGCCTGCTCGATGCGGAAGCCTCCAACGTTCTTTGCGCGCGGACCGGCGGAGAGCAACTCCATCACGGTCCAGCCGCCATGACTCCAGCCGGCGAGGATCACGCCGGAGAAGTCCACGCTCCAATGACTGCGCGCCAGCGCTTCCGCCGCGATGATGTCGCCCGCGCGCTCATTGCCATGCAGGCGCAGGCCGGAGCAGACCGTGCTGACCGCGTCGTCGAAAGGAATGCCGCGCGAGGCGAAGCTGTCCATCACCACGGCATAGGCCCCGGCGCGATTGGCTGCGGCGGCGTAGTTCTTCATCACGGCCTTGGGGCCCTGCAATCCGTGCAGCCCGCCACAACCGGAAACGAGGATAACGAGCGGCGCTGCGCCGCCCGATGCGGGCGCGTAGTATTCGAGCGTTGGCTCAAGCAGGTTGGTGCGTTCGGCCAGCGTCGGGAAGGCTGTGCAGGCTGACATGCCAAGCGCGACGAGGACTGCGGCCAGCCGGCGGAGGCGTGCGGGTGCTGTCATCTGGATTGCCTCCCCGCTTCCTGTCGCAGGATTGCCGTGGCCCGCCTGAAACGCAAGCGACCCGGCTCGAATGAGCCGGGCCGTGATGCATACGCTGGTGTTACGCTACTCTACTAAACTGTGACCGCCCTAAACTGTAACTGCGTTGAGCGCTTCTTCGAGCTCCGCGAAGGAGGGCTGGCTCTCGGACGGGACCTGGCCGCGGCCGAGTTCGACGGAAACCTGGGCGGCGTTGCCATGCAGGTGGGCGACCAGCACGTCCTTGATGATCTTGTAGAACTGGCCTTCCTCGTCGATCACCTGGCCCATGCGGGCGGCGAACGGGCCGACGAAGCCGTAGGCAAGGAACACACCGAGGAATGTGCCGACGAGCGCCGAGCCGATCAGCGAGCCGAGATATTCCGGCGGCTGCGAGATGGCGCCCATCGTCTTGATGATGCCGAGCACGGCGGCCACGATGCCCAGCGCGGGCAGGGCGTCGGCCATGTTCTG
>CAZGWV010000257.1:0-1109 GCA_964529555.1 uncultured Rhizobium sp.
CAGCGGATCAAAAACCGCGCCAGCACCACCAACGAAGTGGTCTGCTCGATTCCACGTCGTCGGAGCTGGGCGCTCACCGGTACTCCCATCGAAAATAGTGCCGACGATCTGCTCGGAATTTTTGAGTTCGTTTCGCCCGGCTGCCTGCAACCGCAGATGAAAATTGCCAACATCCGTAAATCGGTGAGCGATTACGTCATCCGTCGCACGAAAGATCAGGTCCTGACGGATCTTCCTCCCAAGCTGTTTCGCGATGCCGAAATCGAACTCTCCGCCGAACAGCAAATCGCCTATGAGATGGCCGAAAAGGAAGGGGTCATCCATCTCAATAAATTGCAGGAATCACTCACTATTCAGCACGTGTTTGAATTGGTGATCCGTCTCAAGCAGATTTGCAATTTCGATCCGGTCACGGGAGCGAGTGCCAAGTTCGATCGGCTCGCCGTTGATCTCGAAGAATGCGTCGCCAGTGGCCGCAAAGCGATCATCTTCAGCCAATGGGTCAGCACAATTGAGCAACTCCGCGAACGGCTCCAGGATTTTGGCCCCGTCGAATACCATGGTCGTGTGCCGTCGAACCGCCGCGATGCCGTCATCAACACGTTTCGCGAGGATCCCACCAAGCACGTCATCCTCATGAGTTATGGCGCGGGAAGCGTGGGTTTGAATCTACAGTTCGCGGGCTATGTCTTTTTGTTCGACCGCTGGTGGAATCCCGCCGTTGAAGACCAGGCCATCAATCGCGCGCATCGCATTGGCGCGACCGGACCCGTGACGGTTACTCGCTTTCTCGCCACCGGCACGATCGAAGAACGGATCAACCGAGTGCTTGAGGAAAAGCGCGAATTGTTCAACGCCGTGTTCGATGGCACACCCACGGCCAAGCTTGGGCTTTCACGCAAGGAAATCTTTGGCCTGTTCAACTTGCGCTTTCCCGGTTCCGACGACTTAGAAGAAGCGGCGTAACAGCGTATCCAACGTTTGCTCGATCTCTGCCTTCTGTGCCGACGTTATTTCCTCCGCACCTTCTACCTGTTCAAAACCGGTCCATTCTAATCGCACAGGCCAATTTCGAAGCCCCGCGGTTTCATTCACGCGCTGCAGAATTC
>CAZGWV010000258.1:0-1066 GCA_964529555.1 uncultured Rhizobium sp.
GCCGCGGCTAAACTCTCAAACTCCTCCAAGGCCAGAAACTCATCGCGCAGCTTGCCATGGAAGCTCTCGGCGTAACCATTCTGCCAGGGACTTCCTGGCTCGATGTAGAGCGTCTCGATCCCGAGTTGCTCCGTCCACTTCCGAATTGCCTTAGCGATGAACTCCGGACCATTATCACTACGAATGTGCTTGGGGACTCCCCGCATCGCGAACAACTCGGCGAGCGTCTCGATCACGTCCTCGCTGGTAATGCTGCGGTCGACCTTCAAGGTGAGGCATTCCCGGGTGTACTCGTCGACGATCGAGAGCCACTTCAACGGACTGCCATTCACGGTCCGGTCATGCACAAAGTCCCAGCACCAAACATGGTTCTGGTGTTCGGCCACGCGATGCTGACAGCCATTGAGACGCTGGCCCCGTCCACGTCGTTTTCGCTTCTTCTGAGGCACTTTTAAGCCCTCGCGACGCCAAAGTCGATAGATCCGCGTGTCACTCACACGCCACGCTTCTCGACGCAGCAACGCCCCGATCCGACGATACCCAAACCGGGGACGCTCTCTCACCAAGGTGAGCATCCGCTTCACCAACGCTGGTTCATCGTCACGAGGCTGCGCCTCGTAACGATGGCTACTACGCGGCTGACCAATCACTCGACACGCCCTTCGCTCGGATGCCGGATACTTCGCTCGAAGTTCACGGACCGCCGCGCGCTTCCGGGAAGGGCTCACCAGTTTCCCTCCGCAATGTGCTTGAGCATCTGATTGTCGAGCGTTAGATCCGCAACGAGTTGCTTCAGTCGCCGGTTCTCGTCTTCGAGCTTCTTGAGGCGAATCGCCTCTTCGCTCTTCATCCCGCCGTACTGGTTCTTCCAGCGGAGGTAACTCGATTCGCTCACCTCCAAGGCCTGCAGCACGACCGCCAAGTCCTTACCCGAATTGAGCATCGCCTCGGCATCTCGCAGCTTCGCCACAATCTGCTCCGGAGAATGCCGCTTACGTCGTTTCGTCATCAAGGTCTCCTCGCCCCCAAGGGGCCGTTAGACCTTCATAACAACTGGACCAGTTTT
>CAZGWV010000259.1:0-1041 GCA_964529555.1 uncultured Rhizobium sp.
GTTGGCTGCGCGATCAAAAGCTGCTTGATGAGTACACCTTGTTTTGGTTTCGCGGGGGGGCCAATGGCGGTCCGATGCCGCACTTTCACAAATTCAGCAGTTGGGCCGCGGCGGCACTCTATGAGCGTTTTCAGGTGACGGGTGATGAGCAGTTTCTTATTGATTTGCTCGACGATTTGGTGGCTGATTATCGCACGTGGGTAGCGGAACGTGGTCGGACCGACGGCCTGTTCTGGCAATACGATGTTAAAGACGGCATGGAGGAATCGATTAGCGGCGGGCGACATGTCGAGAATGTGCGCCCCACGATCAACAGCTACATGGCGGCAAACGCTGGGGCCATTTGTGAAATTGCCAAGCTGGCAGGACGCGGTGAGGTTGAAAAAGAGTTTTCTCGGACGGCCCGCGAGCTGCGAAACAAGATCAACTCTGAACTTTGGGATGAAGAATCAAAATTTTATGTTACCAAGTCGTCTGATGGCGAGTTCTTGAAAGTCAAAGAGGAAATCGGATTTATCCCTTGGATGTTCGAGATCGCAGATGTGACACACACAGAAGCCTGGTTGCAACTTAAGGACCGCGAAGGTTTTTGGGCACCGTGGGGAATCACGACAGCCGAACAGCGACATCCTGCTTTTCGGACGCATGGCACGGGAACGTGTGAATGGGATGGCGCGGTATGGCCCTTTGCCACAAGCCAGACCCTCGCGGGGCTGGCGAATTTGCTGAGAGGTCCGGAGCAGGAATTTGTAAGTAGGCGTGATTATTTCGAGCAACTGCTGGCCTATGCCAGAGCTCATCAAAAAAATGGAGTCGCCTACATCGGAGAGTATTTGAATGAAACAACCGGCGAGTGGCTGATTACGGGCGAAAAAGAAAAACGCAGCCGGTATTACAATCACTCCACGTTCTGTGATTTGGTGATTGGCAGTCTGGTGGGTATCGTACCACGGGCGGGCGACACGTTGGTCGTCGATCCCTTGCTGCCAGCCGATTCTTGGGATTGGTTCTGCTTGGACGGTGTGCCTTATCATGGGCACA
>CAZGWV010000260.1:0-1029 GCA_964529555.1 uncultured Rhizobium sp.
CTGCTAGCCTTCATGCCCAGCCAATGGCCGATCGATCAGCACGGCCAGCAGCAAGGCAGGCCCTCCGATGGCTTCCCAGCCGTGACTGGTGCCGCGCTGGATAACGATCTGGCCGGGTTTCACGCGCGTGCGGGTCTTGTCGAGGATGAGATCGACCTCGCCCTGCAACAGGCAGATGACATCGATGGATTCCGTGCGGTGCATGGCCGGATGTTTCGACTGGTCTGTCAGGTGATGCTCGGCGTCGAAGGATGCGAAGCGGGCGCGCGTAGCGGCGTTGAGCTCCTCCGCCGGTACGCCCGGCGGGCGCGGCGGGATCACGAACCAGCGCACCTTGACGGCGCCGGGAGCAGGCGAGAGCACACAACGCTCGGGCCCGCGATCGGCATGGAATTTCGGATCGAGAAGACCGGCGGATGCATCGTGCCAGATGTCGAACAGGCCGCCGACATTCGGATCGCCACTCGTCGCCGATGGCGGCCCGTCGATGATCACCAGAGACTGCCCTTCGGCGTCGTCGCCCGTGATGATGCGGCGCATGATGGTGGAGAAATCGGCCATGTCGACCTCGGAACAGGAGCAGCCAGTCTACACCTGCGTCGCGCGATGCAGAAGCAAATGTTCGCGCGTTCGATTGCCTGCGAACATTGTTCCGCTCGCCCGCATTGCGTTCGGCCTGCGGCAGATGCCTGACGTTCTCCCGCCTGGATCGCGCTATCGCACTCGCTATGCGCTCCACTGTCGCAAGCGCTCTGCCCGTGGAGGCAGCCGGATCATTTCGATGCGCCGCCGAAGTCCGCCTTCTGTCCCTTGAACAGCGGCGGATAGGCGTCCTTGTCCTCTTTGCCCGCAACCTTTTCGTTGCGTTCCTTGTCGCGCTTCCAGATCTCGTAGGCCGTGTCAGGAATCTGGTCGATCTTGTACGGATCGATCGTTTCGATGCCGGACGATGGGGTCGGGGCGTGCGGATCGTAGCGCGTGCCGGGGTCCATGATGCAGCCGGCAAGGCTCACGGCGGCGGCAAGTACG
>CAZGWV010000261.1:0-1023 GCA_964529555.1 uncultured Rhizobium sp.
TACGTTTCCAGTTCGACGTCCCAGTAGAGATAATCGAGCCAGGTCTGGTGCAGGTGGTTGGGCGGGAATTTTCGGCCCTGTTCCTGCAGCTGGAATGTGGTGGGGCGATGCGGGCGGTGAGAGGGGTGCATGTTGATCTCGTGCGCCATGCGGCCGCCCTTGCGCAGGTTGCACGGGCTGCATGCGGCGACGATGTTCTCCCAGCTTGTCCGCCCGCCTTTCGAGCGGGGGATCAGGTGGTCGAAGGTGAGATCATCATGGCTGCCGCAATAGACGCACGCGAAGCCGTCGCGCAGGAAGACGTTGAAGCGCGTGAACGCCGGCTGGCGATCCTGCTTCACGAATTCACGCAGCGCGATGACGGACGGGAGCCGCATCGTGATCGAGGGCGAGTGGACGTATTCGTCGTATTCCGCGACCACATCCACCCGTTCGAGGAAAACGGATTTCACCACCTCCTGCCAGGGCCAGAGGGAGAGCGGATAGTATGACAACGGACGGAAGTCGGCGTTGAGAACGAGGGCGGGCCACCCCTTCTGTGCGAAGAGCGCCGGCGCGTGCGAAATGATCTGGGTCATGTGTACCCGTCGACTTTGACAGGTCTGGCGGCGCGACCCGCCGGGCCGGTCAGGTTCCCCGCTTTGCGCCACATGGCTCCAGCAACCGGGGTGAGCGATTCTCTCGCATAACATCGTGACAGGGGGGCGACATGGCAAGCCCCGGCGGCATGACGGGCGCGGCAGCGTTGCGGAATCGGCACGGATTGGCGGGTTTGGGGGGATGTCGGGCGGCCGGGGCGTTGAACGCATCCTTCGAGACGATTGGCGCCTTGCGCCAATCCCTCAGGATGAAGCCGGTTGGCTCTGAGATATCACAACACCCACCACCCTCATCCTGAGGGATCGCTGGCACGACGCTTCAACAACATAGCCCCATCGTGGCGATCGTCTCGAAGGATGTATTCAAGGCTACACCCCGCCGCGCTGCTCCTCGCGGACCTGGTTGATGTAGGACCAGAGCATG
>CAZGWV010000262.1:0-1011 GCA_964529555.1 uncultured Rhizobium sp.
ATCGTGGCAGACGAACAGCGAATCTGGGCACCCTGGAGAATCGGCTATATCGCCTCGGGCGACAAGAACGAAGAGACACAGGTCCTGCCAAACACGTGGCAGGCCGGTGCCGCTCACGACTGTTTTCTGTGCCGAGCCGCCGGCGATTATGCCGCTGCCGCTGCCGCCAATCAACAGAATCTGGTTATTGCTCGCGACGATCACTGCGTCACCCTGCTCAATCGCTACCCCTACAACAATGGCCATTTGCTGGTTGCGCCCTTGCGGCATGTGGCGGAATTGAGCGACCTGACAAGTGACGAACATCTGGCGACGATGGCAGCGCTGAGTCGCTACACAAAGCGGCTGGCCAAGTTAATCTCCGCCGAGGGCTTTAACATCGGCCTCAATCTGGGTCGAATCGCCGGCGCGGGAGTTCCCGGCCATTTGCACTGGCATTTGGTGCCGCGCTGGCCGGGGGACAACAACTTCATGTCCACCACGGCGGGAACACGGGTGATTTCGCAATCGTTGGAAGCCCTGTGGGAGGCGTTAATCAATGACTCGTAATCTGTGCGCCGCCGAGTCGACCGTTGAGCGTGAGGCCGCCTTGCTCGCTCCCTACGCAATGCATAGCGCCGATACGGCTGGGCGCGAACACGGCGAGCAAGCCCACTCCTACCGCGGGCCGTTTCAACGCGATCGTGATCGGATTATTCACAGCAGCGCCTTTCGCCGCATGGCCCACAAGACGCAAGTCTTCACCGGCGAACTTGGCGACTATCACCGCTCGCGTTTGACCCATACGCTCGAAGTCGCTTCGATCGCCCGCACGATTGGCCGGGAATTGCGGCTCAACGAGGATTTGATCGAGGCCTTGGCGTTGATGCACGATATCGGCCACCCGCCGTTCGGACACGCCGGCGAGGCCGTGCTCGCCGAGTGTTGCCGCGACTGCGGCGGCTTCAATCACAACCAGCATGCCTTGCGAATCGCCACGTTGTTGGAAACGCGCTATCCGGAATTTGCCGG